>DAHUYF010000094.1 GCA_027315365.1 Rhodospirillales bacterium | reverse complement strand
ACATCGAGCACACGCACCTTGACCATGTCGCCCTTCTTGTAATCGGCGATCGCCTCTTCGCCCGGACGCTTCCAGTCGAGGTCCGAGAGATGCACCATGCCGTCGATGTCGCCGGGCAGGCCGACGAACAGGCCGAATTCGGTGATGTTCTTGATCTCGCCTTCGAGCTCGGTCCCGACCGGATATTTCTCGACGAAGGCCTCCCAAGGATTGGACAGGCATTGTTTCAGGCCGAGGCTGATGCGGCGCTTCTGCGGATCGACATCCAGCACCTGCACCTCGACCTCCTGGCTGGTCGAGACGATCTTGCCGGGATGGACGTTCTTCTTGGTCCAGCTCATCTCCGAGACATGCACCAGACCCTCGACGCCGGGCTCCAGCTCGACGAAGGCGCCGTAATCGGTGATGTTGGTCACGCGGCCCTTGAAGCGCGCGGCGGACGGGTATTTGAGCTCCACGCCCTCCCAGGGATCGGCCTCGAGCTGCTTCATGCCGAGCGAAATGCGCTGCGTCTCGGGATTGAAGCGGATCACCTGCACCTTGACCGTCTGGCCGATATGCAGCGCCTCGGAAGGATGGTTGATGCGCCGCCAGGCGATGTCGGTGACGTGCAGCAGCCCGTCGACGCCGCCGAGATCAACGAAGGCGCCGTAATCGGTGATGTTCTTGACCACGCCGGTGAGGATCTGGCCTTCCTTGAGGCTCGCCACCAGCTCCGAGCGCGCTTCGGCGCGGCTCTCCTCGAGCACGGCGCGGCGGGAGACCACGATGTTGCCGCGCGAGCGGTCCATCTTGAGGATCTGGAAGGGCTGCGGGCTGCCGAGCAGCGGGGTGATGTCGCGCACCGGGCGGATATCGACCTGGCTTCCCGGCAGGAAGGCGACGGCGCCGTTGAGATCGACGGTGAAGCCGCCCTTGACGCGGCCGAAGATCACGCCGGTGACGCGCTCGTTCGCCTGGAAACTCTTTTCGAGCAGCGTCCACGCCTCTTCGCGCCGCGCCTTTTCGCGCGACAGCTGCGCTTCGCCGTTCTTGTCCTCCATCCGCTCCAGATAGACTTCGACGGTGTCGCCGGGCTTGATCTCGGCCGGCCGTCCGGGAGCGGCGAATTCCTTGAGCGCGACGCGCCCCTCGGATTTGAGCCCGACATCGATCAGCGCGCTGTCGTTCTCGATCGAGACGACGATGCCCTTGATGACGGTGCCTTCGAGCCCGGACGCGGATCCGAGCGATTGGTCGAGCAGCGCGGCGAAGCTTTCCTTGCCGGCCTCGGTCTTGGTTCTGGTCGCGACGGCCATTGCCTCTCCCACGCTTCCCTGGCTCTGCCGCCGCGCCGCCGGGAAGCGGGCGAAACGCAACGGGCCGCCGACAGGGGAGGGGCGCGGCGGCATAGGCCCCGGATCCTGCGGGCGGGGAAAGCGCGGGCCTAGCCTGGCGACGCCGGGGGCTGGGCGGCGAGCTTCCGCTCGATGAAGGCCAGCGCCGCGGCGAACGCGGCATCGGCATCGAGCGTGGTCGTGTCGAGAACGAAAGCATCGTCGGCCGGCACCAAAGGCGCCGCCCGACGCTGGCTGTCGCGCGCGTCGCGATCCTTCATGTCCTGCAGGACGGCCTCGTATATAGCGGGCTCGCCGGCTTCCCGCAACTCTCGGGCGCGACGCTCCGCCCGGGCCTCCGGGGTGGCGGTGATGAACAGCTTGGCGGTGGCCGCGGGGCAGATCACCGTGCCGATGTCGCGCCCGTCCAGCACCGCCCCGGGCTCGCCGCCCGGCGGCTTCCGGGCGAAGCCGCGCTGGAAGGCGAGCAGCGCCTGGCGCACGGCGGGGATCGCGGCCACCACCGAGGCGGCCTGCGCCACCGGCTCCAGGCGCAGCCGGGGGTCGGCGAGGTCGCCGGCCGCGACCGCGCCGGCCGCGGCCGCGGCGACCGCGGCATCGGCGGGATTGCCGCCGCCGGCCAGCACGCGCAGCGCCACGGCGCGGTAGAGCCCGCCGGTATCGAGATGCGCCAGGCCGAAATGCCGTGCCAGCCGCCGTGCCAGCGTGCCCTTGCCCGAGGCGGCCGGGCCGTCGATTGCGATGATCACGGGGCGACGATCATGGGCGCGCGGGCGCGATCGCGGCGCCGAGCCGGTTCATGGCCGCGACGAAGCCCGGAAAGCTGGTGGCGATGGTGTCGCCGTCATCGACGCGCACCGGCCGCTCGGCCGCCATGCCGAGCACCAGAAAGGCCATGGCGATGCGGTGATCGAGCCGGGTGGCGATGTCGGCGCCGCCGGGCGGCGGGCCGCCCAGCCCCTCGACCGTCAGCGTGTCGCCGGCGATCGTCGCGCTCACGCCGCAGGCGGCGAGGCCCTGGGCGATGGCGCCGAGCCGGTCGCTTTCCTTGACCCGCAGTTCGCCCAGCCCGTGCATCACCGTGCGGCCCTTGGCGAAGGCGGCGGCGACGGCGAGGATGGGATATTCGTCGATCATGCGCGGCGCGCGCTCGGCCGGCACCTCGACGCCGCTGAGCGCGCCGGCGCGGAGCGCGAGATCGGCCACCGGCTCGCCGGCGGCCATGCGCTCGTTGCCGAAATCGACCGCGGCGCCCATCTCGCGCAGCGTCTCATAAAGGCCGGTGCGCAGCGGGTTGACGCCGACCCCTTCGATCACCACTTCCGAGCCCGGCAGCAGCAGCGCGGCGACCGCCGGGAAGGCGGCCGAGGAGGGATCGCCCGGCACCAGGAGATCGGCCGCGCGCAGCTCGGGCTGGCCCTGGAGGGTGATGCGGCGGGCGCCGTCCGGTTCTTCCGCGGTGCTGACCGCCGCGCCGAAGTGGCGGAGCATGCGTTCGCTGTGGTCGCGCGTCGGCTGCGGCTCGATCACGCTGGTTTCGCCCGGCGCGTTGAGCCCGGCGAGCAGCACCGCGGATTTCACCTGTGCCGAGGCGACGGGGAGGCGATAGGCGATGGGCAGTGGCGTGGACGCGCCGATGACGGCGAGCGGCATCCGGCCGCCGTCCCGCGCGACGATGCGTGCGCCGATGCGCTCGAGCGGCGCCGCGACGCGCGCCATCGGCCGGCGCCGCAGCGAGGCGTCGCCGGTGAAGAAGGTGGTGATCGGGTGGCTGGCGACCAGCCCCATCAGGAGGCGCGCGCCGGTGCCGGAATTGCCGAGATCGAGCACGTCCTGCGGCTCGGCGAGCGCGCCCAGCCCGATGCCGTCGATGGTCCAGGAGCCGTTGCCGTCGCGCGCGATGCCGGCGCCGAGCGCGCCCATGGCGGCGGCGGTGCGCAGCACGTCCTCGCCTTCGAGCAGCCCGCCGATCCGGGTGCGGCCGACGGCGAGCGCGCCGAGGATGAGGGCCCGGTGCGATACGGATTTGTCGCCGGGCGCGACCAGGCGGCCACGCAGCGCCGAGGCGGTTCCGGAGATAAGGGGGGTCACGGGGCTCTCGTCATCTGTGCGGCAAGCTCTAGCACAAGCCGGCGGCGGCAGAAATGGCCGGGCGTCCGGCGGTGACATCCGGAGCAGTCGATGATTTTGCTTTTGACAGCGGTGGCGCGATCATGGCAATTGGCCGGCCACCGCGCGACAACGGAGGCGGTCGATGGTTAAGCCGGAATGGGGAATGAAGCGCATCTGCCCGAGCTGTGGCGCGCGCTATTACGATCTGCATCGCGAGCCCGTGATGTGCCCGAAATGCGGCGCCGCCTACGATCCCGAAACCTTGACGAAGACGCGACGGGCCAAGGCGATCGCCGCACCCGAGGAGCCGATCGAGCCGATGGCCGACGAGGAGATCGACACCGACATCGCCGCCGAGGCGACCGAGGCCGAGGAAGAGGCCGAGGAGATCCCGATCGAGGGCGCAGAGGCGGCGGAGGCCGAGGAGGAAGAGGAGGAGGAGGTGATCGAGGACGCCTCCGAACTCGGCGAGGACGAGGACGACATGGCCGAGGTGATCGAAAACGTCGAGGACGACGAGGAGCGCTGAGGCGCGCGTTTTCCGCTTGCAGGCGGGCAGGGTGGGTCGCTAATTTCCCGCTCCCGCGCCGCGCGGCATCGCGCTAAACTGCGCGCCGCGGCCTTCTGGGGTCATAGCTCAGTTGGGAGAGCGCCGCAATGGCATTGCGGAGGTCGGCGGTTCGAACCCGCCTGGCTCCACCAGTTCGACCAAGGGCCTAGCCGGCGACGGCTAGGCCCTTGGCGTTTCTCGAGCCGGTCTTACTTCGGCCGGCCGTAGGTGGCGACGATCTTGGCCTTGGCCAGGGTGTGGAAGTGGAGGTTGAATCCCACCACCGCGGCTGAAGTGTTGGCGTCGGCGTCGATATGATCGACGTCGACCGCGAAGACGGTGAAGATGTAGTGGTGCGGCTTGTCGCCCTTGGGCGGACAGGGACCGCCCCAGCCGGCGAAGCCGTAATCGGTGCGGCTCTGCACCGCGCCGGGCGGCATCAGATTGGCCTTCGCATCGCCGGCATTCTTGGGCAGGCCGGTGGCGCTGGCCGGGATGTTGAACACCACCCAGTGCCAGAAGCCGCTGCCGGTCGGCGCGTCGGGATCATAGACGGTGACGGCGAAGCTCTTGGTGCCGGCCGGCGCGCCCTTCCAGCTCAGCGCCGGCGAGACGTTCTTGCCGGTGCAGCTGAAGCTGTTGAACACCTGTTCGTCCGGGACGGTCCCGTGGTTCTTGACGTCGGGGCTGCTCAGGGTCAGCGCGCTCGCCGCACCGCTGACGCAGAGACCGAGCGCCAGGCCCGCGGCCATGGTCGCCATTTTCCAGATCATGCTTTTTTCCCTCCCGAGTGGCGTCGCTGGGACAGTCGCCGCTTGGCAATGTGCCGTGCCGGGGCCCGCGCCCAGTGGGCGAAGAATAGGTGCGCCGCCAAACCGACGTCAACCGGCGATCCGCCCCGATGCCGGGCTTTTTCGCGGATTTCCGGGCTTTCCGCGGGGCTTGATGGCCGCTTCCCCGCACCCCACATCTAGTTCCGGCGATGCCGTGGGGATCGCCGGGATTGCTTGGGCGCCGTTTCGGGCCCGCTGGACTCGCTCGCTCGAGGAGGTCAGATGTCGCGTCTGTCGCTGTTCAATTCGCCGCTGCTGCTGGGCTTCGATCATTTCGAGCGGGCGCTCGACCGCGTCAACAAGGCCGGCGCCGACGGCTATCCCCCCTATAACGTCGAGCAGACCGGCGAGAACAGCCTGCGCATCACGCTGGCGGTCGCCGGCTTCGCCATGGCCGAGCTCAGCGTCCAGGTCGAGGACAACCAGCTCGTCGTGCGCGGGCGCCAGGTCGACGACAAGGATCGCGTCTATCTCCATCGCGGCATCGCCGCCCGCCAGTTTCAGCGCTCCTTCGTGCTCGCCGACGGTATCGAGGTGGCCGGCGCCTCGCTCGATAACGGGCTGCTGAACATCGACCTCGTCCGCCGCGTCATCGAACCGACGGTGCGCACGGTCGAGATCCGCAATATGGGCAAGCCGATGCGCCAGGCGGTCGAGCGGACCGCAGGCAAGGACCCGGCCTGAACGACCGGAAACCAGGGAGGAGCAGGACAAGGACGGCGCCATGCCCGGTCCGGGCGCGCCGCGAAAGGTGAGATCATGAACCAGATCGAGAAGTTGCGCTCCATCACCGCCAAGGAATTCGCCCTGCTCGGCATGCAGGACCTGGCCTACATCAAGCGAGTGGCCGGCAGCGATGGCGTCGTCGGATTTGCCGTCCATGCCGCCGACGGCACGCCGGTGGCGTTGCTGCCGGACCGCGAGGTAGCCTTCGCCACCGTCCGCCAGCATGAGCTGGAGCCGGTCAGCGTGCATTAGCTCGCCCCCCTCACCCCGGCCCTCTCCGCCCCCCCCCGGGGCCGGAGAGGGAGAGAGCCGCGAAAGCGGCTCCTGCGCGGCGGGAGGATGAGGCGGGGGGCGACGACGTGCCCCCCTGTATCTGGTCCGGGTTCCCCGAACGTCCCGCGCCCGACTCGGACAGCCCTACCACATCTTGATTTTTTCACGGATTTCCGCGCTTCGGACCGTGGTCGGCCACAGCATCTTGGCCGAATCGCGGAACGTCCCGCGCCCGACTCGGTGCCGGCGACTAGATATAGGGGGCCGCTCAGGCGGCGTGGCTGGCGGCGCGGTCGGTGAGCAGCGCGTAGAGCGCGTCGGCGCGGTCGGTGCCGCGCAGCTTCTCGCAGATCGCCTTGTCGCGCAGCAGGCGCGACAGGCGCGCCAGCGCCTTCAGATGATCCGCCCCCGAATTGGCCGGGGTCAGCAGCAGGAAAATCAGGTCCACCGGCTGGTTGTCGATCGCCTCGAAATCGATCGGCTTCTCCAGCCGGGCAAACAGCGCGTAAATCTGCGGCAGGTCGGGCATGCGGCCATGCGGGATGGCCGTGCCGCGGCCGATGCCGGTCGTGCCCAGCCGCTCGCGCTCCAGCAGCACGTCGAGCACGGCGCGCTCGGGCCTGGCGGCGAGCTGGGCGGCGCGCTTGGCCAGCTCCTGCAGCGCCTGGCGCTTGTTGGCGGCGCGCAGATTGGCAATGACGCCGTTGGGCTGAAGCAGGTCGGCGATGTCCATCAGGAGGCCTTGTCCCTGTCTGCGCGGCGGGCGGCGGCGCCGAGATCGGGGTCGATCCAGCCGACATTGCCGTCGCGGCGGCGATAGATCAGGTTGAGCGTGCCGTGGGCGCTGTTGCGGAACAGCAGCACCGGCAGGTCGGCAAGATCGAGCCGCATCACCGCTTCGCTGACCGAAAGCTGCGGGATGGCGGTGCGCATCTCGGCGATGACCAGCGGCTGCTCCGCGGCGTCGCCGGCCTGGGCATCGTCGCCGTCGGCGGCAAGCACGTAGTCGGTGGCTTCCTCGGCCGCGGCTTCGGCCTCGCGCTTGGGATGCTTGTGGTGGTTGCGCAGCCGCCGCTTGTAGCGCCGGAGCTGCTTCTCCAGCCGCGCGGCGGCATCGTCGAAGGCGGCGTAGGCGTCGGCCGCCTCGCCATGGCACTGCACGCTGAGGCCGCGGCCGGCATGGACCAGGATGTCCGAGAGGAAGAGGTGCCGCTCGCGGCAGAACACCACATGCGCCTCGATCGCCCGTCCGAAATATTTATCGGCGATCGCCGCCGTCGCCGCCTCGGCGTGGCTGCGCAGGGAATCCCCCACATCCATCTGCTTGCCCGTGACGGTAACCTGCATGGCTCCTACCGGACCACTCACACTGTCGGGAACGCCTGTGGTACGCCGGCCCTCCCCGGGCGGGCCACCTTATGGACCCGGCCTCGCCGGGGTGTCAAGCCGCCTCTCGGTCACAGCGTCAGCGAGCGTTCGCGCCGGCGCTGCACCGAGGAGGGGATGCGCATCGCCTCGCGGTACTTGGCCACGGTGCGCCGGGCGATGTCGATGCCCTCCTTGAGCAGGATATCGACGATGCGGTCGTCGGAGAGAACGTCCGCCGCCTCGGCCTCGATCAGCGCCTTGATGCGAAAGCGCACCGCCTCGGCCGAGAGCGCCTCGCCGCCGCTCGCCGCGGCGATCGCCGAGGTGAAGAAGTATTTGAGCTCGTAGATGCCGCGCGGCGTGGCCATGTACTTGTTCGAGGTGACGCGGCTCACCGTGCTCTCATGCATCTCGATCGCCGCGGCGATGTCGCGCAGCACCAGCGGCCGGAGATGCTGCACGCCGTGGCGGAAGAAGCCTTCCTGCTGGCGCACGATCTCGGTGGCGACCTTGAGGATGGTGGTGGCGCGCTGATGCAGCGCCTTGACCAGCCAATTGGCCTGCTGATAGCGCTCGGCGAGATAATCCTTGTCGGATTTGTTGCGCGCGGCGCCCGACACCTCGGCGTAATAGCGGTTGTTGACCAGCACCCGCGGCAGCGTGTCGTTGTTGAGCTCGATGGCGAAGCCCGCGCCTTGCGGCCGCACCAGCACGTCGGGCACCACCGGCTCGGCCGCGGCCTGGTCGAAGGCGAGGCCGGGCTTGGGATTGAGCGCCTTGAGCTCGGCGACCATGTCGGTGAGGTCCTCGGCATCGACGCCGCACAGCTTCATCAGCGCCTGGCCGTCGCGGCTCGCCAGCAGCGGCAGATTGTCGACCAGCGCGCGCATCGCCGGGTCGAGCCGGTTGCGGTCCTCGAGCTGGAGCGCCAGGCATTCGGCGAGATCGCGCGCGAAGATGCCCGGCGGATCGAAACGCTGCATCAGCTTGAGCGTGGCCTCGACCCGCGCCACCTCGCAATCGAGCCGCTCGGCGACATCGGCGAGGGCGCCCTGGAGGTAGCCGGCATCGTCGATCATGTCGATGAGATGCGTGCCGATGACGCGGTCGACGGGATCGGCGAGATCGACCGAGAGCTGCGCCGACAGATGGTCGCGCAAGGTGATGGGGCGGCTCAGCGTCTGGTCGAGGCCGGGCAGCGTCTCGCCCGGCTGCGGCCGGGTCAGCCGGCTCTGCCAGGCGGCGGGATCGCCGGCGAGGTCGAGATTGCCCTCGCCCTCGCTCCCCGCCGTCTCCTGCCAGCGCTCGACCTCCTCGTGCTCCTCGGCCGTGGCGGCGGGCTCGGCCGCCTCGACGGCGCCCTCGGCCGGCGCGTCGTCGCGCTCCAACAGCGGGTTCTGCTCGAGTTCGCCCTCGATGAAGGCGGAAAGCTCCATGTTGGAGAGCTGCAGCAGCTTGATCGCCTGCTGCAGCTGCGGCGTCATGACGAGCGCCTGCGTCTGACGGAGATCGAGCCTCTGGGAGAGCGCCATGATGAGAGGCTTATAGCCCGAAGCAAGTCATGACTGCAAATATCGGGCCAAGTCCTTGACGTAGGGTTAAGTGGTTGACCGGGCAGCGCTTGCCCCCGAGCGCCGGCGCTGCGCGATTTGCCGCAGCCGACCGAATCTTCGGGAATTCAAGGCTTTTTAACCAAATGGGCTTACCCCTGAGAGAGCGGCGCGCGTCGGCGCGTCCGCGGCAGCGAGACGGCAGGCTTCCATGGATAGCGGCGCGCCAGTGGGCGGCGAGGACAAGCGGGCGATGCCGATCGGCGTCGCCAAGCTGTCGCGGATGATGTTCGAAGGCCAGGATTTGACGCCGCTCTGGCGCGAGCTCATCGGCAAGTACATCTACCATCGCGAGGACGCGGCGGCGCTGATGGACCTCGCCGTCGTCGAGCAGCTCTTCGGCAATCTCGAGGACGGCATCGCGCGCCAGGCGGAGGCGCTGTCGATCCGGCGCCTCTATCGCTCGCCCTGCGCCGCCGCGGCGCCGGCGCTCCGGCTGCTCGCCTTCGCCGCGCCCGGCGATCTCGGCACCAACACGCCGCTCGAATTCCTGCTCGAAGGCTCCGACATCGCCCTCGAGACGCTCTACGTCGGGCCGGGGGAGGAGCTGCCGACGGCGCTTCCCGAGCACGACGTGGCCTTCGTCGCCGTCGGCGAGTCCGACGACAATCTGCCGGTCCTCGCCGCCATCGAGCGGCTGGTCCGGGCCTGGCCGCGGCCGGTGCTGAACCGGCCCGAGCGCGTGCGCCAGCTGTCGCGCGAGCGGCTCTTCGCGCTGCTCGACGGCGCGCCCGGGCTGGCCGTGCCGATGACCGCGCGGCTCGACCGCACCAGCCTGCAGCGTCTGGCCGCCGGTGCGGTCGCGGTGGGCGACCTGCTGCCCGACGGCGCCTTTCCGCTGATCGTGCGCCCGGTGGGCTCCCATGCCGGGCGCGGGCTGCGCAAGCTCGACGCCGCGGCGGCGCTGCCCGCCTATCTCGCCGAGCGCGGCGAGGCGGAGTTCTACGTCTCGCGCTTCATCGACTACCGCGGGGCGGACGGCCTCTTCCGCAAGTACCGCATCGTCTTCATCGACGGCGCGGCCTATGCCTGCCACATGGCGATCGCCGAGCAGTGGATGATCTACTATCTCAACGCCAACATGCGGGCGAGCGCCGCCAAACGCGCCGAAGAGGCGGCGTTCATGGCGGAATTCGCCACCGGCTTCGCACGCCGCCACGCCGACGCGCTCGCCGCCATCGCCGAGCGCGTCGGGCTCGATTATTTCGGCATCGACTGCGCCGAGACCCCGGACGGGCGGCTGCTGCTGTTCGAGGCCGACATCGCGATGATCGTGCATGCGATGGATAGCCCCGAGATCTTCCCGTACAAGCGCCCGCAGATGCACACGGTGTTCGAGGCGTTTCGCGCGCTGCTGCGCCGCCGGGCGGCGGGGTGAGGCGGCGATGAGCGCGATCGCCTTTTCCCGCCTCGCCGAGCTCTTCGCGCCGGTGGAGCATCTGCTCGCCTCGGGCGGCGACACGCGGCTGCGGCTCGATCCCGCGACCCAGCTCAATTTCTACGGCTGCCGGCCGTATCCGCGCCCCGAGGCCTTTACCTTCGCCTCCTCGACCGCGACCTCGATCTCCGAGCGCGGCTTTGCCGCGGCCGAGGCAGAGCGCGAGGATCTCGCCCGCGCCGCCGCGCGCGACGGGCTCGAGACGGCGGTCGAGGCGCAGGTCGAGGCGCTGCGCGCCGAGCTTCTCGCGCTCCTCGGGCTGGCTGGCAGCGGCGCCGACATCGTCTTCTCGCCCTCCGGCACCGACACCGGGCTGCACGCGGTCTTCCTCGCCCGCGCCCGCCTCGGCACGCCGATGGCGAGCATCATCGCCGCCGCCGACGAGACCGGCAGCGGCGTCGCCTACGCCAGTTGCGGCCGGCATTTCGGCACGCTCACCGCGCAGGGCGCCCCGGTCGAGAAGGGCGATCCCATCGCCGGGCTCGCCGAGGACGTCGCGAGCGTCGGCATCCCGCTGCGCGAGGCCGGGCGCCTGCGCGCGCTCGCCGAGATCGACGCGGCCGTGCTCGCCGCCGTCGCCGAGGCGGTGGCCGCCGGCCGCGGCGTGCTGCTGCATGCGATGGATCATTCCAAGCTCGGCGCGCGCTGCCCGAGCGCCGCCTGCCTCGCCGAGATCCGCGCCCGCCACGGCGAGCGCGTGCAGCTGGTGATCGACGCCTGCCAGCTGCGCCTCGGCCGCGCCCGGCTGGCGGCGCATCTCGAGCAGGGCGACATGGTGATGATCACCGGCTCGAAATTCTTCACCGGCCCGCCCTTCAGCGGCGCGCTGCTGGTGCCCGGCGCGCTCGCCCGGCGCTTTGGCACGGTGCCGCGCCTGCCGCCCGGCCTCGCCGACTACACCAGCCGCAGCGACTGGCCGCGCGGCTGGAACGGGCTGCGCGACGGCCTCGTCGAGCACGCCAATATCGGGCAGCTGCTGCGCTGGACCGCCGCGCTGCGCGAGATGCGCGACTATTTCGCGGTGCCGCAGGGCTTCCGCCGTGCAGCGCTTGCCCGCTTCGCGGAGATCGTCCCCGGCCTCATCGCCGGCGAGGAGACGCTCGACCTGCTGCCCGAATACGAGCGGCAGGCCGACGCCGCCCTGGACGAGGAGATGGCATCGCGCACCATCTTCCCCTTCCTGGTGCGGCACGCCGGTCGCGCGCTCGGCCCGGCCGAGACAGCCATCCTCTACCGCGCGCTCAACCGGGACGTGACGCCGCTGCTGCCGTCGCGCCTGTCCTCCGCCCAGCGCCGGCTCGGCGCGCAGCTCTGCCATATCGGGCAGCCGGTGGCGCTGACGCTGCCCGGCGGCATCGCCGCCGCGGCGCTGCGCATCAGCGCCGGCGCGCGCGTCGTCTCGGAGTGCTGGTCGGCGGCGGACGAGGCCGCATCGTTTGCCGCGCTCGACCGCGAATTCGAGCAGGTGCGCCTCATCCTCGCCAAGCTCGCGCTGCTGCTGCGCCATTTCGACGCCATTGCCCGCGCCGACGCGGAGCGCCAAGCGGCCGCCTGACCGCCTCAGCGGCCGAGCGGCAGGCGCGCCGCGGCGGGCGCGTTGCAGGTGAAGCCGCAGAACTCGGCAAAGGCGGCCGCGCCCTCGCTCAGCGCGCCGTCCCGCTTCCACACCAGCGCCACGTCCATGCTCGGCACCGCGTCGCTGAGTGCGCGCGCCTCGACCCGGTCGCCGTCGAGCGACCAGGGGCGATAGACCATGTCCGACAGGATGGCGACCCCCATGCCGTGCGCGACCATGTCGCGGACCGCCTCGACCGAGGCGGTCTCGAACACCACCTTCGGCGCGAGCTTCGCCTGCCGCCAATAGCGCCGCGCCGTCTTCGCCGCCTCGTCGACGGTCAGCATGATGTAGGGCTCTTCCGCCACGTCGCTCAGCGTCACCCGCTTCTGGCGCAGGAAACGGTGGTTGGCGGGCAGCCACAGCCGCCGCTTGGAGCGGATCAGCACGTCGGCATCGAGCTGCTTGCTGCGCAGATTCCCCGTCAGGATCATGCCCATGTCGAGCCGGCCGGCATCGAGCAGGCCCTCGATCGCCGCGCGTTCCTGCTCGATCAGCGCCACCTCCACCTCGGGGAAGGCACGGCGGAAGCGCGCCAGCAGCGGCGGCAGGAAATAGCCCGCCACGGTGTAGCTGACCCCCAGCGTGAAGCGCCCGGCCGGGCGCGTCGGCGCCGCCCGCACCGCCTGCGTCGCGTCGGCGACGGCGCTCATCACCCGGCGCGCCTCGCGCAGGAACTGGTAGCCCTCCCGGGTCAGGCTGACGCCGCTGCGGTGCCGGCGCAGCAGCTTGGCGCCGGTGTCGGTCTCCAGCGCCTTCAGGGCTTCGGTTATCGCCGATTGCGATACACCGAGTGACGCGGCTGCGGCCGACATCTTCCCCGATTCGGAGACGGCAATGAAATAGCGGATTTGGCGGAGGGTGAGAGACATCGGTTTTTCCGAATTCAACAATGGGCCATAATTAATTTTACATCGCAAAGTTTCTCGGCAGAGAATTATCCCGCTCGGGCAGGCGGCCTGCCGCGTCCGGCGCAGGGGTGGAGGAGCCGCACGGCTCCGGCCGATACGGAAAGAAAGAGAGGCTGGCAATGTTGCGTATGGCTATGGCTGCGGGGGCTCTCGCCGCAGGCGTCGCGCTCGTCCTCGCCAATGATGGCGGCGACGCGCAGGCACAGGGCAAGAAATGGTATCCCTTCGTCGTCGAGGAGCACAATCCGCCCTTCGACATGGACGGCCCGAAATTCGCCAAGGACTACACGCCGCTGGCGAAGGCGGACAAGAAGTGGAACATCTGCGTGTCCTTCCCGCACATGAAGGACGCCTATTGGCTGGCGGTCGATTACGGCGTCTCCGAGGAGGCGAAGGATCTCGGCGTCACCATGCATCTGGTCGAGGCCGGCGGCTACACCAACCTCAACAAGCAGATCTCGCAGATCGAGGATTGCGTCGCCGGCGGCGCGCAGGCGGTGGTCATCGGCTCGATCTCGCTCGACGGCCTCAACAAGACGGTGGCGGCGCTGCGCGCCAAGAACATCCCGGTGATCGACGTGATCAACGGCATCTCCTCGCCGCAGGTCAGCGCCAAGTCGCTCGTCTCGTTCAAGGAGATGGGCTACAACGCCGGCGCCTACATCGCCAAGCAGCATCCCAAGGGGTCGGGCAAGGTGCAGGTGGCGTGGTTCCCGGGGCCGCCCGGCGCGGGCTGGGTCGAAGCCGGCAACAAGGGCTTCCTCGACGCGGTCAAGAACAGCGACATCGAGGTCGTCGACACCAAATACGGCGATACCGGCAAGGAAGTGCAGATGAAACTGGTCGAGGATTCGCTCCAGGCGCATCCCGGCATCGCCTATATCGTCGGCACCTCGCCGACGACGGAGGCGGCGGTGCAGCTGCTGCGCGAGCGCGGCCTCTCGGACAAGGTCAAGGTACTCGCCTATTACTTCACCCCGGGCGTCTATCAGGACATCAAGCGCGGCCGGGTGCTCGCTGCGCCGACGGATTCGGCAGTGATCCAGGGCCGCGTCGCCATCGACCAGGCGGTGCGCATCCTCGAAGGCAAGCCCTACATGAAGCATGTCGGCCCTAAGATCTACGTCATCGACAAGAGCAACATCGACAGCTTCGACTACGCCTCGTCGCTGGCGCCGGAGAATTGGAAACCGGTGTTCAACGTCAACTGACGCGGCGAGCCCGCGCGATGGCGGCGTCACTGCACCAGGACGGCCCGGCCGCGGCGGACGCGGCCGGGCCGGCGCCGCTGCTTGCGGTCGCGGGGCTGAGCAAGCACTTCCCCGGCGTGGTCGCGCTCGACGCCGTCGATTTCGATCTGCGGCCGGGCGAGGTCCATGTCGTCTTCGGCGAGAACGGCGCCGGCAAGTCGACGCTGATCCAGACGCTGGCGGGGGTGCACCGTCCGACCGCCGGCACCATCCGCTGCCGCGGCCGGGCGGTCGAGATCGATTCCGTGCACCACGCCCGCCAGCTCGGCATCAGCGCCGTCTTCCAGGAGTTCTCGCTGGTGCCGCAGCTGACGGTCGAAGAGAATCTGTTTCTCGGCGCCGAGATCGTCGCCTGGGGCCTGCTCGACAAGCGGGCGCTGCGCCGGCGGGCGCAGGAGATCCTCGACCGCCTGGGCTTTCCGCTGCTGCCGCAGCAGCGCGTACAGTATCTCTCGCGCGCCGAGCAGCAGATGGTGGAGATCGCCAAGGCGTTCCGCGCCGAGCCGGCGGTGCTGATCCTCGACGAGCCGACCGCGTCGCTCACCGAGCGCGAGGCGGAACGGCTCTTCGCGCTCATCGAGCAGGAGAAGCGCAACGGCGTCGGCATCGTCTATATCAGCCACCGCATGGACGAGAACCGGCGCATCGGCGACCGCGTCACCGTGCTGCGCGACGGCCGCCGCGTCGCCACGCTGGCCATGGACGAGGCCGATGACGAGCGCCTGCTGCAGCTCATGACCGGTCGCGTCATCACCCAGATCTTCCCGCAGATCGCCTTCGCGCCTGCGCGCCGGCTGCTCGAGATCGAGCGCCTCGCCACCGCCGACGGCGCGGTAGCCGAGGTCTCGCTCGAGCTCGGCGCCGGCGAGATCGTCGGGCTTGCCGGCCTGGTCGGCTGCGGCAAATCCGAGGTCGGCCGCGCCTGCTTCGGTGCGACCGCCGCCGCCGCCGGGCGCATCCGCTTCGACGGCGAGGACGTGACCGGCGCCACGCCCGGGGCGATGCTCGATCGCGGCCTCTTCTACCTGCCGCCGGACCGGCGCGAGGAGGGGCTGGTGATGGTGCGCAGCGTGCGCGAGAACGTCGCGCTGCCGGCGCTGTCGCGGCCGCCGCTGTCGCGCTTCGGCGTCATCGACCGCGGCGCCGAGCGCCGCCGGGTGCGCGATCTCGCCGATCGGCTGAATTTGCAGCCGCGCGCCATCGAGCGCGACGTGCAGTACTTCTCCGGCGGCAACCAGCAGAAGGTGATGCTCGCCAAGGGGCTGACCCGCGACATCAAGCTCTTCATCTTCGACGAGCCGACGGTGGGGGTCGACGTCGGCACCCGCGTCGCGATCTATGCCTTCATCCGCGACCTCTGCCAGTCCGGCGCCGGGATTCTGCTGATCTCCTCGGACCTGCCGGAGATCCTGCATCTCACCAACCGCACCTATGTCATGTATCGCGGCCGGATCCAGGCGCATCTCGCGGGCGCCGAGATCACGCAGGATCGCGTGCTCGCGCATTTCTTCGAACGCGGGGCGGCGTGATGAGCGAAGCGATGCCACGCACCGCCGCCGGAATCTGGCGGCATGCGGTGCTCCGGATCGGCGTGCTGCCGCTGCTGCTGCTGCTGGCGGTCGTCGTCTTCGGCCTGCTCTCGCCCAACTTCCTAACCGGCCAGAACCTGCTCAACGTCGCCCGGCAGTCGACCTTCCTCGCCATGGTGGCGATGGGGCAGATGCTGGCGCTGCTCACCGGCGGCTTCGATCTCTCGGTCGGCAAGACGCTCGCCGTCACCTCGGTGGTGGGCGCCATGGTCATGGCCGCCAGCAAGGGGCTGTTCCCCGGCGCGGCGGTACCGATCGCGCTCGGCATGCTGGCCGGCGTCGCCGCCGGTACGCTGGTCGGCGTCGTCAACGGCATCGGCGTCGCGCTGTTCGACATCTCGCCCTTCATGATGACGCTCGGCACCGCCTCGATCGGCTTCGGGGTCGCGCTGACGCTCACCAGCGGCGTGCCCGTCTACGGCATGCCCGACGCGTTCGGCGACATTTTCGGCTTCGGCCGGCTGTTCGGCATCCCGGCACCGGTCTACGTCACGGCGCTGCTCTATCTCGGGCTCTACGTCGTCCTGAGCTGGACGCCGATGGGCCGCTACTTCTACGCCATCGGCGGCAACCTCAAGGCGTCGATGCTGTCGGGCATCAATACCCGCCTCTATCTTTTCATGGCCTATGTGCTGTGCGGCTTCCTGGCGGCCGTCGCCGGGATCATCCTCACCGCCCGGCTAGAGACCGGCGAGGCGAATATCGGCGCCTCGATGCCGCTCGATTCCATCGCCGCCTGCGTCATCGGCGGGGTCAGCCTGCGCGGCGGCGTCGGCCGGCTCGGCAGCGTCGTGCTCGGCGCGGTCTTCATCGGCCTCATCCAGAACGGCATGGACCTTGCGCGGATCGAGTCCTACCTGCAGGAGGTGGTGATCGGCGTGCTGCTGATCCTGGCGGTGATCGCCGACCGGCTGCGCTATCGTCTGCTGCTCAAGCTGAAGGACTGAACCCGATGACCAAGGACGCCGCGATGCCGGCACGGGAAAATTCGAGGCGACTCGCCATCAACTGCGACATGGGCGAGAGCTTTGGCCTCTACAAGATGGGCGACGACGAGGGCATGATGCCCTACATCACCATCGCCAACATCGCCTGCGGCTTCCACGCCTCGGACCCGACGGTGATGGCGCGCACGGTGCGGCTCGCCAAGCGGCATGGCGTCCAGGTCGGCGCCCATCCCTCGCTGCCCGATCTGCAGGGCTTCGGCCGGCGCGAGATGAAGCTGCAGCCCGAGGAGCTCACCGACCTCATCGTCTACCAGGTGGGTGCGCTCAAGGGCTTTCTCGACCGCGAGGGCATGGCGCTGTTCCACATCAAGCCGCATGGCGTGCTCTACGGCATGGCGGCGCGCTCGCCCGAGGTGGCGCAGGCGGTGGCCGACGCGGCCAAGGTGTTCGACGTGCCGGTGCTCGGCATGGCCGGAACGCAGCACGAGAGGGTCTACACCGCCGCCGGCCTGGGATTCATCTCGGAATACTACGCCGATCTCGATTATGCCGATGACGGCGCGCTCATCATCACCCGCGAGCACCACGCGGTCGACCCGGTCCGCGCCGCCGAGCGCGCCCGGCGCGCGGTCGCCGAAGGCAAGGTCGACTCGATCAACGGCAAGGAGGTGCGGGTGCGCGCCGACTGCATCTGTGTCCATTCCGATACGCCCAACGCCGTCGCGGTGGCGCGCGCGATCAAGACCGCGCTCGCCGAGCAGCTCGGTTGAGGCCGGCGCAGCAAAGGAGCCCAGCATGGCGCAGCATCAGGTGATCAGTCCGCTTCCCGGCATCTTCTACCGGCGTCCCTCGCCCGACGCGCCGCCCTACAAGCAGGACGGCGATCCGGTGAAGGCGGGCGACATCATCGGGCTGGTCGAAGTGATGAAGCAGTTCACCGAGATCCAGGCGGATGTCGACGGCAAGGTGGTGCGGTTTCTGGTCGAGAACGAGGCGCCGGTGGCGCCCGAGGAACCGCTGCTGCTGATCGAGACGGCCTGACCCGCGCATGTTCGACAAGCTGCTGGTGGCCAATCGCGGCGAGATCGCCGTGCGCATCATCCATGCGGCGCGCGAGCTCGGCCTCGCGACCGTGGCGGTCTACAGCGAGGCCGACCGCGACAGCCTCGCCGTGCGGCTTGCCGACGAGGCGGTGCCCATCGGCCCGGCGCCCGCCGGCAAGAGCTATCTCGACGGCGCCGCGATCATCGCCGCCGCGCGCCGCAGCGGCGCCGGCGCGATCCATCCCGGCTATGGCTTCCTGTCGGAGAATGCGCGCTTCGCCGAGGCGGTGGAAGCGGCCGGGCTGGTCTTCATCGGCCCGCGGCCCGAGACCATCCGCCGCATGGGCGACAAGGCGGCGGCGCGCCAGGCAGCGATCGAGGCCGGCGTGCCGGTCGTTCCCGGCAGTCCCGGCGAGGTCGCTGATCCGGCGCAGGCACGCGCGGCGGCGCGCCGGATCGGATATCCCGTGATGATCAAGGCCGCGGCCGGCGGCGGCGGCCGCGGCATCCGCGTCGTCGAGAGCGAGGACGCGCTGGAGCAGCAGCTCGGCACCGCCGCGGCCGAGGCCAAGGCCGCTTTCGGCAGCGGCGCCCTCTATCTCGAGCGCTTCCTGCGCCGGGCGCGGCATATCGAGGTGCAGGTGCTGGGCGACGGCGAGCGCGTCGTCCATTGCTTCGAGCGCGAATGCTCGCTGCAGCGCCGCCGCCAGAAGATCTGGGAGGAGGCGCCGTCGCCGGCGATCTCGGCGGCGACCCGCGCGGCGCTCTGCGCCTCGGCGCTGCGCCTCGCCGAGGCCGCGCGCTATCGCGGCGCCGGCACCCTCGAATACCTCTACGACGACGACAGCGGCGAGTTCTTCTTCATCGAGATGAACACCCGCATCCAGGTCGAGCATCCCGTCACCGAACTGGTCACCGGCATCGACCTCGTGCGCGAGATGATCGAGATCGCCCAGGGCCGTCCGCTGCGCCTGGCGCAGGGCGACATCGCGCTGCGCGGCGCCGCCATCGAGGTGCGCATCAATGCCGAGGACCCGGCGCGGGGGTTCATGCCCTCGCCCGGCCGCATCGCCTCGCTGGCGTTTCCCACCGGGCCCGGCGTGCGCATCGACACGATGCTCTATCCCGGCTATGTCGTGCCGCCCTATTACGATTCGCTGCTTGCCAAGCTCATCGTCCATGCCGAGGATCGCGGGCGCGCGCTGGCGCGGCTGCGCCGCGCGCTGGGCGAGTTCGAGATCGCGGGCGTCGTCACCACCGCCGCGCTGCATCGCCGCTTGGCGCAATCGGCCGAGGTCGCCGCGGCGCGCTTCGATACGGGGTTCATCGAGCGCCTCTTGGCGCAGGCGCCGCCGCCGGGCGGCGAGATCCGGAGGGGATGATCATGAGCGCGGTGCGATATTCCTTCGGCGGGGACGAGCACGTCTTCGTCGAGCTCAACGAGGAGATGTCGCTGGAGGCCTTCTTCAAGGGGATGGCGATCTGCGGCGAGCTGCAGCGCCGTGCCGTGCCGGGGGTCACCGAGATCTGCCCGGCCAATGCTTCCTACCTCATCCGCTTCGATCCCGACGTGATCCGCCCCGAGGCGATGCTGCAGGGCCTGCAGGAGATCGAGGCGGCGGTGGGATCGGCCGATCTCGAGCTCAAGACGCGCATCGTCGAGATCCCGGTGCTCTACAACGATCCCTGGACGCGCGAGACGCTGATGCGCTTTCGCGAGCGCCACCAGGACCCGTCCAGCACCGACATCGAATATGCCGCGCGCATCAACGGGTACGGCTCGGTCGGCGATTTCGTCGCCGCCCATTCCGGCGCGCCCTGGTTCGTCTCGATGGTCGGCTTCGTCGCGGGCCTGCCCTTCCTCTTCCAGATGGTCGACCGCGCCAAGCAGATCGAGGTGCCGAAATATCTCCGCCCGCGTACCGATACGCCGAAGCTCACGGTCGGCCATGGCGGCTGCTTCGGCTGCATCTATTCCGTGCGCGGCGCCGGCGGCTACCAGATGTTCGGCATCACCCCGGCGCCGATCTACGATCCCGCGCAGAAGCTGCCCTATCTCAGGGACTTCATGGTGTTCTTCCGGCCCGGCGACATCGTCAAATGGAAGCCGATCACGCGCGAGGAATACGACCGCGACGTTGCCGCGGTCGAGGCCGGCACCTTCACGCTCGCCATACGGCCGGTGAGCTTCTCGCTCAAGGCGTTTCTCGGCGATCCGAAGGGATACAGCCGCCAGCTGGTGGAGGCACTCCATGGCCATTGAGGTGTTGAAGCCGGGTCTCGCCACCACGGTGCAGGATGCCGGCCGACCGGGCTATTACCATCTGGGCATTCCGCTCTCCGGCGCGCTCGATCAATACGCCTTGCGGCTGGCGAACCTGCTCGTCGGCAATGACGAGGGCGCGGCCGCGCTCGAGGCGGCGCTGCTCGGACCGGAGCTGGTCTTCCGCAAGCCGGCGCTGGTTGCCGTCACCGGCGGCGAGGCGCTGCCGCGGCTCAACGGCCAGCCGGCGCCGCGCAACGCCGCCTTCGCCGTCAAATCCGACGATCGCCTCGCCTTCGACTACATGAAGCTCGGCGCGCGGCTCTACATCGCGGTGGCCGGCGGCATCGACGTGCCGGCGGTGCTGGGCAGCCGCTCGACCTATGGGCTGGGCGCGCTCGGCGGCTTCGCCGGGCGCAAGCTCGCGCCGGGCGACGTGCTGCCGCTGCGCGATGCGCCGGCCGGGCGTCCCGGCCGGGCGGCGCCCGCGGAGCTGGTGCCGTCCTACCCCAAGGAGCTCGAGCTGCGCGTCGTCACCGGGCTCTATTTCCACCGGCTGACCGAGGAATCGGCGGCGACCTTCTTCGCGGATGTCTGGACGGTAGCGCCCGAGGCCGACCGCATCGGCTACCGCTTCCGCAAGGGCCGCGCGCTCGCCTTCCGGCCGCGCCGGCAGCCCTTCGGCGCGGGATCCGACCCCTCCAACATCGTCGATGCCGGCTATCCCTACGGCTCGATCCAGGTTCCGGGCGGGGTCGAACCGATCATCCTCCATCGCGACGCCGTCTCGGGCGGCGGCTACGCCATGATCGGCACGGTCATCAGCGCCGATATGGACCGCATCGCGCAGATGCAGCCCAACAACACCGCGCGCTTCGTCCGCGTCGAGATGGCGGAGGCGCTCGCGGCGCGCGCCGACTACAAGGCCCGGCTCGGCCGCCTGCGCGCGGCGCTGGCCCCCTGAGTTCGGCGGGCCCTCGTCGTGGCCTGGCGACGGCAGCCGTGATAGAACAGGGGTGAGGTCCGGGCCTTCGCGAAAGGGCGGCGCATGTCCGACATGCCATCCGGTCTGGTTGCCTGCGGCGGGCCGGTGGGCCGCCGCGATATCCTCGCGCTTCTGGCCGGCGGCGCCGGCGCGCTGCTGCTCGACGCCGTAGCACCGCGCCTGGCGCGGGCCGCCGATGGCACGGACACCCTGCTGCTCAGCTGCATGGATTATCGCCTCATGGACAAGCTCGCCGCCTTCATGGACGGGCGCGGCCTCGCCGCGAATTACGACCATGTCGTGCTGGCCGGGGCGTCGATCGGTGTCGCGACCGAGGCCAAGCCCGATTGGCGCCGCACCTTCTGGGAGCATCTCGCGCTGGCGCGCGAGCTCCACCATGTCACCCGCCTGATGGTGATCGACCATCGCGATTGCGGCGCCTACAAGCTGATCCTGAAGCAGGATCTGACCGGCGAGGCGGAATTCGCCGCGCATGCGCGCATGCTGCGCCGCCTGCGCCGGGCGGCGGCGGCCAAATATCCGGCGCTCGCGACCGAGCTGCTGTTCATGGAGCTCGACGGCAGCACCCTCGCCGTCGCCTGAGGCCCCGGCAGCAGGAAAGCGGCGGCACGATTGCCGCCGCTTTCCCTTTCACCCCCGCAACGAACCCTTACAAGCTGAACTTGTCGCCGAGATAGACGCGGCGCACGTCAGCGTCGGCGACGATCTCGTTGGGCACGCCTTCCATCAGCACATGGCCGTCATGCAGCACATAGGCGCGGTCGACGATCTCCAGCGCCTCGCGCACGTTGTGGTCGGTGATGAGCACGCCGATGCCGCGATCCCTGAGATGCGATACCAGCTTGCGGATTTCACCCACCGCGATCGGGTCGATGCCGGCCAGCGGCTCGTCGAGCAGCATGAAATGCGGCTGGGTGGCGAGCGCGCGGGCGATCTCGACGCGTCGGCGCTCGCCGCCGGAGAGCGCCATGGCCGGTGCGCGCCGCAGATGGGTGATGGAGAATTCCGCCAGCAGCTCGTCGATGGTCGTCTCGCGCACCTCGCGCACGGGCTCGTTGACCTCGAGCACGGCGCGGAGGTTCTGCTCGACGGTGAGGCCGCGGAAGATCGAAGCCTCCTGCGGCAGGTAGCCGATGCCGAGCCGGGCGCGGCGGTACATCGGCAGGTCGGTGATGTCGTGGCCGTCGAGCGTGATGGTGCCGAAATCCGGGGCGATGAGGCCGGTGATGATGTAGAAGCAGGTGGTCTTGCCGGCGCCGTTCGGACCGAGCAGCCCCACCGCCTCGCCGCGCTGCACCGAGACGTTGACGTTGCGCAGCACCGGCCGCTTCTTGAAGCTCTTGCCGAGGTTTGTCGCCGCCAGGCCGCGATTGTCGCTGACCAGCCGCGGGCCCGACCAGTCCGGGGTCTCAGGTGATCCCGCGTCGGACGTCATTGCACCGACGGCGCGGCGGGCTGCGCCCCGGCGGCGGGCGCGCGCGCGGTGCTTTCCGGCGCCTTCGCCACATCGGGTGTCGCCGCCGGCGGCGGCGGCTTCGGCCGTGGCATCAGGATGCCGGCGACACGCGGCGTGCTGCCGTCGGTGAGCTTGGCCGAGGGCGGCGCGTTCAACAAACGGCTGATATTGTTGTTGAGATCGACCACCCCGTACTGTCCTCTCAGCTCGTTGCCGCCCTTGGTCAGGGTCACGCGGCCGGTGAGCGTGGCGATGCCGGTGTCGACATTGTAGATGCCGGCGTCGCCGCGTGCGATCTGCTCCAGGGAGGATACCAGAACGTTGCCCTGCGCGTCGATGCGGCTGATATGCGACGAACCGTTCTGGTCCTTATCCACGATCGCCGTGAGCACGTCGCCGGCGAGCCGCTTGCCCTCGCGGACCGCCACGGCGTCGCCGCGCGCCACCGCCAGCTGCTTGTCGTCGTACCATTCGAGATCGTCGCGCGCCGTCACCGTATCGCGCGGCGTCTCGAGCTTGAGGTGCTTGCCAGTCACCACCAGGAGCGACTGGTCGAGGTCGTAGATGGCGTGATCGCCATAGACGGTCTGCGTCTCGGTGGCGATGCGCACATTGCCGTCGGCCTCCATGCGATAGATCTCGGTGCTGCCGCCGTTGACGGGGTCGGCGGACGCGGCGGCTTTGGTGTCGCCAGGCGTGGCGGCGGCTTTGGCGTCGCCCGAGCCGGCGGCGGCGGGTTTTGCGGCCGTGGCGGCTGCCGGGTCGGGGCAGGTCGGCGGTGCGGCGGCGGGTTTGCTCGCGGGCGTCGCCGCGGCCTTGGCGCCGGGCTTGCTCCCCGCCGCCGGCGCCGCGGCCGCCTTCTGGGCGTCGGCCGCCGCCTGCGCCGCCTGACGCTTGGCCGCGGCGGCGATCGCCTCAGGGCTGCAGACCGGCCGATAGAACGCCATCAGCGTGTCGGCGAAGATCGTCGACTGGCCGCGCGTCGCCCGGGCGTTGCCGCGCGCGATATAGACGCGGTTGTTCTGCTGCCACTCGATGCCGTCATCGGCCTCGATGTCGACCGGCTTGCCGTTGTCCTGGGCGCCGAGGCCGAGGTTTTGCGCCGCAGCCGGTGGCGCGGGCAGCGGCAGCGATCCCAGCGCCAGCGCCAGCGCCAGCAGCGGCGCCGCGGCTCTCACGGCACTTCCTTCTCGTGCGGCGACAGCTCGAGATGGGCGTGACCGGTGAAGACGATGATGTCGCCATGATCGCGGATGCGGAAGCCCTGGCCGGTGACGTGGCCGAACGAGCCCTGGCCGTCGATCGGGTCGTTGCCTTCGGCGGCGCCCTTGGCCATGTCGACATGCGCGCTGTCGGTGTGGAACTCGTTGCCCTTGTCCTGGAACAGCTCGACCTTGCCGAAGAGATCGAGCAGCTGTGCGTCGGGCTGATAGAGGCCGGTATAGGCGTCGAGCTCGAACCAGTTGCCGCTCGCGGTGGTGAGGTCGCCCTTGGGCCCCTCCAGCGCCACGAGATCGTCGAGATTGGGATTCTGCCGCGCCACTTCGGCGGTGACGACGAAAGGCCGGTTCTGCCGGTCGATGCCGGTGTAGCGCGCATTGACCATGCGCAGGTCCTGCGCCTCGCGCGGATCGATGCGCGGCGCGGAGAAGTGCACGTGTTCGATCTCCGCCTCGAGGTGCGGCCACATCGCCACCAGCAGCAGCAGGATGACTGCCACCCCCGGCAGGACGCGCTTGGCCAGGCCGACGAAGCGGCTGTAGCCGCGGCCGACGATGATGCGTGGCCGGAGCGGCAGCGGGCGGCCAACCGCGCCGATATCGTCTTGGGGGACGCTCACGCGATCCCCGCGCGCAGGCAGTCGTGGATGTGCAGGATGCCCAGCGGCCGCTGCTCCTCGTCGACGGCGAAGAGGCTGGTGATCGACAGCGCGTTCATCAGTCCCAGCGCCTCGGCGGCAAGCGCCTGCGGCCGGATGGTCTTCGGCCGCGCGCTCATCACCGTGTCGACCGCGACGCCGAGCAAGCCGTCGCTCATGTGACGGCGCAGGTCGCCATCGGTGACGATGCCGATCAGCGTACCGGCATCGTCGGTCACGCCGACGCAGCCGAAGCTCTTGGTCGTCATCACCAGGATCGCCTCGGCCATTGCCGTGCCGCTCCGGACCAGCGGCACCGCATCCTCGCCATGCATGATTTCGGCGACGCGCAGCAGTTGTCGCCCGATCTGGCCGCCGGGATGGAGCCGCTGGAAGTCGCTGGTCGAGAAGCCCTGGCGCTCGAGCAGCGCCACCGCCAGCGCGTCGCCCAGCGCCATCATCATGGTGGTCGAAGTGGTGGGGGCGAGGCCCATCGGGCAGGCCTCGGCCGAGGCAGGCAGCAGCAGTTTCACATCCGCCGCCTCGGCCAGCGAGCTGCCGTGGCGCCGGGTCATGGCGATGAGCGGAATGCGGAAGCGCCTGGTGTAGCCGACGATGGCGGCGAGCTCGGCGGTATCGCCGGAGTTGCTGAGCGCCAGCACCGCATCGTTCTCGGCGATCATGCCGAGGTCGCCGTGGCTCGCCTCGCCGGGATGGACGAACTGCGCCGGCGTGCCGAGCGAGGCGAAGGTGGCGGCGATCTTGCGCGCGACATGCCCGCTCTTGCCCATGCCGCTGACGGTGACGCGGCCCTTGACCTTGGCGAGCAGTTCGACCGCGGCGGCGAAGGCGCCGTCCAGCCCGGCGACCAGCGCCTCGAGGCCGGCGATCTCCGTGCGCAGCACCCGCCGCGCCGCGTCAATGTCGGAGGCCTTTCTCAACACCCGTGCCAAGACACCCCCATGCGGCATCGACATGACAACGCATGCGATCCGCTATGCATGATAGGGGGGACTATGCGCGCCCATCCCTAAATGTCAACGAATCGAGGGTTGTGTTCCCGTTTTGTGCGCTGCGGCAGATTTTTCGCGGCGGCGCTGCGCGCCAGCACCGGCGGTACCGGCAGTACCGGCAGATCAATGCGCGAAGATGTCCTCGGCCGCCCAGCCGCCGAGATCGAGCAGCGCGCGCGTCGGCAGGAAGTCGAAGCAGGATTGCGCCAGCGCCGTGCGCCCTTCGCGCGCCAGCATCTCGTCGAGCTTCGCCTTCAACGCGTGGAGGTGAAGCACGTCGGAGGCGGCATAGCGGAGCTGCTCGTCGCTGAGTTCGGGCGATCCCCAGTCGGAGGATTGCTGCTGCTTGGAGATCTCGACGCCGAGCAGGTCGCGCACGAGATCCTTGAGCCCGTGCCGGTCAGTGAAGGTGCGCACCAAGCGCGACGCGATCTTGGTGCAATAGACCGGCCGCGTCGCGACGCCGAGATAGCGCTGCAGCACGGCGATGTCGAAGCGGCCGAAATGGAATATCTTGAGCACCGCGGGATCGGCGAGCAGCGCCTTGAGGCGGGGCGCGGCGTAGCCGCCCTTGGTGAACTGCACGAGATGGCAGACGCCGTCACCGGCCGAGAGCTGCGCCAGGCACAGCCGGTCGCGCCCGGGGTCGAGGCCCATCGTCTCGGTGTCGATGGCGACGCTGCCGCCGAAGACGATCCCTTCCGGCAGGTCGCCGTGATGAAGGTGGATGCTCATCGGGGCGCTCACCTGCGCACGGTCGACAGCGGCGATGGTGCCCAGGAGAAGACTCGAACTTCCACGACCTTTCGGCCACTAGAACCTGAATCTAGCGCGTCTACCAATTCCGCCACCTGGGCAAGCCGGGCAAGTGATTACGAAAGCGGCACGCCGATGTCAATGCCGGCGGTTGCCCGAGTTATCGGTGATCCGTGATCGGCAGGGCGGGCATCGGTCCGGCTGATCGCTGATAACCGAAAACCAACCGCCGACGACTGAAAACCGCCCCACTCGTCTTCGCGGCCGCCCTGTTGTATGAAACCCCTCTCTCGGCGGGAGGGAGTCCCCATGCAGTACCGGCGTGTCACCGTCATCGGCGGCTCCGGCTTCATCGGCCGCTACATCGTCAAGCGGCTGGCGCGGCATGGCGCCGTCGTCACCGTGATCGGCCGCCACGCCGCCAGCGCCGGCTATTTGCGGCCGATGGGCGATGTCGGGCAGATCGCGCTGGTCAATGCCGGGCTGGGCGACGAGAAGCGGCTCGCTGCGGCGATCGCCGGCGCCGATGCCGTGGTCTCCGCCGCCGGCATCCTCTACCAGCGCGGCGCGCAGCGTTTCGACCTCGTCCATCATCGCGGCCCGGCGCTGCTGGCGCGCCTCGCGCATGCCGCGGGCTGCCGGCGCTTCGTCCATGTCTCGGCGATCGGCGCCGATCCGGCCTCGCCCTCCGCCTATGCCCGCTCCAAGGCCGAGGGCGAGGCGGCGGTACGCGCTGCCTTCCCCGGCGCTACCGTGCTGCGTCCCTCGGTGGTGTTCGGGCCCGAGGATGCGTTCTTCAACCGCTTCGCCGCGCTGGCGCGCTACCTGCCGGCGCTGCCGCTGATCGGCGGCGGCCGGACGCGGTTCCAGCCGGTCTATGTCGGGGACGTCGCCGACGCGGCGCTGGCGGCGCTCGACCGCGCCGATGCGGCCGGCCGGACCTACGAGTTGGGCGGGCCGGAAGTGCTGAGCTTCCGCCAGCTGATGGAGCTCATGCTGCGCGAGATCGATCGCCGCCGCGCGCTGGTCAGCGTGCCTTTCGCCGTCGCCTCCGTCGAGGCGGCGTTCCTCGAGCTGCTGCCGACCCCGCCCTTGACCCGCGACCAGGTGACGCTGTTGCGGCGGGACAACGTCGTGGCCCAAGGCGCCTTCGGCCTCGGCGATCTCGGCCTGCTGCCGACCGCGCTCGAGCTGGTGCTGCCGACCTATCTCGCCCGCTTCCGCCGCGGTGGCGCCTGGCGGGCGCCTGAGCGCAGCGCCAGTTACGGGCCGTCCGGCCGCTGACCGGCGGCGGGTCCCGCGGCGGAGCGAGCATGAGCGCGCAAGATCCCGCGGCGCTGCGTCCCTGGCGGGTGCTCGGCCGCAAGCCGCTCTTTGCCCTGCCGCCGCGTCTCAGCGTGGCGCTCGAGGCGGTGGCGCTGCCGGACGGGCGCGTGGTCGAGGACTACGTCCAGATCGAGATGCCGAGCTACGCCATGATCTACGCCGAAACGGCGGAGCGCCGCGTGCTGTGCCTCAGGCAATACAAGCACGGGCCGCGGCGGGTGAGCCTCACGCTGCCCGCCGGTCATGTCGAGCCGCAGGAGGACGCGCAGCAGGCGGCCGAGCGCGAGCTGCTCGAAGAGACCGGCTATGCCGCGCCGGAATGGCGCAAGCTCGGCAGTTTCAGCAATGCCGGCAATCAGGGCTGCGGCCTGTGCCATGTCTTCGCCGCCTATGGCGCCCGCCCGGTGCAGCCGGCGCAGCCGGGCGATCTCGAGGAAATGCGGCTCGAGCTGCTGTCGCGCCGGGCGCTGCGCGCCGCCCTGGCGGCGGGCGACATCGCGATCATCGGCAGCGCCGTCGCCGCCTCCCTCGGTCTCGCCGATGTGGCGCGGCGGCGGAAACGGACGGCGTAGCGCGCACCAGCGGCCCGCGTGCTCAGCGCTGCGGTGCGAGATGGTCGAGCGGCAGCGGTGCGGCCGTCTTCAGCGTCTGGATCGCGATGTTGCTGCGCACCTCCTTGATGATCGGCAGGCTCAGCAGCTTGCCGAGGAGAAAGCGCTGGTAATGCTCGAGGTCGGGGACGACGACCTCGATGAGATAATCCGCCTCGCCCGAGACCATGTGACAGGCGACGATCTCCGGCATGGCGACGATCGCCTCCTGCAGCGCATCGGCGCGCGCATCGGCATGGCCCTCGATCTTGATCCCCACAAAGACCGTGAGGCCGAGCCCGATGCGCCGGCGCTGCAACATCGCGCGATAAGCCTCGATGTAGCCTTCGCGCTCCAGCCGCTTCACCCGGCGCAAGCAGGGCGATGGCGAGAGCCCGATGCGTGCGGCGAGATCGACATTGCTCAGCCGGCCATCCGCCTGCAGCGCGGCGACGATCGCCCGGTCGATCGTGTCGAGCTCAGATTCTGGCATGATTCATCTTTCAGCCGCGATAATTTAGCATAGAACCGTAAATCAGGATGTCATTCTAGAGCAATTGGCAAGGACCTGCCCCGGCCTCCGGCGCGATACTCCGCCTGCGTGCCCCTTACTGTTGGAGACCGCCGATGACTGACGCTTCCGCCGTCGAGAGCCTGACCCGGGCCGTCGCCCGCTATTTTGACCTGATGTATGATTCTGATATCGCCGGTTTCGACCGCGTCTTCCGCGCCACGGCGCAACTGCACGGGTTCCGCGACGGCGTCATGACCGTTTGGCCGGCGGCGACCTTCAAGGCGATGCTCGCCGGCCGCCCTTCGCCGCAATCCCTCGGCGCGCCGCGCGAGCAGGAGATTCTCCTGCTGGACGTCGCCTCCGCGACGCAAGCTCTGGTCAAGGTGCGCGTCAGGATCAATACCGCCGTCTTCGTCGACTACCTCGTCTATCACCGCATCGACGGCGAATGGCTGATCACCGCCAAGGCCTATCATGTGGAGCGCAGCGAGGTGCCTGGCCGCGCCTGATCACGCACGGCGAGAGCCGGCAGAATGCGGTGCCTGCCGTGCCGCAGCGAACCCTTGCCGCGAACTTTGGGCGCGGCGCTCAGAACGATGATCCCGGCTCTTTCAGGAACGCTTCCTCTTCCGCGGTGCCGGTGCGGCCGAGGAAGCGGTTGCGATGGGGGAAGCGGCCGAAGCGGGCGATGATGTCGCGATGCTGCCGCGCCGCCGCGAGCGCCTGTGCGGTGCCTGGGCCGGCCGGCAGCGCCGCGTAGAGCGCGAGGCCCGTCTCCTGGTCGGCGAGAGCCTCGCTGTGCATGAACGGTAGGTAGAAGAACCAGCGCCGCACCGGCGCCACGCGGCGGTCGAAGCCGCGCGCCAGCGCGTGGCGTGCCAGCGCGCGCGCCCGGGCGTCGCTCGCATAGGCGCGCCGCGTGCCGCGATGGAGGTTGCGCGGCAGCTGGTCGAGCAGCAGCACCAGGGCGAGGCAGGTCTCGGGCGCGGTCCGCCAATGGCCATAGCCGCCGGCCGCCGCCCGGGCGTGATCGCGCGCAAAGCGCCGGCGCAGCGCCGCGTCGAAGCCCCGCCGCGGCTGGAACCAGACGGCGCGCGGCCGATCGCAGCCCGGCGAGCCGTCGGGCCCGAACCAGAAATCGAGCAGCGCGGCGGCGCGCTCGGTACCACGGGGCCGGAGCATGTCCCGATGCTAGCACAATGGCGGCGCCGGGGATGGCGGCGGTCCTCGCCTCCCGCCGAGCAGAATCGCTGTTTTTTTGCGCAGAGGCAACGTCGGAGTCGGGTAAGGCTTTGGTGCGGAAAAGAGATTTTAGTCTTAATTCAGTATCAAATTTCTGTTATCAGCGCCGTTATCTCGCCCCGCGGGGCGTTGAGCGAGATTTTCCGGAGAAATAGTAAAATAAATTGACCTAATGGCGGAGAGTCGCCAATATCAGTCACCCCAAAGCAAGAACGGCGCGCCGCCTCGGAATCGGCGCCATCGACGGTCGAAAGGAGCGCAGGTGACGCGGCTGCTGCAGTTCACATCGCTGGCCAAGGCCATGCCGGAAAAGCGGCCGCCGACCGAGCGCCGTCGCGACTTCGGCGAGATCTATGGCGAGTTCGACCCGGCGCAGGCGCAGCAGCAGGCGAGCCGCTGCTCGCAATGCGGCATCCCCTACTGCCAGGTGCATTGCCCGCTCGGCAACAATATCCCGGACTGGCTGATGCTGACCGCCGAGGGCCGGCTGCAAGAGGCCTACGAGGCTGCCGCCGCCACCAACAGCATGCCCGAGATCTGCGGCCGCATCTGTCCGCAGGACCGGCTCTGCGAAGGCAATTGCGTGATCGAGAAGGGCTTCGCCTCGGTCAGCATCGGCGCCATCGAGAAATACATCACCGAGACCGCCTTCGCCCAAGGCTGGGTGGCGCCGCCGCAGCCCTCGCGCGAGCGGCCGCAATCGGTCGGCATCATCGGCGCCGGCCCAGCCGGCCTCGCCGCCGCCGAGCAGCTGCGCCGGCGCGGCTACCAGGTCCATGTCTACGACCGCTACGACCGGGTCGGCGGGCTGCTCGTCTACGGCATCCCCAACTTCAAGCTGGAGAAGCAGGTGGTGGCGCGCCGCCATGCTCTGCTGGAGCAGGGCGGCATCCGCTTCCACCTCAATACCGCCGTCGGCGCGGACGTCAGCCTCGCCGAGCTGCGCCGCCGCCACGACGCGCTGCTCATCGCCACCGGCGTCTACCAGGCGCGCGAGATGACCTGTCCGGGCGTCGGCCTCGGCAACGTCGTGCCGGCGCTGGCCTATCTCACCGCCGCCAACCGCAAGGAGCTCGGCGACGCGGTGCCGGATTTCGACAGCGGCGCGCTCGATGCGCGCGGCAAGGATGTGGTGGTGGTCGGCGGCGGCGACACGGCGATGGATTGCGTGCGCACCGCCATCCGCCAGGGCGCCCGCGCGGTGCGCTGCCTCTATCGCCGGGACCGCAAGAACATGCCGGGCTCGCAGCGCGAGGTGCAGCACGCCGAGGAGGAGGGCGTCGAGTTCGTCTGGCTTGCCGCGCCGGAGGCGCTGCTGGGCGAGGGGGTGGTGCGCCAGGTGCGCGCCCATCGCATGCATCTCGGGATCGCCGACGCCGGCGGCCGGCAGGTGCCGCAGCCGCTTCCCGGCAGCCATTTCGAGCTGCCCGCCGATCTCGTCATTGCCGCCTTGGGCTTCGACCCCGAGGATCTGCCGCGCCTCTTCGGTGCCCCCGAACTCAAGCTCGGCCGCTGGGGCACGCTCGAGATCGACCAGCGCAGCATGATGACGGCGCTCGACGGCGTCTTTGCCGCCGGCGACATCGTGCGCGGCGCCTCGCTCGTGGTCTGGGGCATTCGCGACGGCCGCGACGCGGCCGAGCAGATGCACCGCTATCTGCAGGCGAAAGCCGCCGCGGCGAGCGTGGCGGCGGCGGAGTGAGCGCCATGCTGCGCCTCCACGATCACATCACCTCGGGCAACGGCTACAAGGTGCGCCTGCTGCTGACCCTGCTTGGGCTGCCCTTCGCCCGCGTCGAGTACGACGTCGATCGCGGCGCCACGCGAACCCCGGATTTCCTCCGGCTCAATCCCAACGGTCGCGTCCCCGTGCTCGACGTCGAGGACGGGCGATGCCTGGCGGAGTCGAATGCGATCCTCTGCTATCTCGCGGAGGGCACGCGCTTCCTGCCGTCGGATCGCTTCGAGCGCGCGCTGGTGCTGCAATGGCTGTTCTTCGAGCAGTACAGCCACGAGCCCAACATCGCCACCCTGCGCTACTGGATCACGCATCGGCTGATGGACGACGGGCGCCGGGAGCAAGTCGAGGGCAAGCGCCGCTGGGGCGAGGCCGCGCTCGCCGTGATGGAAGGCCATCTCGGCTCCCGCCGCTATTTCGTCGGCGAGCGCTACTCGATCGCCGACATCGCGCTCTACGCCTACACGCATGTTGCCGAGGAAGGGGGCTTCGATCTCACTCCCTACGCCGCGATCCGACGCTGGCTCGACCGCGTCGCGTCCGAGCCCGGCCACATCCCGATCACCCAAAGCTGAGGCGCCGCCATGAGCTTCGCCGACGAGTTCCGCCGCAACGCCGCCGGCCTCGAGGCCGCCGGCCTCTACGATCCCGCCGAGGAGCACGACGCCTGCGGCGTGGGCTTCGTCGCGGCGCTCGACGGCAAGCCGCGCCGCGCGGTGGTCGAGGCGGCGATCGACGCGCTCAAATCGCTGTGGCATCGCGGCGCGGTCGATGCCGACGGCAAGACCGGCGACGGCGCCGGCATCCATGTCGAGATCCCGCAGGATTTCTTCCGCGAGCACGTCCGCCATGCCGGCCACGAGCCCGGCCCCGGCCGGCTCGCCGTCGGCACCGTGTTCCTGCCGCGCGCCGATCTCGACGGGCAGGAACGCTGCCGCTCGATCGTCGAGGCCGAGATACTCAACGCCGGCTATGCCATCTATGGCTGGCGCCAGGTGCCGATCAACATCGACGTCATCGGCGAGAAGGCGAATGCGACGCGCCCCGAGATCGAGCAGATCATGATCGCCAACACGCGGGGCCGCGAGATCGAGCGCTTCGAGCTCGACCTCTACGTCATCCGCCGCCGCATCGAGAAGCGGGTCATCGCCGACCAGATCAAGGATTTCTACCTCTGCTCGCTGTCCTGCCGCTCGATCATCTACAAGGGCATGTTCCTGGCGGAGCAGCTCACCGCCTTCTATCCCGACCTGCTCGATGAGCGCTTCGTCTCGCGCTTCGCGATCTATCATCAGCGCTATTCCACCAACACCTTCCCGACCTGGCAGCTGGCGCAGCCCTTCCGCATCCTTGCCCATAACGGCGAGATCAACACGCTGCGCGGCAACGTCAACTGGATGAAGAGCCACGAGACGCGGCTGGCCAGCGCGGTGTTCGGCGAGTCGGTCGAGGAGGTGAAGCCGGTGATCCAGTCCGGCAGCTCGGATTCGGCCGCGCTCGACGCGGTGTTCGAGCTGCTGGTGCGCGGCGGCCGCATGCTGCCGATGGTCAAGGCGATGATGGTGCCGGAATCCTGGTCCGAGAGCGCGCTGATGCCGCAGGCGCACCGCGACATGTACAGCTATTGCAACTCGGTGATGGAGCCCTGGGACGGCCCCGCCGCGCTGGCGCTCACCGACGGGCGCTGGGTGATGGGGGCGATGGACCGCAACGGGCTCCGGCCGATGCGCTACGCCATCACCGCCGCCGGCCTCATCGTCGCCGGCTCGGAATCCGGCATGGTGCGGCTCGACGAGACCACCATCGTCGAGAAAGGTCGGCTCGGCCCCGGCCAGATGATCGGCGTCGACCTAGCCGCCGGCCGGCTCTATCGCGACCGCGAGATCAAGGACCTGCTGGCAGCGCAGCAGCCCTATTCGGACTGGGTGAAGAACATCACGCCGCTCGACAGCCTGATCCGGCCGACGGAAGGCGAGCGTGCCGAGCTCGGTCGCGACGCGCTGCGCCGGCGCCAGGTCGCCGCCGGCTGGAGCCTCGAGGAGCTCGAACTCATCCTCCAGCCGATGGCGGAAGAGGGCAAAGAGGCGGTGGGCTCGATGGGCGACGATACGCCGCTCGCCGTGCTCTCCGAGCAGCATCGCGGCCTCCATCATTTCTTCCGGCAGAATTTCAGCCAGGTCACCAACCCGCCGATCGACAGCCTGCGCGAGCGCCGGGTGATGACCTTGAAGACGCGGCTCGGCAATCTCGGCAACATCCTCGACCAGGATGCGAGCCAATGCCGCCTGCTGCAGCTCGACAGTCCGGTGCTCACCACCGCGGAGTTCGCGGCGATGCGCGCCTATATGGGCGACACCGCGATCGAGATCGATTGCACCTTCGACGCCGCCGGCGGCGAGGGCGCGCTGCGCGACGCGCTCGCCCGCATCCGGCAGGAGGCCGAGGACGCGGTGCGCGGCGGCTGCACCCATGTCGTGCTCAGCGATGCCGGGGTCACGGCGGAACGCGCCGCGATCCCGATGATCCTCGCCACCGGCGCGGTGCACGCCCATCTCGTGCGCCAGCAGCTGCGCACCTTCACCTCGCTCAACGTGCGCTCGGGCGAGTGCCTGGACGTGCACTACGTCGCCGTGCTGGTCGGCGTCGGCGCCACCACGGTCAACGCCTATCTCGCGCAGGAGACCATCGCCGACCGCCACCGCCGCGGCCTCTTCCCCGCCGGCACGACGCTCGAGCAGGCGATCGGCCGCTACAAGCGCGCGGTCAGCGACGGCCTGCTCAAGATCATGTCGAAGATGGGCATCGCGGTGATCTCCTCGTACCGCGGCGCCTATAATTTCGAGGCGGTGGGACTGTCGCGCACGCTGGTGGCCGAGTTTTTCCCCGGCATGACCTCGCGCATCTCCGGCATCGGGCTCGCCGGCATCCAGATCAAGTCGCTGGAGGCGCATCGCCGAGCCTATGACGAGGAGGCGCTGGCGCTGCCGGTCGGCGGCTTCTACCGCTACCGCCGCGGCGGCGAGCTGCACGCCTTCGAGGGCAGTCTGATCCATGTGCTGCAGAGCGCGGTCGCCGAGGATTCCTACGGGACATATCGCCGCTATGCCGAGGGGCTGCGCAAGCTGCCGCCGATCCATCTGCGCGACCTGCTCGACTTCAAGCCGCGGCGCGCGCCGGTCTCGGTCGACGAGGTCGAATCGATCACCGAGATCAGGAAGCGCCTGGTGGCGCCGGGGATTTCGTTGGGCGCGCTTGGCCCCGAGGCGCATGAGACGCTGTCGATCGCGATGAACCGCATCGGCGCCAAATCCGACAGCGGCGAGGGCGGCGAGGACCCGGCGCGCTACCGCCCGCGCGCCAACGGCGACAACGCCTCCTCGGCGATCAAGCAGGTCGCCTCGGCCCGCTTCGGCGTCACCGCCGAGTACCTCAACAATTGCCGCGAGATCGAGATCAAGATCGCGCAAGGCGCCAAGCCCGGCGAAGGCGGCCAGCTCCCCGGCTTCAAGGTGACGGAGATGCTCGCGCGGCTGCGCCATGCCACGCCCGGCGTCAGCCTGGTGTCGCCGCCGCCGCATCACGACATCTACTCGATCGAGGACCTGGCACAGCTGATCTACGACCTGAAGCAGATCAATCCGGAGGCGCGCGTCTGCGTCAAGCTGGTGGCGCGCTCCGGCATCGGCACGATTGCCGCGGGGGTCGCCAAGGCCAAGGCCGACGTCATCCTGGTCTCCGGCCATAGCGGCGGCACCGGCGCCAGCCCGCAATCCTCGATCAAGCATGCCGGCATTCCCTGGGAGATGGGACTGTCCGAGGTGCATCAGGTGCTGGTGCTGAACCGGCTGCGCCATCGCATCCGGCTGCGTGTCGACGGCGGCATCAAGACCGGCCGCGACGTGGTCATCGCTGCGATTCTCGGCGCCGAGGAATACGGCATCGGCACCGCCTCGCTGGTCGCCATGGGCTGCATCCTGGTGCGGCAGTGCCATTCCAATACCTGCCCGGTCGGCATCTGCACCCAGGATCCGAAGCTGCGCGCGAAATTCGCCGGCACGCCGGAGAAGGTGGTCAACCTGTTCAGCTTCGTCGCCGAGGAGGTGCGCGAGATCCTGGCCTCGCTCGGCGCCAGGAGCCTGACCGAGGTGATCGGCCGCACCGATCTCCTGGCGCAGGTCAACCGCGGCAGCGCCCATCTCGACGATCTCGACCTCAACCCGATCCTGGCGCAGGCCGACCCCGGCGAGTATCCGCGCTACTGCACGCTCGCCGGGCGCAACGAGGTGCCGGACACCCTCGACGCGCAGATGATCAAGGATGCCGAGGCGCTGTTCGAGGTCGGCGAGAAGATGCAGTTGACCTACAGCGTGCGCAACACGCATCGCGCCGTCGGCACGCGGCTCTCCTCGATGATCACCCGCCGCTTCGGCATGACCGGGCTGCAGCCGGGCCATGTCACGGTGCGGCTCCGGGGCTCGGCCGGGCAGTCGCTCGGCGCCTTCGCCGTGCAGGGCCTGAAGATCGAGGTGTTCGGCGACGCCAACGACTATGTCGGCAAGGGACTCTCGGGCGGCACCATCACGGTGCGCCCGATGGTGTCGAGCCCGTTGATCGCGCATCAGAACACGGTGGTCGGCAACACCGTGCTCTACGGCGCGACGGCCGGCAGGCTGTTCGCCGCCGGCCAGGCGGGCGAGCGCTTCGCGGTGCGCAATTCCGGCGCGCGCGTCGTGGTCGAAGGCTGCGGCTCCAACGGCTGCGAATACATGACCGGCGGCGTCGCTGTGATCCTGGGCAAGGTCGGCGACAATTTCGCCGCCGGCATGACCGGCGGCATGGCCTTCGTCTACGACGCCGAGGACGAGTTCCCCCGGCGCGTCAACCCCGACAGCGTGGTCTGGCAGCGCGTCGCCACGCCGCATTGGGAGGGCGCGCTGCGCGATCTCGTCGAGGAGCATGGGCGCGAGACCCAGTCGCGGTTTGCCGCGCAGCTCCTGCTCGACTGGGAGCGCGAGTGCCGGCGCTTCTGGCAGGTGGTGCCGAAGGAGATGCTGAGCCGGTTGGCCCAGCCGCTGACGCTGCCCGCCGCGGTCGCGGCGGCGGGGGGATGATTAGGCGGCGGCTTTACGCCGTCGCCTCGCAGCGGCGCCGGTAGGTCTCGACCGCGTCGCGCAGCGGGTCGGGCAGCGGCATCGACGTGCCGGTGTCGAGCGCGATCATCGCGGTCACGATCCGCGCCCTGAGCCGCTCGCGGGCGTGGAGATGCCCGACGATGAGGAAGCTCAGCGACGAGCGTCCGATGCGCTCGACGAGCAGCGTCAGCTTGAGCCGCTCGCCCATCCGGCTCGGTGCGCGGAAGTCGCATTCGGCGTGGACGACGGGGAAGCCCTGATGGCCGCCGAGGAGGAACTTGCTGTAGTCGACGCCGAG
>DAHUYF010000074.1 GCA_027315365.1 Rhodospirillales bacterium | reverse complement strand
CGCGTCGGCGATGAGCGCACCGGTCTCGGCATCCTCTGCCGGGCCGGCCAGCCACAGCTCGACCTCGACGCCGCGGGCGCGCAGCTCGCGCAGGCAGTCGAGCACGACGCCGATGCCCTTCTCGCGCGACAGGTTGCTCAGATGACCGATGCGCAGCCGCCGGGCGCCGAAGTCGCGCTCGACCGGCCGCGGCGCCACGAAGGTGGTGTTGGAAACCACGGTCACATGGCGCGCCGATCGGTAGAGACGGCGCAAGTCGCGGGCCATCGGCGGAGCCAGCACGATATGCATCGCGCCTGGGCCGCAGATCGCCAGGAAAGCCGCCATCAGCCGTGTGTACCGGCCGAGGTTGCGGTACGAGTGGTAGTGGACGGTGAGCGTGTAGCCGCAGCAACGGCTCGCCAGCGCGATCAGGCAGGAATAGATCAGGCCGGTGCCGCTGTGCGGCGCGAGATAGAGCGTCGCGCAGCCGCGCAGCCGCGCCCAGATCAGGGCGCCGCAGGCGACCAGCGTCGAGAGCGGCTTCGACAGGGGACCGAGACGACGAAAACGGTCGATGTCGAACGGGGTGACGGCGGCGATGGCGCTCAAACGCTCGAACATGCGTTGCGTGACCACGCGCTGGCCGTTCACCGGCGGCGGAAACAGCCCGATGAACAGCAGCTTGTGCCGGCGGCGCGCGGCGGGCTCGATCTCCCCAGTCTGCTGCCCGCTATCGCCGCGCGGCGGACGGCGACGGGCTTGATCGACGCTTGAAGGGGTCACGATGGTCGCCGATGTCCGACTGATGTCCCGCTCTAAACGGCGGGTTTCCTGATTCGTTCCAAGCTGCCGCGCGCTTCCCATGCCGCGGGCGCCCGTCACGCGCTCGCCCGATGCAGGCGCAGCGCATAGACCAGATGGTACAGCAATATCCGCGGCGGGATGAGCCCTGCCGTCCAGGCGCGCCACAGCTGCTCCAGCGCCTGGCGCCGTCGGCCGCCGCGCAACAGCGCCAGCACCATCACCAACGCGTTGAAGCCGCGTTTCATCTCGAAATACGCCTTGTTGCGCGACAGCATGCGGTCGCGCAGGAACCGGTCCCAGTAGAACACGGCGTCGCGCGCATTGGCGAGGCGCTGGTCGGCGCGTTTGAGGCTGTTCCCCAGGGATGTCGGGTGATAGCGATACTGCGAGAGCCGGCGGGGCACGTAGTAGCAGCCGCGGCCGGTTCGCGCGGCGAGATAGGCGAGATAGACATCGACGCTGAAGTCGAGCTCGCGCGGGACCGCGCTCCAGTCGATGTCGGCGCGACGCAGCACCGCCGCGGAAAACACGCAGATCGAGCGGTAGACCAGCGCGATCTCGTCGAAGGGACGATAGACGCCCTCGTGCAGCTTATGGCGCCGCCAGCGCCGCGTCACGCGCTCGGTGGCGGCGTCGTCCGGTCGGCCGTCGCGATCGATGATGCCGTGATCGCAGAAGGCCAAGGCGAGCGAGCCGTCGGCCTCGAGCGGCGGCACCAGGGTGGCGAGAAACTCGGGGTGCCACACATCGTCGTCGCCGAGGATCGCCACATACTTGCCGCGCGCCCGCTCGCTTGCGGCGAGGACGTTGCCGGTGACGCCAAGGTTCGACGCGTTGCGGAAATAGCGCAGGCGCGGATCGTCGAAGCCGGCGACCACCCCCGCCGGGTCGACGGCGCTGGCGTTGTCGACCACGACGATCTCGAAATCCGCAAACGTCTGGCGCAGCGCGCCGGCGATCGTCGCCCTCAGATAGTCATGGCGATTGAACGTCGGCACGAGAACGCTGACCAGCGGCGGGGCGCCTGCGGACATGGTCACATCCTAGCGGTAGTATTCGCGCAGGCGGCCGGCATAGAGGACGCTGTCGCTGAAGCCGTCCTTGGCATGCGCCTTGACGTCGACCGCCATCAGCGCGACGCCGGCGACATGGGCGCCCGCCTCGAACAGCTGTCGCAGCGCCGAGGCCGCGACCCGGTGCGAGGTCGACGCCCAGCGCACCACGAACAGCGTCTGCTCGGCGAGCGTCGCCAGGACCCGGGTGTCGGCGACGGCGAGCACCGGCGCGCTGTCGAGGATGATCATGTCATAGCGCTCCATGAGCCCGCGCAGCAGCTGCCGGAAGCGGTCGGAGGAGAGCAGGTTGGGCGGAAGCTGCGGCTGGTCGCCCGCAGGGATCACATCGACCCCGCCCGGCCCGGTCGAGTAGATGACCTCCTCGAGCGCGTTGCGGGTGATCAGCCATTCGATCAGGCCGGGCCGCTGCGGCACGCCGGCGAGCCGGTGAACGGCCGGGCGCCGGAGGTCGCCGTCGATCACGATGACGCGCTGGCCGGAGCGTGCGACCGTCTGAGCCAGCGACATCGCCATGGTGGACTTGCCTTCGCCCGGCAGCGCGGAGGTCACGAGCACCACGCGCGGCCGCCGGTCGACATCCGACAGCATCAGGTTGGTATGGATGCCGCGGATGGCCTCGGCATAGGCCGAGAGCGGCCGGTCGATGACCTCCTGCGCGGGGCCGCTGCCGGTGACGCGGCGCAGCCCGCCCACGGCAGGAACCATCCCGAGAGGATGCACCTTCAGCGAGCTGCGCACCTGGTCCATGCTGCGGATCGCGGAGTCGAGATTCTGGCAGATCATCGCCAGGAGCGTGCCGAGGACGAGGCCCGTCAGCGCACTCAGCAGGATGAGGACCGGCTTTTGCGGGAAGCTCGGCAGCAGCGGCACGGCGGCCCGCGAAATGATATTGGCGTTGGGCTGCTGGAAGCTGGTCTGGCTCTGCGTTTCCTTGAACTGGGTGAGAAAGCTCTCGTAGAGCGTACGGTTCGCCTCCGCCTGGCGCTCGAGATCGCGGAGCTGGACCTCGGCGACGCCGTTGCGTCCCGCGTCGGCCTTGATCTTGGCGAGCAGCGCGTTGAGGCTCTGCTCGTGCGTCTGTTGGGTCGCCACCTCGTTTCTCAGGGAGTCGATGACGCGGTTGACTTCGGTCTGGATCTTGGCGCGGATTTCGGCGATCTCGGCGCGCACATTGATGACCTTGGGGTAGCGGTCGCCGTATTGCGCGGTGAGGTCGGCGGCGCGGCGCTGGGCGTCGGCCTCCTGCGCGCGCAGGGCCTGGATGACCGGCGATTGCAACACCTCGAGGATGTTGTCGTCCCTGATCGCGGCGTCGGTCTGATGACCGCCCCGGGCGACGCCGGAGCGCTGCAGATCGGCGAGCCGCGCTTGCGCTTCGAGATACTTGGCATGCGCCATGATTGCGTCCGCCGAGACCTGCGACATCTGCTGCGTCGTCAGCGTCATGCCCTGGGTGCCCGGCACCGTCGGGTTCTGCGCCCGCAGCAAGCCGTTGGCGGCGCGATATTTCTCGACCGCGTCCTCGGATACCTGCACCTCCTGGCGCAGCGTGTTGAGACGGTCGGCCAGCCAGAGGTTGGCCCGTTTCGTCGCCGCGAACTTGGCGTCGAGGCGCGCGACGATGTAGGCGTCGGCGACGGTATTGGCGACCTGTGCGGCGGTGATCGGATTGACCGAGGTGAAGGAGATCGTCACGATGCGGGACTTGCCGTCGTTCGACACCTTCAGCCTGTCCTCGAAGTTCTCGATGATCTTGGTCATGTCCCGATCGTTGGCGGCACTCTGCGAACTGCCCTTGGTGAGCGCGTCGATCCAGCTCTGAGGCACGATGTGCTGCGCCTGCAGCAGCCGCGTCAGCAGGTCGGGCGATTGCAGCGCCGGATTGAATTCGGGATTGTTGTCGAGGCCCAGCTTGTCGACCGTCTTCTCGGCGATCTGGCGCGACCGGATGATGCCGATCTCGGTCGCCACCATCTCGTCGTCGCCTTTGAGTTCCGAGAGCAGGTCCTCGATCTTGCCGATCTTGACCTGCTGGACCCCGATCAGCACCTGCGAGGAAGCGGTGTATTGCGGCGTTAGATGATAGATGACGAAGACGGAAAGCGCGGTGAGTGCCACGGTCGTCCACAGCACGACGGTGCGCCAGCGCCAGATCGTCTGCCACAGATGCCTGAGATCGACGCTCTCCAGCGTGCTGCTGAGGAGGCTCGGCCCGCTCTCCAGCGAGCCATGTCCATCGCTGCCGCCGCTCGCGGTCGAGATACGGCCGGTGTGTTGGGGGATCAAGGAGGCCATTCGGTTCGTTCCTCGCCGGCCGCTAGGGCCGCTGAAAAGGGTCGCCTGGCACGATCGCCGTTCGTCGCTTCGTCGACAGGGGAGCGCTCCCGTCTGCCTAGGCCCGCCCCCCGCATCATTCGCCCGTTTGGACAGGTGGCACGCCGACCATGCCACCGAGCGGTGGAAGAACATTGTCGCGCTATGAAAGTTCCGGGGCCGGAGCCGGCGGTTTCAGGAACCATCGCCGTCTTCGCGCGTTTCCCCACCGCCACACTTGAGAAATGGCAATTTCATGTTCATTGACGCGCGAACGGTCGATCCCAATGCGGTCATCGAGGCGGATATCTGCATCGTCGGCGCGGGTGCCGCGGGGATCACGTTGGCGCAGGAATTCATCGGCAGCGGGGTCGATATCTGTCTGCTCGAAAGCGGCGGCCTCGAGTTCGACTGGCGCACCCAGTCGCTCTATGAAGGCGCCAACGCCGGCCTGCGCTATTTCGATCTCGATGTCTGCCAAATCCGCTACTTCGGGGGCAACACCAATGCCTGGGGCGGATGGTGCCGGCCGCTCGATGCGATCGACTTCGACCGCCGCCCCTGGGTCGAGAACAGCGGCTGGCCGTTTCCGGCGACGGCGCTGCGGCCCTATTACCGGCAGGCGCACGCGCTGTGCCAGCTTCGCAGCGACGACTACGACCCCGCGCGTGCCGCGGCCGAGATCGGCGACCCGCGTGCCCGCCCCGTGCCGTTCGACCCCGACAGGATCGAGACCAGCCTCTACCGCTTCAGCACGCCGACGCGTTTCGGCCTCGCCTACCGAGACGCGTTGCGCCGCGCCGCCAATGTGCGGTGCTTCCTCCATGCCAATGTGCTGCTGATCAAGGCCACGGACAACGCGCGCGCGGTGAGGCATCTGGATGTGGGCTGCCTCGGCGGCAATCGGTTCGAGGTGCGCGCGCGGTTTTTCATTCTTGCCGCCGGCGGCATCGAGAACACCCGACTGCTGCTGCTGTCGAACGACGTCGTCGCGGCCGGACTCGGCAATCAGCACGATCTCGTCGGCCGCCATTTCATGGAGCACCCGCACACCAAGCGTGCGCTCATTCCCGCCCGCCGCCCGCTGCCGACGGCGCTTTACGGCCTCACCTTCCGCGATCACGCCCTGTCGGCGCGCCTCGCGCTGCCGGCGGCGCTGCAGGAGCGGGAGGAGCTGCTCAACTACAGCGGCAACATCCACCCCATCTACATCGGCCATGAGGCGGAAGGCTGGCTCGCCTTCCGCAAATTCGTGCTCTCGCTCTCGCGCTCGCGTCGCACCGATCCCTACATCCGCTTCCCGCCCTATGGCCGCAAGGGTCTGTCGCCGCGGCAGCTCCTCGACGTCGCGCGTCAGTTCGACAAGGTGACCGTCGCCGCCTTGCTGCAGCTGTTCCAGCCGAACCGGTTCATCGCCGGCTATGTCCTCGAAAGCAAGCCCGAGCAGGCGCCCAACCCGACGAGCCGCGTGGTCCTCGACGAGCGGCGCGACGCGTTCGGCCTGAACCGCGTCCGTCTGGACTGGCGCACTTTGCCGATCGACCGGCGCACGGTGGTGCGTGCCGAGGCGATCATCGAGAGCGAGCTGATGCGGCTCGGCTTCGGTCGCCTGGCGCCGCTCGACCCCGCCGAGATCGAAGGCTGGCCGGCGAATCTGGAGGGCGGCTGGCATCAGATCGGCACCACGCGGATGGACGACGACCCGCGGCGCGGCGTGGTTGACGCCGACGGCAGGATGCACGGCATGTCGAACCTGTTCGTCGCCGGCAGCTCGGTATTCCCGACCGCGGGCGCGGCGCCGCCGACGCTGACCATTGTCGCGCTCGCCGTCAGGCTCGCCGATCACCTGAGGGAGCTGTTCGGCGTGCGGCGCTCGCAGCGCGCGGCGGCATCGCCGCCGCCCGTCCCGGCGGCTGCGCCGCTGCTGGTGTCGCGCTCGGGCGCCTGACCCCGCCGCCCCGCCGGCCGGCGGTGGAGATTGCCATTGCCCAAGATGGCGGCAGCGTCGATACTGACGCCCACGAGACTCGTGCCGTCCCAATGATTTCAGGGCGATAGCGAGCGAGCCGGGCGCCTGGGGGCGCGTGGCGAGGTCATTCTTTGGGGGAGGAAACGTCCGTGTTCCAGCAAATCCCTGATCCCTTGAACAATCTGTTCCTGACCTGGCTGGTCGCCTTGGTTCCGGTGATCGTGCTGCTGCTGCTGCTGGCGGTTTTCCGCGTCTCGGCATGGCTGGCGACGTTGATCGGCTCGCTCGTCACCTATCTGCTCGCCGTTTGGGTATGGCACATGCCGGCGGACAGCGGCGTCACCGCTTATCTCAATGGCTCCTTCACCGGTATCCAGAATGTCGACTGGATCACCTTCTGGGGGGTGGTGCTGTTCAATACGCTGATGGTCACCGGCGTGTTCGAGAAATTTCGCCTCTGGCTCATCGCCAAGGGAACCGCGGATGTGCGGGTCCAGACACTGCTCTTCGCCTGGGCGTTCGGCGCTCTGCTCGAGGGGCTGGTCGGGTTCGGCTATCCCTGGGCCTTCGTCGCCCCGATCCTGATCAGCCTCGGCATTCCCGACCTGGACGCGATCCGCGTCGCGGCCATCGCCAACAATGCGCCGGTCTCCTACGGCGCCCTCGGCTCGCCGATCATCGCGCTGGCCAGCGTCACCGCGGCCACGCTCGGCGTCAGCCAGCCCGAGCTGCTGATGAGCTTCTCGGCCTCGGTCGGCAAGATCGTCGCCATCCTGGCGCTGCTGCCGCCCTGGGTGCTGCTCTACCTGGTCAGCGGCTGGCAGGGCATCAAGGGCGGCTGGCCGCTCGCCATCGTCGGCTCGCTCGGCTACATCATCGGCCAGCTGCCGGTCGCGATCTATTTCGGACCCTTCCTGCCGGACGTGGTCGGCGCCATCACCAGCTTCGCGGCGCTGCTCATCCTGCTGCGGTTCTGGCAGCCGGCCACCCCGATGGGCTATGGCGGCAAGCCGGTATCGGCGAGCCTTCAGGCCAAGAGCTCGGAAGGTCACGGCCTGTCCGGCGGCGAGATCTTCGGTGCGTGGCTACCCTTCATCGTGCTGGTGGTGGTGGTGGTGCTGTGGACCGGCCCCTTCGACTGGGCCAAGACGCTGGCAACCTCCTGGCGCTATCTTGCGACCTCGGCGAAATCCGCCGGCGGCGGCGCGATCAGCATCGGCTTCGACTTCCGGCCGGGGGCGCCCGGCACCGCCATCCTCGTCGCCTGGCTCTTCGTGGTCGCGGCGCTGATCGGCCGCGGCGAGCTCAAGGCGTCGCAGCTCGGCGAGATCTTCGCCAAGACCTTCAAGCAGATGTGGGGCGCGCTGCTGGTCGGCGTGTTCATTTTCGGCTTGGCCATCGTTTATAACTATTCCGGCATGGCCGCCTCGCTCGCCAACGCCTTCTCCAAGATCGGCGTGGCCTTCATCATCGTGGCGCCGATCCTCGGCTGGATCGGCGTCGCGCTCTCCGGGAGCAACACTTCGACCAACGCCATGTTCGGTGTGTTCCAGACGCTGGTCGGCAAGACCCTGGGCTTCCCGCTGCTGCTGCTGCCCACGCTCAATTCTGTGGGCGCGGAGATCGGCAAGCCGGTGGCGCCGCAGACCGCGAGCGTCGGCGTCTCGACCTCGCGCTTCGTGCGCAACGAGGGCGCGGTGATCCGCCACAACATGGGCTGGACCTTCGCGCTGCTGGTGTACCTCATCATCATCGGCGTCGCCTGCTACCTGTTCTTTCCGGGCATTGCCGAACTGCACCGGTAGCCTGCGAAAAAACGCCGCAGCGGAGTGGTTTTTCCAGCCTTGCGCCTATAGTCAAGAGCGGCCGGCCATCGCGCCGGCCGTTTCCGTTCGGCGAGGCCGAATGATGCATCGCGTGCTGCTGCCGGCGGTTCTGCTGCTGCTCGGGGCACCGGCCGAGGCGGCGCGGCTGGTCGTCACCATCGATGGCGTGCACAGCGCGGCCGGCAGCGTCCTGGTCGCGCTCTACGCCAAGCCGGACGGGTTTTCGGACGGCGATTATTCCTACCGGCACACCAGGGTGACGGCGGCGACCACGCCCATCACCGTCGTCACGGCATCCGCGCCATCATCGCGCGCCCGCGGCTTCCGGCTTACTGCTTCTTGGTGATCGGGCAGTCCTCGTCCTCGAGTCGCGGGAAGGCCTGCTCGCCTGGGATGGTCTGCAGCACCTTGTAGTAGTCCCAGGGCCGCTTCGATTCCTCGGGCTTCTTCACCTCGACGAGATAGAGGTCGTGCACCATGAGCCCGTCCTCGCGCAGCCGGCCGTGGCGGGCGAAGAAATCCTCGATCGGCGTCTCGCGCATCTTGGCAGCGACCGTGAGCGGCTCGTCGGTGCCGGTCGCCTTGATCGCGGCGAGATAGTGGGCGATCGCGGAATAGGTCCCCGCCTGCCACATCGTCGGCATCTTGTGCAGCTTGTCGTAGAAGCGCTTGGACCAGGCGCGGGTTTTGTCGTCCATGTCCCAGTAGAAGCTGGTGGTGAGCAGCAGCCCCTGCGCCGCCTTGAGGCCCAGCCCATTCACATCGGTGATGAGGATGAGCAGCCCGGCCATCTGCTGGCCGCCCTGGAACAGCCCGAACTCGCCGCCGATCTTGATCGCATGGGTGTTGTCGGGCGGCCCGGCGGCGATGCCGACGATCTGCGCCTTCGACGACTGTGCTTGCAGCACGAAGGAGGTGAGGTCGGGCGAATTGAAGGGGAAATTGACCGATCCTACCACCCGCCCGCCATTGGCCTCCGCCACCCGGCTGGCATCGGCTTCGAGCGAATGGCCGAAGGCGTAATCGGCGGTGAGGAAGAACCATGTCTTGCCGCCGCGCTGCGTCACCGCCTTGGCGGTGCCGGTGGCGAGCGCATGCGTGTCGAAGGCCCATTGCATGCTGTAGGGCGAGCAGCTCTTGCCGGTGAAGACGTCGGCGCCGGTCGATTCCGCGATGAACAGCTTTCGCTTCTGGCGCGACACCTCCTGCACCGCGAGGCCCACCGCCGAAACCGGCACGTCGACGATCAGGTCGACCTGCTCGTCGTCATACCACTGCCGCGCGATATTGGCGCCGATATCGGGCTTGAGCTGGTGGTTGGCCGAGATCACCTTGATCGGCTTGCCCGCCACGGTGCCGCCGAAATCGGCGACTGCCATCTCCGCCGCGGTGACCGAGCCCTGGCCGGTGGCGTCGGAGGCCGGCCCCGAGAGATCGGTCAGCACGCCGATCTTGACGACGTCGTCCGAGATTTGCGCCCGCACGCCGCCGGCGGCAAGCAGGACGCAGGTGGCGGCCGCGACGGCGGCGATGCGGCAATGACCGGGCATGGATCCTCCACCAAGGCGCTTTTTCGTTGCCGCCAGCCTAAGCCAGAGGGGCGTTGGGTGCAAAGCGTTCGCACCTGGACAGGGTGGTCGGGGTGGGGATGATCGCTTGCGGGGCTGCCGCGCATTCGTCACAGTCGCCGCGACCGGCCGTCCCTCACTCCAGGACTTTGCCCATGCATGACGACGCCCACGCCCATGGCCCCGCCCAGCGCTCCGAGCGCGGCCGCTACGCCGACTTCGTCGACGAGCTGTTCCGGCTGCGCCTGATCGACCGCGAGAAGCGCGACTTTCTGCGCCAGGGGCTGCGGCTTGCCGAGGCGGCTCCGGCGCAACCCATCGTGCCGCCGGCCTCGCTCCACTGTCGCGTCTCGGAGGCGGGGTTGAAGCGCGCCGCTGACGCCAGGCTGACGGAAAGCCTGGGGCAAGGCCGTCACCGCCTGCGTTGCGGACCCGAGACGGTGCATTGGGGCTATCTCTGGGGCGCGGCCGAGCCGGTGCTGCGCGTCAATGCCGGCGACACCGTGACCATCGACACCGTTTCGCATGAAGGCATCCTCGCCGATCAGGGCGACCCGGAAAGCTTCTTCGCGCGCTTCGGCATCGCCAAGGAGGCGGTGCTCGCCGACCTCGTCGGCGTCTACACCAAGGTGCAGCACAGCGGCATCGGCCCGCACGTGGTCAGCGGCCCGATCGCCGTGGCCGGCGCCGAGCCCGGCGACGTCCTCGCCGTCCACGTGATCGAGGCGGAGCCGCGCGTGCCTTACGGCGTCAACAGCATGCGCCTCAACCGCGGCGGGCTGCCCGACGAATTCACCTTGAACCGCAGCATAGTCATCCCGTTCGACCTCGACCGCCGGGTCGCCAAATTCTCCGAGCGCATCGAAGTGCCGCTGGCGCCGTTCTTCGGCATCATGGCGACGGGGCCGGCGCGCAGCCTGGGCCGCGTCAGCTCCGGCCCGCCGGGCGCCTTCGGCGGCAACATCGATCTGAAGGATCTGACCGCGGGCTCGATCCTCTATTTGCCGGTCCATGTGCCGGAGGCGCTGTTCATGGTCGGCGACGGCCATGCCGCGCAAGGCGACGGCGAGGTCGACCTCACCGCGATCGAGACTTCGCTCACCGGCACCTTCCGCTTCGAGCTGATCAAGGGCAAGCCGCTCGCCTGGCCGCGGGCGGAAACGCCGACGCACTGGATCACGCTGGGCCTGCACGAGAATCTCGAAGAGGCGATGAAGCTGGCGCTGCGCGAATGCATCAAGTTCCTGCACGAGGAGAAGGGACTGACGCGCGTCGATGCCTATGCGCTGGCCTCGATCGCGGTCGATTTCGAGGTGACGCAGGTGGTCGACGGCGTGAAGGGCATCCACGCCATGATCCCCAAGGGGATATTCAAGGATTAGTTCGGCAGCACCGTGATCGTGCCGGTCATGCCGATGCCTTCGTGCGGCGTGCAGAAATAGCGGTACCTGCCCGGCACCGGCAGCACCTGGCGGAAGCTCTCGCCGGGCTGCAGCTCGCCCGAGGCGAAGGGCTTGGCGCCTTGCGGCAGCGCGGCGCTGCCGAGCCGGGGGTCGGCGGTGACGCTGTGCTTGAAGCGCGACGCGTTGCGCCATTCGACCGCCTCGCCGGCGTAGATCGTCACCGCGCGCGGGGCGAATTCGAAATCGTCGGTCATCCGCACCGTGGCGCCGGTCGCCGCCGGCTGAGCCGCGGCCGGCGCCGCCAGCAGCAGGCTTGCGGCGAGCAGGTACCGGATGTACGGGGATCGGGGCACGGTCGCTGGCGATATCGGCGCGGCGGAGGGCGAGACGACGGCAGATGCGCCGCCGCCCCGCCCTTTGCCCGTCAGGCGATGAAGGACATCGGTACTGGGTTCTCGCCCAGCGCGTTGCGCAGCACCGCCCAATGCATGGTCTCGTCGCCGAGGATGCTGGCGGCGGCCTTGGCGAGATCCTTGTTGGCGAACAGCGGCACCGCGCCGAGATAGGCGGAGGCGGCGCCCTTTTCGAGGCCGGCGGCGAAACGCAGCACGTCGGCCTGCGATTTCAGCGTATCGACCGGGAAATGATAGTCGGCCGGCTTCTTCGCCGCGACGGCCGTGCCGCCGAGCTTGGCGACGGTGCTGGCAAGCAGCTGCGCGTGCTGCTTGTGGTCGTCTTGGAACTGCACGGCGAGGGCGAGCACCGGCTTCTGCAGCAGCCCGCTCTCGGCCCCGACCTCGTAGGCGGCGATCGCCTGGTATTCGAGGCCGAGGGCGGAATTGAGGATGTCCACATCGCTGCCGGGATCGGCGGCCATCTGCCGGTCGGCGGCCATGCCGTCGCAGCCTGCGAGGAGGCTGATCGCCACTGCCGAAAGCGTGACGCCGCCGGCGCCCTTGATCAGGCTGCGCCGAGAGGCGAGGCGCGCCGGCGCGATCAGAGAAGAGGGGGTCATGAGTTTTTCTCCCGATGGGTTGCGCGTTGGTGAGGGCCGAGGGGCGTAAGGATTTCGCCCCATCCTCCTCCTTACGCGCCGGCGGGAGCGCCGGATGCAGCCAGCCGAAAAAAAGCGGCGGCTGCGCTATCGCGCCGCCATCAGCGCGCCGACGAACACCACCGGTCCGGTCGGCTGGCCGGTGGGCGATCCGGTCCTGGGCTCGATGCTGATAGCGAGCGTCATGCCTTCGCTGAGCGGCACCGGAAGGTGGCCGAGCTCGATGCGGCCGTCGGGCGGAATGACGCCGAGCGAGCGCGGCTTGGCGCCTGCCGGGATCGCCCAGAGCTCGAAGCCGCGGTCGCCCGGCGGCCTCTCCTGTGCCACCGCGCGCAGCAGCAGCCCGCGCTCGCCGCCGGTGGCGACAAACGCCGCATCGGCGCGCTGCGGCGCGTGCAGCACCGCGACATAGCCGGGACCCGGCGCGGGGGGCGCCAGCGCGATATAGAGCGCGAGACCGGCGGCGACCGCCACGGCCGCCGCGGTCGACCAGCGCCACGTCGCGACCCGGTCCCAGAGGCGCGGCGGCGCTGGTGCTGCTGCGCCGGCGAGGGCGCCCTCGATCCGCCGCCACAGCCCGGCCGGCGGCTCGGCCGGCGCGGCGAGGCGGGAGAGCGGATGGAGCTGCTCCTGCCAGAAGGCAATCGCGGCGGCGAGGGCGGCGTTCTGCACCACGGCGGCCTCGACCTCGCGCGCCGCTTCTGGGTCGAGCACGCCGAGCACGTATTCGCCGGCCAGGGCCTGCAGCTCTTCCGGGTGATCGGGGATCATGGCTCGAGGCAACTCCGCAGCGAGAGGAGCCCGCGCCGCACCCAGCTCTTGACGCTGCCCAGCGGTGCCGGCAGGCGGGTGGCGATCTCGGCGTGGGATAGCCCGTCGACGAAGGCAAGCAGGATGCAGTGCCGCTGCTTCACGTCGAGGGCGCGCAGGCAACGCCGCAGCGCGTCCTGCGTCAATTTTAGGTCGATCTCGGCGGCCATATCGGGCTCGTGGGCGGCCTCGCCCAGGGCGGGATCGTCGCTCAAGACCTCGCGGCCGAGCTTGCGGACGATGTCGAGCGCGCGAAAGCGGACGATGCCGGTAAGCCAGCCGGCCGCGCTGCCGCGCTCGGCGGAGAAGCTGGCAGCGTTCTGCCAGACCTGGACGAAGGCGTCCTGCAGCGCATCGGCGGCCAGTTCCGGCCGGCGCGCGATGCGCAGCGCAACGCCATAGAGCCGACGGGATTCCAGCTCGTAGAGCCGCTTCAGCGCGGCGCGGCTGCCGCGCCGCACCGCGGCGATCAATTCCTCCGGCGAGGACAAGGCGGCGATGTTCGGTTCCATGACCTTCCCGCGGCGGCGCGCCACCCTGCATCGAGACTGTCGGCTTGTCCACTGGCCGGCAGCCTGGGGCCGGCCAGTGGGTACTACGGCCGGGCCCGGCGACCGGATGCAGCCCCGGGCTAGAGCCGCGGTATCACGGGCCTTCCGTCATGGGTCATCGGCACCATGCCGACAAGCAGGCGGGCCGCCTCGCCGCGGTCGTCGCCGAACGGCAGCACCAGGCGATGCCAGGACGAGGTATAGACCGCGGTCGGCGGCCCGTGCTCGGTGACGAGCACCTCGCCGCGGCGGCGGGCGGCGCGGTACACCGCCACCCCGAACTCGACGATGTAGGGGCTGGCCTTGAGCTGCGAGGCGAGCTGGCCGGTAAGGTCGAAGCCGGATACCGAGGCGACCGTGCTGCCGAACACCCGATACCGGAAATCGCGGCCGTCCTCGACCGCCTCGAGCAGGTTGACGTAGCCCAGCGCGGGCCGCATCTCCATCGCATCGATCTCGTTGACATGCGGCATGCGTCGCGCGCCGCGCAGATCGCTCCAATAGCGCAGCAGGAACTGGTGCTGTGGTGCGCCGAGACTGTCGACCGAGGGACCCCACCGCAGCTCCGGCCCGCGTGCTCCGGCGGCTGCGAACACCTCGCGCATCTCGGCGGGATTGTCGGCGGCGATGGCTGCTGCCCAACGCTCGACGCGCTGCCAGTCGAGGGGGTCGGCAGGCGCCGCCGTCACGGCGTCCGGCCGCGAACCGGCCCCTTGGTGCGGTCTGAGGGTATCGGGTTTTGGATCGCACGATCCTGCATGGGGCGCATGATAGTCGCCTGTGGCGCTTGAGCAATGGATCATGACGGGGGAAAGTGGCGCGCGCCCCTCTTCCTGCCGAGCGAGGTCCTTCCGTGCCGGTTTTCGTGCTTGATCCCATCAGCCCCCGCGCCTTGGCGCGTCTCGGTCCGGATGTCGTCGATTGGCGCGATCCCGCGCTGTCCGCCTGGCCCGAGCGCGCCGATGCGATCATCACCCGCACCAGCCCGGTCGCTGCCGCCGATATCGCCCGTGCGCGACGGCTCAAGGTCATCGGCAAGCACGGCGTCGGCATCGACAATATCGCGCTTGACGCCGCCCGCGCCCGCGGCATCCCGGTGGTCAACACGCCGGGCGCCAATGCCGACGGTGTGGCCGAGCTGGTGCTGGCGCTGGCGCTGGCGTCGTCGCGGCATCTGGTCGCCGCCGATCGGGCGCTGCGCGACGGCCGGCCGGCGCAGGCGGCTTTGCCGGCCGGGCGAGAGCTGGCCGGCCGCCGCCTCGGGGTCGCCGGTTTCGGCCAAGTCGGCCGCCGTGTCGCCGACCTGTTCGCCCGCGCCTTGCGCGCGCCGGTGATGGCCTACGATCCCGCGCTGCCGGCAGAGACCATCCGCGCCGCCGGAGCGGCGCCGGCCGGCGCGATCGACGAACTCGTCGCTGCCAGCGACGTGCTGAGCCTGCATCTGCCGCTCACCGCCGCGACGCGCGGCCTCATCGGCGCGCGCGAGCTGGCGCTGATGCCGGACGGCAGCATCCTCATCAACACCGCGCGCGGCGGCATCGTCGACGAGGCGGCGCTGGCCGCAGCGCTCGAGCGCGGGCGGCCGGCGGCGGCGGCGAGCGACGTCTTCGTCACCGAGCCGCCGCCGCCCGACCACCCGCTGCTGCGTCTCGCAAATTTCATCGCCACGCCGCATATCGGCGCCGCCACCGCCGAGGCGCTCGACCGCGTCGGCCTGCTCGTGGTCGAGCAAGTGCTCGAGGTGCTGGCGGGACAGCCGCCGCGCCATCCCGTGGCGTAGATCAGCCTACGCCAGATCGGCCTGCGGCCCCAGCAGTGCCGCGCGGAACCGGTTCTTGAGGAGCGCGCCGTCGCGCGGCGGCAGCGCCAGCGGCGGCGTGTCGGCGGCGATCTTCACCTGCGCGAAGAGCGGGCCCTGCCGCGCGTCGAGCCGCGCGCCGAGCGCCTCGATCCCGGCCATGTCGCGGATCGTCTCGCTCTGCGCAAAGCCGCAGCCGGCGGCGATGGCGGCGAGGTCGACGCCGTGGGCGGTGTGCGTCTCCTGCATGCCGGTCTCGCCGTAGCGCTCGTTATCGAGCACCGCCAGCGCGAGATTGGCCGGGCGCTGCACGCCGATGGTGGCGAGGCTGCCCAGCCCCATCAGCATCTCGCCGTCGCCGGTGAGCACCAACACCGCGCGCTCGGGCTGCGCCAGCGCCAGGCCGAGGCCGATCATCGCCGCGCTGCCCATCGCGCCCCAGAGCGGGAAGGTAAGCGGGCTGTCGCCGGCCGCAGTCGCGTCCCAGGCCGGCGCGCCCAGCCCGGTCACCAGCAGCAGCCCGCCGCGCCGGGCGAGCAGCGAACGGACGACGGCGCGGCGGTCGAGCGTGTTGGCGCGGCTCATGGCGGGCTCATTTCTGGAAGGATTTGGCGCCGATGAGCTGCTGCGACAGCAGCACCGCGACGGCGCGGTAGCTGGCGAAGGCGAGCCGCGCTGCGCCGGCGACGACCGCGCCGACCTCTTCCGCGCGGCTCGCGCGCTGCACCAGGACGTCGGCGAGCTGCAGCGCCTGCGGCGTGGCACGGCCCATCGGCACCTGCCACGGATTGAACTCGCCGAACTCGCCGCGCATGGTGATCAGCATCAGCAGCGGCAAGCGGCAGGTCTCGATCAGCGTCAGCGCGTTGATGCAGTTGCCGACGCCGCTCGATTGCATCAGCAGTACCGAGCGCTGGCCGCCGAGCCAGGCGCCGGCGGCGAGGCCGACGCCCTCCTGCTCGCTGGTGAGCGGCACCATGTGCATCGCGCCATCGCCGGCGCAGAGCGTGATCAGCCGCGCATGGCCGGCATCGGGGACATAGGCCACCTGGCGGATTTCGGCCGCCGCCAGCGCGGCGTGGATGTCGCGGGGCCAGTCGGCGACGGGCGCGGCGCTCACGCCCAGGGCTCCACCGCATGGCGCTCGACCGCCTCGGGCAGGAAGTCGCAGCCGAGGCCCGGCCGGTCCGGCAGCTCGATCATGCCGTTGGCGAAGGCGAGCTGAGGTGTGACGAGGCGGCGGAAATTGAGCACCTTGTCGTCGGGGAAGAGCTCGACATAGCGCGCATTGGGCGTCGCCGCCACCAGATGCGCATGAACGTCGTGGAACCAGTGCGGGCAGAGCGTCACGCCGTAGCTCGCCGCCGTGGCGGCGATGCGGCGGAACTCGCTGATGCCGCCGCAGACGCAGGCGTCGGTCTGCAGGATCATCGCCGCCCCTTTGTCGAGCAGTTCCTTGAAGCGCCAGCGGCCGCCTTCGATCTCGCCGGTCGCCACCGGCACCGGTGTCAGCCGCGCCAGGCGCGCATGATTGTCGATGTCGTCCGGGCCGAAAGGCTCCTCGATCCAATAGGGGGCCGACGGCTCATAGGCGCGCATGAAGCGCAGCGCCGTCGGCAGGTCGGCCCAGGCATTGTTGGCGTCGAGCATCAGCAGTACGTCCTCGCCGATGGCGGCGCGCGCCGCCTCGATGCGCGCGCGCTCGAGCCCGAGATCGCGTCCACGCCCGACCTTGATCTTGACCGCGCCAAAGCCCTGGCGGACATAGCCCGCCACCTCGTCGCCCAGCATCTCTGGCGTCTTGCCGTCGAGATAGTAGCCGCCGCTGGCATAGGCCGGCACGCGGTCGGTGACCGCGGCGCCGAGGTATTTGTAAAGCGGCAGGCTGGCCGCGCGCGCGTTGCGGTCCCAGAGCGCGATGTCGAGCGCACTGATGGCGCGTAGCACCGCGCCGAGGCGGCCGGCGAGCAGCGCCTCCTGATACATCTCCTCCCAGAGGCCTTCGACGCGATGCGCGTCCTGGCCGAGGAGCTTCTTCGCCAGCAGGTCGTGGATCGCCTTGGTGATCAGCGCGCCGCCGGCATGGCCGGCGTAGCAGAAGCCGATGCCGGTGACGCCGTCATCGCCTTCGACCTCGACCAGCGCATAGTGCCGCTCGCTCACCAAGCGGCTCGAAAATGCGGTCGCCGCGGCGAGCGGTACGCAGACGGCACGGGCGCGGATGCTGGCGATGCGGGTCATGGACGCGGTTCTCTCCTCCGGGAGGTTGATCCTAGGAGGAGCGCGCTGCGTCGGGCAACCGGCGTCTCAGGCCGGAACCGGCGCAATCCCGCCGGCGCGCCCGCGGCCGATGCGCAGCACCAGCAGCGCCGCGATCAGGCAGAGCCCGCCTGAGATCAGCACCGGCACGAGATAGGCGCCGAGCACCGAGCGCAGCACCCCCGCCTCGAAGGCGGTGACGCCGGCGCCGAGCTGATGGCCCGCCAGCAGCCAGCCGAAGATGATCGGCGCATCCGCCTTGCCGAAGAGCTCGGTGGTGAGCCGCACCGTCGGTGGCACGGTGGCGATCCAGTCGAGGCCGTAGAAGACGGCGAAGATCGACAGGCCGTAGAGCGAGAAGCCGGAATAGGGCAGATAGATCAGCGCCAGCCCGCGCAGGCCGTAATACCAGAACAGCAGGCGGCGGCTGTCGAAGCGGTCGGAGAGCCAGCCCGAGGCGGTGGTGCCGACGAGATCGAAGATGCCCATCGCCGCCAGCAGGCTCGCGCCCTGCACTTCCGGAATGCCGTGGTCGACGCAGTAGGAGATGAGGTGGGTCCCGATCAGTCCGTTGGTGCTGGCGCCGCACACGAAGAAACTGGCGAAGAGCAGCCAGAAGCCACCCGATCTCGATGCGCGGCCGAGCGTCGCCATCGCCACCCCGATCGGGTTGGCGCGCGCCGTCGCGGCGGCGATGTCGTCCGCCGCCGCGCCGTAAGGGGCAAGGCCGATCGCCGCCGGACTCTCCGGCACGAGCAGGGCCACGGCGGGGATCATCGCGGCGATGGCCAGCGCCGCGATCCACGCCACCCATTGCCAGCCGGCACTTTCGGCGACCGCCGCCAGCATCGGCAGGAACACGAGCTGGCCGGTGGCGGTGCTGGCGGTGATGATGCCCATCACCAGCCCCTGCTGCTTGGCGAACCAGCGGTTGACGATGGTAGCGCCGAGCACCAGCGCGGTGACGCCGGTGCCCAGCCCGACCGCGAGCCCCCAGCTCAGCACCAGCTGCCAGGGCGCGGTCATCCAGGTGCTCGATGCGACGCTGACGCTGATCAGCGTCAGCGCCAGCAGCACGGTGCGGCGAATGCCGAGCTGCTGCATCAGCGCCGCGGCGAACGGTCCGACCAGGCCGTAGAGCACGATGTTGAGCGAGATCGCGAAGGAGATGGTGCCGCGGCTCCAGCCGAAGGCGCGCTCGAGCGGCACGATCAGCACGCTCGGCGTGGCGCGCACGCCGACCGCGGCGAGCAGGACGAGGAAGATGACGCCGGCAACGACCCAGGCATAATGCACGCGCCCCGCCAGCATCTGAGCGAGCGTTCTCATCCTCATGCCTCCGTGAGACAGACCGGTCTACCTCTTTACACGATACCGGTCGGTCTCTATCGTGTAAAGCCCGGCTGACGAGGATGGCCATGCGGCGGCGGAAGGCGGCACCGGCGAAAACGCGCGAACTGGCGGAAGGTGCGCTGGCGCCCTCGGCGCGCGAGCGGCTGCTCGCGGCGGCGGGTGATCTGTTCTATCGCCGGGGCATCCGCTCGGTCGGCATCGACGAGATCGTGGCCTCCGCCGACGTCGCCAAGATGAGCCTCTATCGCAGCTTCCCCTCCAAGGACGAGCTTGTCGCGGCATGTCTCGAGGCGCATGACGCGCGCTATTGGGCCCGGTGGGACGACGTGGCGGCGCGCCATCGGGGCGATCCACGCGAACAGTCGCGCGCGCTGTTTCGCGCCCTGGCCCGGCGCGCAACGCGCGCGGATTGGCGCGGCTGCCCATTTACCAACGCCGCTACCGAGTTTCCCGAGCCGGCTCATCCCGCGCGCCAGGTCGCCGAGCGGCACAAGCACGAACTGCGCCGCCGCCTGCTCGATCTCGCCCGCGCCCTCGACGCGCGGCGTCCGGCGCAGCTCGCCGATCAGCTCGTGCTGCTGTTCGAAGGCGCCTATTCGAGCGCGCAGACCTTCGGCGCCGGCGGCCCCGCCGGTGCGGTCGCAGAGGCCGCCGAGGCGCTGATCGCGGCGCATCTCGCGCGCGCCGTGGCGCGCGACTAGCGCGGCGGGTGCCGGTCTCCGGCGTTTCGTCCTATTGCAGCCGCGGCGTCTTGAGCAGGGCGGCGCGGTCGGCGGATTTGACTCGCACCCAGACCGTGCGCCCTTCGCGCACCACCTCGATCGGGATCTCGGTACCGGCCGGTCCGCTCGCCCAGATCTTGCGGTAGAAATCGGCAAGTCCGGTGACGCTCTCGTCGCGCACCGCCCAGAGCACGTCACCTTCACGAAGGCCTGCCGCGGCGGCGGGCCCGCGCGGGCTCACATCGGCGACCACGACGCGTCCGTCGCGCTCGGCCGAGAACACGCCGAGCCACGGGCGCGCCGGCTTGTTCTGGCGGCCGTAGGTGACGAGATCCTGCTGGATCGGCTTCAGCCGATCGATCGGTACGATCATGTTGATGTCACGCACGTTGTCGCGCTCGGTCATCTGCTGCACCATCAGTGAGCCGATGCCCAGCAGCCTGCCATCGCGGCCGATGAGCGCGGTGCCGCCCCAGAAGGGATGCGCCGGGGCGGTGAAGATCGCGTCGGGGAGCAGGTATTCCCAGTATCCCGCGAATTCCTGCCGGCCGATGACGCTGGCGCGGACGGACTGGCGCCGTCCGCCGCCGGCGAGGATGACGGGATCGCCGGGCTCGATGTCGCTCGACTGCCCGAGCTCGAGCGCCGGCAGGCCGAGCCGGCCCAGCGCCTGCACTAGGCCGAAGCCGGTCTCCTGGTCGTAGGCGAGCGCGTGGCCCGGTGTGGCGCGGCCGTCGGCGGTGCTGAGCCAGACGCTCTCCGCCTCGGTGACGAGATAGCCGATGGTGAGGACGAGGCCGTTGTCGCCGATCACCACGCCGCTGCCGGCGCGCTCCGTGCCGAGCGTCTGGGCGGTGAAGGCGTCCTCGGCGATATGCGCCTGCAATCCCACGACCGATTGCAGCACGCGATCGAGATCGAAATCGAATTCCTCGGGCTGGGGCTGCGCCACGATCGGAATTTCCCAGTCGGACTTCTTGGGCATCTGCCATCCCCGTCGTGGGCCGCGCTCGACATCGATCTTATCGCGATCGGCCGCGCCGGCGCTAGTGTACGCCAACCTCTTGCTTTGACGAGGCGATTCAGGCCGCGGGCGATGTCTGCCGTTCGAGCGCGGCGGCAAGGTCCGCGAGCTTGTCGAGGGCGACGCGGTGACCGGCGAGATCGACCGGCTTGCTGCAGCGTGGGCAGGCGACCGCCTCGCGGCTGGCAAGCTGCGCGATGCTCTTCTGGAACGATTGGCCGCATTGCGGGTCGGGACAAGTAAGTCTCAGCGATAGCAGGTCGGCGTAATGATAGCCGGTCATTGCATGCTCCTTCTGGTGGCCGCCGAGATCATATCGCCGCCGTCGCCGCATCCGGCCAGCGCCGGTGAAGCCACAGCCATTGCTCCGGCCGGGCGCGGATCCAGCCTTCGATGATGGTGTTGACATGCGTCATGGTGGCGAGCACGTCGGCCGCGTCGTCGCCGCCGCTGGCGGCTTCGATCGCTGACATGACCGTGAAGCGGAAACGGGCGCCGCCGAGGCGTTCGACCCGGATCGGCACGATCGGGCAGTTGAAGTGGCGGCTGAGGCGCGCCAGCGCCGGCGCGGTCATTGCGTCGCGGCCGAAGAAGGGCACGGCGATGCCGTCATTCTGCTTCTGGTCGACCAGCATCGCGACATGGCCGCCGGACCGGAGATGGCGGAGCAGATCGCGGGCGCCCTTGGCGCCCTTGGCGACGGCATTGCGCGAGGGCAGCCGATAGCGCAGCAGCCGGTCGACCCAGGGATTGTTTGCCGCCCGATAGACCGAGAGGAGCGAGCGTCCCATCAGGCGATGAATGGTCGACGGACCCACCTCCCAATTGCCGAAATGGCCGCCGAACAGGATCGCGGGCCTGACATCGGCCAGCAGACCGCTCACCGCCTCGCCGTTGACGATCTCGACGCGGCCGGACGTCGCGGCGCAGATCCGCGACAGGTGCGGATGCTCGCCGACGGCGCGACCGAGATTGTCCCACATGCCGTGCAGGATGCGCCGGTTCTCGGCTTCGTCGTTCTGCGGCAGCGCGGTCCTGATGTTGCGCAGCGCGCGACGCGATACGCCGAGCCGCGGTCCGATGGTTCGTCCGATGGCGCCGCCCAGCGCTGACGCCCAGTCGATCGGCAGGCCGGCGAAGACGGCCATCACCGCCAGCAGCGCCGCGGCCTCAAGCAAATTCCCGGCGTGGCGCCCTGCGCGGCGCAGGCCTTCGATCCAAAAGCGGGCGAGGGCCGGTCGGCGTCCACGGCTGCGCGATGCGGCGATGTTGCTCATGGCGAAGAGGGCGTACACGGCTGAAACAGCGGCGAAATCACCGGCGATCTTAGCGCCTGGCCGTCCGGGGTGCGACCGAAAACTGCCGCGGCGCCTGCTTCCCGGTGGCGGCCCTAGAGATGCGAATACATCCGCCGTCCCGCCACCGGCAGCTCCGCGCGCAGCACGCTGCCGCTCGCCGATTCCGTGATGAACAGCGACTTCCGCTCCGCGCCGCCATAGGCGCAGTTGGTCGTGGCGAGTCCGGCGCAGGATTTGATGCGATAGAGCGGCTCGCCCAGCGCGCTGAAAAGCCAGACCGCGCCGAACCCCACATGGCAGATGGCGAGGTTGTCGTCTTCGTCCATCGCCATGCCGTCGGGCCCGGTGCCCCCCGACATCTGGATGAAGATGCCGACCCGGCCGACGCCGCCCGCCTTGAGCAGCGGCACGCGCCAGATGGCGTTGTTGCGGGTGACGCAGAGATAGAGGACGGTCTCGGCCTTGTTCAGCGCGAGCCCGTTGGGGCTCGGAACGTTGTCGAGCAGGCACTCCAGCCGGCCGCCCGCCTCGAGACGCCAGACCCGGCCGGTCGGGTCGTGCAGTCCGGTCATGCCCTGGTCGGTGAAGTAGAGATCGCCGTTCGAGGCGAAGACGAGATCGTTGACGCCCTTGAAGCGCTCGAACCGTCCCCGCTCCAGGCAAGGCTCGATCCTGCCGCCCTTGGGATCGAACACCATGAGGCCATGCTTGTGGTCGGTGATGAAGGCCCGGCCGTCGCGGTGGAATTTGAGGCCGTTGGGCTCGCCGTCATATTCGAAGGCGAGGCTCAGCGCGCCCTCGGGCGTGATCTTGAAGAGCCGTCCCCACGGGATGTCGGTCACCCACAGATTGCCTTCGCGGTCGAAGGACGGACCTTCGAGGAACGAGGCGGTCGGCGCGCCCTCGCGCAGCATATCGACCCAGGGCGATCGGCCGGACGCCCGCGACAGCCGCTCCGGAACGCGGGCGAAGACCGTCGTCTCGATCACGGGCGGCGCGGCGAACATGGATGTATCTCCCCCGGCGCGGTCTATCGGGGCCCGCAGAACGCCGCGCTGCTGCGCGGGCGCGAGGCCCGGGGCGAAGATGCCGCCGGCTGCCGCATCCGGCAAGTCCTGCGTGCGGTGCGCGCGGCGGAGTTCAGCCGACCGAGCGCGCCTGCGGCGGGGAGGTCGCGCCGACACGCGACGGCGTCTTGCCGGGGTCGCTCAGCATATCGCTCAGTGCGCGCGCCAGTTCCTCGCGCCGATACGGCTTGGCCAACAGGCGGAAGCCGTTGGCCGTGCCGTGCCCGTCGCGGGCGGCTTGGGGAAAGCCCGTGGTGAGCAGGACCTTGAGCTCCGGCCAGCGCGAAGCGGCGGTGCGCGCCAGCGCGATGCCGTCGATGCTCCCCGGCGTCACGATGTCGGTGAAGAGCACCGCGACGCTCTCCGTCTCGAGCAGCCGCAGCGCCGCCGTTGCGTGTTCGGCCTCGAGCACGCGATAGCCGAGTTCGTAAAGCTGGCGGCGGACGATGCGCCGCATCGCGACGTCGTCCTCGACCACCAGCACGGTCTCGTTGCCGCCGCCGGCCGCGCCGCTCGCCGCGACCGGCTCGGCGCGCGCGGCTTGCGCGGCGAGGCGCGGCAGGTAGAGGCGGATTGCGGTGCCGATGCCGGGCTCGCTGCTGACGTCGATATGGCCGCCGGACTGGGCGATAAAGCCCTCGACCATGGTGAGGCCGAGGCCGCTGCCAAGGCCGCGCTCCTTGGTGGTGAAGAACGGCTCGAAGGCGCGGTTCGCCACCACGCGCGACATGCCGCTTCCGGTGTCGCTGACTTCGATGATGGCGTAGTCGCCGGGCCTCGCGCCGGGATGCTCGCCGGCATAGTCGGCGTCGAGATGGCCGTTGCGCGTGCCGATGATCAGCCTCCCGCCATTGCCCATCGCGTCCCGCGCATTGGCGACGAGAGCGGCGAGGCTGGCTTCGAGTTGCCCGGGATCGGCCATGACCGGCCACAGCTCCGGCAGGAGCTCGAGCGAGACGCCGATGGCCTCGCCGAGTTCGCGCCCGACGCGTTCCGCCATGCCGCCGATCAGCGCATTGATGTCGAGGCGCGCGGGCTGCAGCTTCCGATGCCGGGCGACGACGAGCAGCCGCTGCGCCAGCGCCGCGCCGCGCAAGGCGGAGGCGAGCGCCTCGCCGAGCAGCTCCGGCGCTTCGCCGTCGCCCACATTGCCTTCGCGCAGCAGCTCGAGATTGCCGATGATCACGGCGAGCAGATTGTTGAAGTCGTGCGCGATCCCGCCGGTGAGCGTCGCGATCGTCGCCGTGCTGTCGCCCAGCGTGCGCCGCGCCGCCCGCTGCTCGATCTCGCGCTGCCGGCCGATGAGGTCGTCGACGCGGCGGGCGAGCGCGTGCTGCGTGGCGCGAAGCTGCTCGATCTTGTGCCGCTGTTCGTGCAGCAGCGCGTCGCGGGACGCTACCTCGGCGCGCAGAGTCGCCAGTTCAGTCACATCCTCGATGCGATGGATGATCCAGCGCAGCTCGCCGTTGACGTCCAGTACCGGAGTGTTGATCGCGCTCCAGTAGCGCTCCTCGATGCCGCCGCCGGCGGTGATCGGTCGTGGCGCCGCGTATTTCTGCGCCGCCACCACGTCCGGCCGCTTCAGCTCGCGCACGGATTCGAGCGAGCGGCACAGCGCGATGGCGGCGTCGGCGGCGGGGTCTTCCGGCAGCACGTCGAAGATGCGGCGGCCGATCAGCCCGCCGCGCGTCGTCATCATCGCCCGCGCATAGGCGTCGCTGACCGCGACGATGGTCAGATCCGGTGCCAGCGCCAGGCAGAGCCCGGGGGCGCGCTCGAAGAAGGCGCGGAAATCCGCAGTGCTGCTCGTCGGTTCCTGCATCGACCGGGCTCCTCGCACGGACTGCGTTGCGCCTTGCGAGATTTTCCTCCCGGCGCGCCTCGCGCGCGGCCGATATCGTCGGCCCTTACACCTTTGAGGAGATACGATAGAGGCTTTCTCGTTAACGATCACCAGGAAAAACCGCCGCGCGGCCGGCGGCGCCGTTAGGGAGGGTTAACGCCGAGATAGATGCGCTGCACCTGCGGGTCCTCGGCCAGCGCCTGGGCCATGCCGTCGAGCACGGTGCGCCCGGTCTGAAGCACATAGCCGTAATCGGCGATCTCGAGCGCCAGCGGCACCGATTGCTCGGCGAGCAGCAGGGTCAGTCCCTCGCCGTGGAGCCGCCGCAGGGTGTCGTAGAGCGCGTCGACGATCGCCGGCGCCAGGCCGAGCGAAGGTTCGTCCAGCATCAGCAGCTTGGGATCGCTCATCAGGGCGCGTCCCATCGCCAGCATCTGCCGTTCTCCGCCCGACAAGGTGCCGGCGCGCTGCCGCCGGCGCTCGGCCAGCCGCGGGAAGATGGCGAAGACGCGGTCCAGCAGCGCCGGTATCCGCCGCGTCTCGGCGAGCGTCGTGGCGCCCAGCCGCAGATTCTGTTCGACCGTCTGGCCGACGAAGAGGCGCCACCCCTCCGGCGACAGCGCGAGGCCCCGGCGCACGATGGCGAACGCCGGCAGGTTGGTGATCGCGTCCTCCCGCCAGCGGATGCTGCCGCCGCTGGTCCGTACCAGCCCGGCGATGGCGTTGAGCGTCGTCGTCTTGCCCGCGCCGTTCGAGCCGAGCAGCGCTACGACCGCGCCGTCCGGCACGTCGAGCGACACGTCGGCGACGCCGACAAGGTCGCCGTAGCGCACTTCGAGATGCCTGACCGAGAGCAGCGTCATGCGCCGCGTCACGGGGTCCTCGCTCGCCGCGGACGCCCATGCCCGCGTCCGAGATAGGCCTCGATCACCGCGGGATCGTCGACCACCTGCCGCGGCGTGCCGCTGGCAATGACGTGGCCCTGGTTGAACACCAACACGCGCTCGGCGAGCGTCAGGATCACCTCCATGATGTGCTCGACGATGACCAGCGTGATGCCCTGGGCATGAATGGCGCGCACCAGCTCGATCGCGCGCCGCACCTCGCTCGGCGTCAGGCCGGCGAGCGCCTCGTCGAGCAGCATCAGCCGCGGCCGCGCGGCGAGCACGCGCGCGATCTCGAGCCGCTTGCGGCCGGGCGTGCCGAGGCTGCGCGCGCGCTGGCCGGCCTGCTCCTTGAGGCCGGTCATCTCGATCACCTCGAGCGCGCGGTCGCGCGCCTCGCCGCGCCGCGGATGGCGCAGGAAGGCGCCAACCATGACGTTGTCGAGGATGGTCATGTCCTCGAAGGTGGTCGGCACCTGGAAGGTACGGCCGATGCCGAGCCGCGCGCGGGTCTCGGCCGGTGCGCCAGTGACGTCGACGCCGTCGAACAGGATGCGGCCGGAGGTGGGCGCGACGTCGCCGGCGATGCAATTGAAGAAGGTGGATTTGCCGGCGCCGTTGGGGCCGATGAGGCCGACGATCTCGCCCGCGGCGACCGCTACATCGGCGCCCGCGACGGCGCGGAAGCTGCCGAAATGCTTGGCGACCTTCTCGGCGCTAAGCAGCATGACGAACCCTGCCGCGGCGCGCCAGCCGCGCCGCCGCCCGGCGATGCCACAGCTCCAGCAGGCCGCCGGGCTCGAAGCGCGCGATCAGCACGATGACGCCGCCATAGATGACGTAGGTGAGGCCCGAACCGCCGCCGCCGAACCAGGTGTTGGTCGCGGTCTGCAGCGGCACCAGGATCGCCGCGCCCAGCAGCGGCCCCAGCAGCGTGCCGGCGCCGCCCAGCGCCGCGGTGATGATCATCTGCACCGACACCAGGATGCCGAGCCCGCTGTCGGGATCGACGAAGCCGGTCTTGAGCGCATAGAGCGATCCCGCCAGAGAGGTGAAGCCGGCGCTCAGCAGCAGCGCGTAGAGCTTGTAGCGCCGCACCGGCACGCCGAGGCTGCGCGCCGCGCGCTCGCCGGCGCCGATGGCATGCAGGTAGTAGCCGAGGCGGCTGCGCTGCATCTGCGCGGTGACCGCCAGCAGCAGCGCCAGCACCGCGAGAAAAATGTAGTAATAGGGCACGGCGCTGCGGAAGGTGAGATCGTACCAGCCGCGCCCGGTCGCGGGCCCCTGCAATCCGATCGCGGCGCCGAGGAAGTCCCAGTTTCCGACCATGATGCGCACCAGCTCGGCGACGGCGATCGTCGCCATGCTGAAATAGTGGCCGGCCAAGCGGAAGGTCGGATGTCCGACGATCAGCGCGATGCCCAGGCTGGCGGCGACGCCGAGCGGCACGCCGAGCAGCGGCGGCGCCTGCCAATGCTGGTAGACGAGCAGCGGCACATAGGCACCGGCGCCGAAGAACATGGCATGGCCCACCGAGATCTGCCCGGCATAGCCGCCGAGGATGTTCCAGGCCGAGGCGCCGATCGCCGCCAGCAGCACCAGCGCGCCCATATCCTGCAGGAAGGCGGCGCCGTCGCTGCCGGCGACGGCCCAGGGATAGGCCAGCAGCGCCGCCGCGAGCACAACCCAGCCCCGGCGCGTCATGCCGCCCCCAGCAGCCCCTGCGGCCGCAGCCACAGCAATGCCACGAACAGCCCGTAGACGACCACGTCCTTGTAGACCGGGCCCAGCCAATAGGCGGAGAGCCCTTGGATCAGGCCGACCAGCAGCCCGGCCAGCATCGCGCCGGGGACGCTGCCGAAGCCTCCCAGCGTGACCACGACGAAGGCGGTGAGCGCGAAGGTCTCGCCGACCGCCGGCGAAAACGGAAACGAGATCGCCATCAGCGCGCCGGCGATCCCGGCGCTCGCCGCGGCGAGGCCCCAGGCAAACGCCTGCATGCGGTCGGGGCGGATGCCCATCAGCGTCGCCGCGTCGCGATCCTCGGCGACGGCGAGAAGCCGGCTTCCCAGCGCCGTGCGGGTCAGCAGCAGATGCATGCCGAGGGTGAGCGCCGCCGCCGCCAGCCCGGCGGCGAGCCGCGGCACGCTGAGCAGGATGCCGTCGAGGCGCAGCGTGCCGCTGAGCACGCTGCGCGGCAGCGTGACGAAGTTAGGCGAGAAGACCCAGAAGGCGGCGTAGCGCAGCAACAGCGCGAGGCCGAAGGTGGAGAGAATCTGCGCCAGCATCGGCCCGCGCATGACGGCGCGGATCAGCGCGAAGTAGATGACGACGCCGAGCAGGAAAAGCCCGAGCGCCGCCGCGAGCCCGAACACGACCGGCCCGCCGCCGATCCAGGTTACCGCCAGCAGCGCCACGTACATGCCGAGCATGACGAATTCGCCATGGGCGAAGTTGATGAAGTTCATCATGCCCCAGATCAGCGTCAGGCCCGACGAGAACAGCGCGTAGACCGCACCCAGCAGAAGCCCGTCGACGATGACCTGCAGCAGGATCATGGCGCCGGCCGCCGGGCGGTTCCCGCGGCTACTTCCAGCCGGTCATCGGCCATTGCAGCGTCGCAGTGGCGCGCGCCTCGGGCCAGACCGCCTTGTAGGACTTGCCCTGGAGCTGGATGAGATAGGTGGAGGCCAGCAGGTTCTGGCCGCTGGCGTCGAATTTGACGCCGCGATAGCCCATCATCAGCTGCGCCGGCTTCAGGTCGGTCTCCCGCAGCGCCTTCTGGATCTTGGCCGGATCGGTCGAGCCGGCGCGGTTGATTGCATCGGCCAGGACGAAGAAGGCCTGCATCCAGCGGCCGCTGGTATCGTCCATGTCGCGGCCGGTCCGCGCCTTGTACATCTCGTTGATGCGGTAGGTGACGCTGCCCGGCTTGCCGGCGTCCCACGCGCTGCGGTCGAGCACCCCCTGAGATATGTCGCCCACGGCGGGAATGAAGGACGGGTCGGAGAAGCCGGCATCGTCGCCGATGATCATCGCCGGCTTGTAGTCGAGCTCTTTCAGCGTCTTCATGTAGAGGATCTCGTCGGCGGTGTAGCCGACGAAGATCGCCACGTCGGGGTTCTTGTCCTTGAGTTGCAGCACCTGCGCCGAAACGTCGGTGGATTTGGCGTTGTAGACGATCCGCATCACCTGGTATCCGGCCTTTTGCGCCGCCTCGACGATGCTGCCGCCGATCGAGGTGCCGTAATCGGTGTTCTCGTTGAGCACCGCGATGCTGTCCACCTTCCTGCCCGACCGCTTCATCTGCGTCAGGAAGTCGACGTAGCTGACGGCGAAATCGCCGGCGATCGGCGTTACGCGGAAGGTCCATTTGAAGCCGCGCTGGGTGATGTTCGCGGCGACGCTGTCGCCGATGACGAAGGGAATGCCGTAGCGCTCCGCCACCGCCGTCGCCGTCAGCGCGACCGAGGATTGATAGGTGCCGAGCAGCGCCGCCACATGCTCGCGGGTGATGAGCCGCAGCGCCTGCTGCTGTCCCACCGAAGGGTCGCCCTGATGGTCGGCGTCGATCACCTCGATCTTGGCGCCGCCGAGATTGGGCAGGCCGGCGGTGTCGGCGAGCGGCAGGCCCTTGAACTCGGGATGCGCCGTGTTGACGATGTCGACCGCCACGGCGATCGCCGCCTTGGCCGCCTGCCCGGCGGGCGCGGAATTGCCGGTCAGCGGATAGAGCGCGCCGAGCTTGATGGTGTCGGCGGCGCGCGCGGGACCGGCGGCGGCGAGCATGGCCGCGGCGAGGATGGCGAGCATGTGCTTCATCGTGGTGTTCCTGTCCCTGCGACGGCCGTGCCGCGCCGCCTTGCGGCGCCGATACTAGCCTCGCCCGGCGCGGCAAGTCGCGCCGAAAATTCAGGCAAATCTGCCCTGCCGCGACGGCGCTCTACCCCTTGGGGAATTCGCCGTGCTGTCGCGCGTTTGCCGCTTGGGCTAGACTTGGGCCCGCGTCTCGGCGAAGGGAGATCGGGCCATGAAGAAGCTGCTGATCGGAGTGGCGGTCGTCATCGTGGTGCTGCTCGCCATTGCCGTCGTCGCGCCCTTCTTCATTCCCGTCGACACCTACAAGAGCGAGCTCGTCGCCGCAGTACGGCAGTCGACCGGCCGCGACCTCAGGATCCACGGCAAGGTCTCGTTCTCGCTGCTGCCGAGCCTCGGGCTCGAGGCCAACGACGTCGCGCTCTCCAACCCGCCCGGCGCTCTCAGCCCCGACATGGCGAAGCTGTCGAAGCTCGAACTGCGGCTGAAGCTCTGGCCGCTGCTGCGCCGGCGCATCGAGGTCGACAAGCTGGTGCTGGTCGATCCCGTCATCGCGCTCGAGGTCGACAAGCAGGGGCGGCCGAATTGGCGCTTCGCCACGGTGGCCGCCGCGCCGTCGCGGGCGGCGCAGCCCGCCCCGGCGCCGGCCGCGTCCTCGGGCGGCGACGCGCTGTCCGGCCTCACGCTCGACGATGTCCGGCTGGAAAACGGCCAGGTCGGCTATGTCGACCAGCGCACCGGCAAGACGCTGCTGCTCGAGCAGATCGCGATGAAGCTGTCGCTGCCCGATCTTGACAGCCGGTTCCAGGCCGACGGCTCAGCGGTCTATCGCGGCGAGAAGCTGTCGCTGTCGATCGGCATCGCCAATCCTCGGGCGTTTCTCGCGGGCAACCGCACCGCCGCCGAGCTCGGGCTCGATTCCAAGCCGATCGCCTTCGGTTTCAAGGGGAATGCGGCGGGCACGACGCCGGCGACGCTCGACGGCGCCATCGAGCTCAAGATCCCGTCGCTGCGCGGGCTGGCGCAATGGGCGGGCAGCCCGTTGACCGCCCCTGGCACCGGCTTCGGCCTGTTCGTGGTGACGGGCAAGGTGAGCTACGCCGGCGATCGCATCGGCTTCGGCGATGCGAGCCTCGTGCTCGACCAGATCAACGCCACGGGCGATCTGGCGCTCGACACCGGCGGCCCGCGGCCGGTGGTCACCGGCCGGCTCGCCGTCGACACGCTCGATATCAACCCCTACCTGCCGCCGGAGACCCAGGGTCAGGGAAAATCCGCGGCGCCTGGTGCCGGCGGTCCTGCCGGCGCCCCCGCCGGCAGCGCCAAACCCGCCGGCTGGAGCGATCAGCCGATCGACGTCGCGCCGCTGAAATCCGCCGATGTCGATTTCGTCTTGAGCGCCAACAGCCTGCTCTACCGCAAGATCCGTATCGGCAAGAGTGCGCTCTGGCTGCATCTGAAGGATGGCAGGCTTGAGGCGGATCTGTCCCAGATCGCGCTCTATCAGGGCAGCGGCAAGGGCAAGGTGGTGGTCGATGGCAGCGGCGCGGTGCCGGCGATCGAGGCGCAGTTCAATCTGAGCCAGGTACAGATGGAGCCGCTGCTCAAGGATGCCGTGGACGTCGACCGGCTGGCCGGCGTCGGCGCCGTCGACCTGGCGGTGACCGGCCGCGGGCACAGCCAGCGCGAGATCGTCGGCACGCTCGACGGCAAGGGCGATCTCAATCTCGCCGACGGCAATATCCGGGGCATGAACCTGGTGGCGATGGTCAAGAACATCGCCTCCGCGTTCCAGAAGGGCGGCACGCAGGAGACCGACTTCGCCTCGCTCTCCGGCACCTACACCATCCAGAACGGCATTCTGCGCAACAACGACCTGCAGCTCAAATCGGCCGACCTGCCGATGACCGGCGCCGGCACCGTCGACCTGCCGCGTCGCACCGTCGACTACCGGATCACGCCGCGCGTCGCCGGCGCGATCGCCGTGCCGGTGCTGATCAAGGGGCCGTGGGACGATCTCTCCTACCAGCCGGACCTTGCCGCTCTCGTCGGCGACACCGGCAAGCTGCTCAAGGGCGGCGCCCAGGGCATCGGCAACACCCTCAAATCTGCGCCCGGCGGGGTCGGCGGCGTGCTCAACGACCTGTTCGGCGGCAAGAAGTAGGTGGCGCGATGCGTCGGGCGCCGGCGCCTGCTAGACTGCGGTGCCGCCCGAAGGAATGAAGGGCGGCGGTGGGAGAGCAGCGGATGACGCCATCGCCGGGATCAGGCGCGAGCGATCGTGTTCACACCTATCGGTCAATTGTTTCCCATCAGGTATTTTCCCCTCTCCGCCCCTGGGGGCGGAGAGGGGTAGAACAGAGCATCTCCCCCAGGATGGGCGCGCCCGCTGGCGCGCGCCGGCCGTGACGCGTCCCGGTCCCGCGCCGCTGATCGAGCAGATCGTCGCGCATCATCGCGCCGGGCGGCGGCGCGAGGCGCTCGATGCCTGTCGCCACCTGCTCCTGGTCGAGCGCCGCGCCGATGTGATGGCGCTTGCCGGCAAGCTCGCGATGGAGCTGGGCCAGGTCGCGGCGGCGGCCGAGCACTACGCCGCCGCGGTGGCGTGCGAGCCGGACTTCGCCGAGGCCCAGTACAATCTCGGCAATGCGCTGATGACGCTCGGCCGCAGCGAGGAAGCGGTCTCGGCATATCGCCGCGCAACGGCGCTGCGGCGCGACCTGCTGCCGGCGCACGCCAATCTCGGCAACGCGCTCTACGCGCTCGGCCGCTACGACGAGGCGGTCGTCAGCCATCGCCAGGCGGTGCGCCTCGCCCCGGACGCGGCGCAGGCGCATCGCAACCTCGGCATCGCGCTCCATGAGGCCGGCGATCTCGACGGCTCGATCGCGTGCCACCGCCGCGCCGTCGCGCTCAAGCCGGACTGGCCGCAGGCGTGGCAGAGCCTGGCGAACGGAGTGATGGAGCGCGGCGACTGGCGGGCGGCGGTCGAGGCTTGCGACGCCTGGCTGCGGCTGGTCCCGGCCAATGTCGAGGCGCTGGGCCTCAAGGCGGTGGCGCTCGCGGAGCTCGGCGACGGCGCCGGCGCGCGGCGCCTGGTGGATTTCGAGCGCTTCGTCCAGGTGCTGGAGTTCGCCGCGCCCCCCGACGGGTTTGCCGACATCGCGGCGTTCAACGCGGCGCTGGCGCGCCATGCGCTGGAGCATCCCACATTGCACCTGCCGCCCGCCGCCGACCCGCGCTATCATTGCGCCAGCCTGCGCATCACCGAGGAGTTCCTCGCCGAACCGAAGGGGCCGGCGGCGGCGTTCGAGCGGATGATCGAGGCCGCGGTCGACGGCTATATCCGGGGGTTCGCGCAGCGCGATCCCGCGCATCCCTTCCTGGTCGATCCGCCGCGGCGCTGGCGGCTGACCTCCTGGGCCGCGGTGCTCGACGGCCAGGGCAATCTCAACCCGCATGTGCATTACGCCGGCTACGTCAGCGGCGTCTACTATCCGCGGATTCCGCAGCCGATCGGCGCGCCGGGCGAAGGCCAGGCCGGCTGGTTCGAATTTGGCGGCGGCCCCGAGCGCTTCCCGTGCACGACTGTGCCGCCGACCCGCACCATCCAGCCGCGCGACGGCATGATGCTGCTCTTCCCGTCCTATTTCTATCACCGCACCGTGCCGTTCCGCGCCGCCGAGCCGCGCGTCTCGATCGCCTTCGACGCGGTGCCCATCGCCTGATCCGCGTGCCGCTCAGACCATCGGGCGGCGCTCGACCCCCATCAGCGCGGCGAGCCGCTCCGGCGCCCGGAGGAGGTCGCTGCTGGCGCCGGCATGCACGACCTTGCCGCGGTCGAGCACCACTGCGCGCTCGGTCGCGCCCAGCGCGAGGCGCGCATGCTGCTCGACCAGCAGGATGGCGAGGTCGTCCTCGCGTTTCAGCCGCTCGATGCCCTTCAGCACGACGTCGACGATCACCGGCGCCAGGCCTTCCATCGGCTCGTCCATCAGCAGCACCGCGGGATTGCCCATCAGCGCTCGGCCGATCGCCAGCATCTGCTGCTCGCCGCCGGACAGCTCGTTGCCGTAATGGCGGCGGCGCTCGGCGAGCTTCGGGAAGAGATCGTAGACCCGCGCCATGGTCCAGCGGCCCGGCCGCTCGGCCACGGCGAGGTTCTCCTCGACCGTCAGCGAGCGGAAGATGTCGCGCTCCTGCGGCACCCAGCCGAGGCCGAGCCGGGCGCGCCGATGCGGTGCCATGCCGCCGATCGACTGCCCGTCGAACGCGATCGTGCCGCCATGCAGCGTGGTGTGGCCCATGATGGTGGCGAGCAGGGTGGTCTTGCCGACGCCGTTGCGTCCGAGCAGTGCGAGCGTGCCCTTGGCCGGCAGCTCCAGCGACACGCCTTCGAGCACGACCGTCTCGCCGTAGCCGGCGCGCACGCCGTCGAGGGTGATGCCGCGGCCGCTCATGGGCTGACGTGCTCGCCGAGATAGACCTCGCGCACCCGCGGGTCGGCGGCGATCTCCTGCGGCGTGCCTTCGACCAGGATCGCACCCTGCACCAGCACGGTGATGCGCCGCGCCAGGCGGAAGACCAGGTCCATGTCGTGCTCGATGATGAGCAGCGCGATGTCCTGCGGCAGGCTCTCGATGACCTCGACGATGATGCCGCTCTCGGTCGAGGGCACGCCCGCCGCCGGCTCGTCGAGCAGCAGCACCTTGGGTTCGAGCCCCAGCGCCACCGCCAGTTCGACCAGGCGCTGGCGGCCATAGGGCAGCTCGCGCACCAGCCGCGGCGCGTCGTCGGCGATGCCCAGGCGCTCGAGCGCGGCATAGGCCTGGTCGATGACCTCGCGGCGCGAGCCCGCCGGGCGATGGATGTCGCCGGCGACGCCGAGCCGCTCGCTGATCGCCATGCAGACATTCTCGAGCACGCTCAAGCCGCGGAACAGCGTGTTGATCTGGAAGGTGCGGGCGAGGCCGCGCTTGACCCGCTGCGCCTGCGGCAGCGCGGTGACGTCGCCGCCGTCGAGCAGGATGCGCCCGGCGCTCGGGCGGAGCGCGCCGGTGACGAGATTGATGAAGGTGGTCTTGCCGGCGCCGTTCGGGCCGATCAGCGCGTGGCGCGCGCCGCGCTCGAGGCGGAAGTCGATGGCGCTGGCCACCGCCAGCGCGCCGAAATTCTTGCAGAGGCCGGTGGTCTCGAGCGCGGCGCTCATCGCGTCCGCCTCAGCCTGCGCCGGAGCTGGTCGGCCAATCCCAGCACGCCGCCGCGCGCGAAGACGACGACGAGGATCAGCAGCAGGCCGATCCAGAAGTCCCAATAGACGGGATCGGCCTGGGCGAAGCGGTCCTGCGCGATCATGTAGAGCGGCACGCCGATGAACGGGCCGTAGAGCCGGCCGACGCCGCCGATGATCAGCATGATCAGCCCGGCGCCCGAACGCTCGAAGCTCAGCACCTCCAGCGCCACGAACTGCGTGGTTTGCGCCAGCAGCGCGCCGGCGACGCCGGCGAAGGCGGCGGCGATGGTGTAGATCACCAGGCGGCGGCCGAAGACCGGCGAGCCGATGGCGTGCATGCGCGCCTCGTTCTCGCGGATGCCGGTCAGCGATCGGCCGAACGGCGAATGGACGATGCGCCGCGCTGCCAGCCAGGCCAGGAACAGCACGGCCAGGCAATAGAGATAGGCGGTGCGGCCATAGAGGTCGAAATGGAACACGCCCAGCACCGGCCAGACCGCCATGCCCTGCAGCCCGTCGGCGCCGCCGGTGATCGAGCCCGCCTTGTTCGCCGCCTCCTGCAGCATGAACGAGATCATCAGGGTCAGCATCAGCAGGGTGAGGCCGCGCGTGCGCAGGATGATCGCGCCGCTGATCAATCCCAGGATTGCCGCCACCGCGCCGGCGGCGACCAGCGCGCTCAGCGGTTCGCCCCAGCCATGCGCCGCCAGCAGCCCCGCGGTATAGGCGCCGGCGCCGAAGAATGCCGCTTGGCCCAGGGTGACGATCCCGGCATAACCCAGGATGAGATCGAGCGACAGCGAGAAGATGATGCCGATCAGGATCTGTGCGCCGAGCGCGAGATAGTCGGGGAAGAGGAAATAGGCGAGCCCGCCGATCAGCCACGGCGCGATCTCGACGAGGCGCAGCCGGTGCCCGCGCACCAGCGCCTCGACGGCAAGCGGCGCGGCGGTCTCGCTCGTCATGCGCGCCCGAACAGGCCCTGCGGCCGCCACAGCAGCAGGCCAAGCGTCAAGGCATAGATGAAGAAGGCGCCGAACTCCGGCAGCAGATATTTGAACCCGGTATCGGTGACGCCGACCAGCAGCGCCGCGAAGAACGGTCCGCGGATGCTGCCGAGGCCGCCGACGGCGACGACGATGAGGAAGTAGATGAGGTGCTCGAGCGCGTAGCCCGGGTCGATCGCCAGGATCTCGGCACCGAGCGCGCCGCCCAGCGCCGCCAGCCCGCTGCCCAGCGCGAAGGTCCAGGTAAAGAGCAGGGTGGTGTTGATGCCGATCGACTGCGCCATGCGGCGGTTGTCGACTGCGGCGCGGATGCGCGCGCCGAAGCGGGTGCGCTCGAGCCCGAGCCAGAGCAACGTCACCAGCACCGCGCCGGCGACGATGAGGAAGCTGCGATAGGCGGGGAAGGCGCGGAATCCGAGATCGATCTGGCCGCTGAGATAGTCGGGCGGCGTCATCGGCTGGGCGAGCGGCCCCCACAGGAACTTGGCGCCGGCCACCGACATGAAAATGAGGCCGACCGACATCAGCACCTGCGACAGCTCGTCGGCGCCATAGAGCCGGCGATAGAGCAGCCGCTCGACCACCATGCTGGCGGCGCCGACCACGACGAAGGCGGCCGCGACGGCAAGCGGGAAGGGCACGCCGTGGCCGTTCATCAACCGGGTCATGACATAGCCGCCCGCGGCGGCGAAGACGCCATGCGCGAGGTTGACGAAGCCCATCAGCCCCATGGTGACGGAGAGCCCGACCGAGATGAGGTAGAGCACCATCGCATAGGCGACGCCGTGAAAGGCGATGCTGAGGGCGGCGCTCACCCCGCGCCTCCTGGCCGGGCTATTTCGGCGGATTCAGCTCTTTCCAAGGATCTTTGACCTGCTCGATCGTCTCGAACTCGACGTTGGCAAGATGGCCGTCGAGCCTCTCGGTGCGGCGAATATAGACGTTTTGTACGATGTCGCGAGTCTCGGGATCGATCATGATCGGGCCGCGCGGGCTGTCCTTGTCCGTCCAGCCCCGGAGGATGGCCATCGCCCGGTCGCCGTCGAATTTGCCGCCGGTCTCTTTGATCACGCTGTAGATCGCCGCCATTCCGTCCCAGCCCGCCACCGACATGAAATTGGCCACCGCCTTGTCGCCATAGGCGCGGTGCCAGGCGGCGAGAAATGCCAGGTTCTGCGGCCGTCGCGCCGCCGGCGAGTAGTTGCCGGTGGTGATCACGCCTTCCGGCGCGTCGCCCATGTTCGGCAGCTCCTCGTCGGTGACGATGTCCTGCGGCCCTACCAGCTTGACCCCGGCGGCCTTGAGGCCGACATCGGCATAGGCCTTCATCACCGCCGTCGCCTCCTGGCCGGCGGGAATGAAGACGTAGAGCACATCGGGATGCAGCGCCTTGACGCGCTCGAAGAAGGGCGCGAAATCGAGCGTCAGGATCGGCATGCGGATCGCGCCGACGATGGTGCCGCCGGCATCGGTGAAGCCCTTGCTGAAGCCGCCCTCGCCGTCATAGCCCGGCGCGAAGTCGCTGACCGCGGTCGCGGCGCGCTTGCCCAGATGCTGCGCCGCCCACCGCCCCAGCGGCAGCGACAGCTGCCAATGGGTGAACGAGACGCGCGCCACATAGGGCGACAGCCGCGTCGTCGTCACCCCGGCGGCGTTCATCACCACGAACGGCACCTTGGCCGCGGTGGCGAGCGGCGCGATGGCGTTGGCCGCGGGCGTGCCGATGACGCCGGCCAGGATGTTGACGTGCTCGCGGGTGACCAGCTCCTGCGCCAGCCGCTTGGCGACGTCGGCGTTGAAGGTGTCGTCGCGCTTGACCAGGCTCACCGTCACGCCCGGCGGCAGGTCCTGGGCGTGCTCCTTGACGTAGAGGTCGATGCCCTTGTCGACCTGGTCGCCGAGCGACGCCTGGGCGCCGGAATAGGTCAGGATGACGCCGACCTTGACCGTCTGTGCCGCCGCCGGCAGCGCCAGCGCGACCGCCAGTGCGGCGGCGGCCGCGCCGGCCAGCCGCCCTCGACCTGCTCGCTCGATCATCGTTCCCTTCGGTGCTGACCCTCGCTTCGCCCGCTGACGCATCACTTGGGCGGGTTGAGCTCTTTCCATGGGTCCTTGGTCATCGGCAGGGTGACGAACTCGATATTGGCGAGCCGATCGCCCAGCTTCTCGACGCGACGGATGTAGATGTGCTGGACGATGTCGCGGGTGTCGGGATCGATCATGATCTCGCCGCGCGGGCTCTGCGGGTTCTTCCAGCCCTCGAGCACCGCCATCACCTTGTCGCCGTCGACATGGCCCTTGGTGGCGTTGATCGCCGAGAAGATCGCCGCCATGCTGTCCCAGCCGCCGACCGACATGAAGCCCGGCATGGTCTTCGTGCCGTATTCGCGCGTCCATGCCGCGACATAGGCCTTGTTGGCCGGGCGCTGGGCGGCGTTCGAATAGGTGCCGGCGGTGATCACGCCGAGCGGCTCCTGGCCCATGCTGGGCAGCTCCTCGTCCGGCACGATGTCCTGCGGGCCGATGATCTTGATGCCGTCGGCCTTCATGCCGAGATCGTTATAGGCCTTCATCACCGCCGTTGCCTGCTTGCCCGACGGCACGAAGACGAAGACCGCGTCGGGTTTCGCGTCCTTGACGCGCTGCATGAAGGGCACGAAGTCGGGGTCCTTGAGCGGGAAGGCGACGCTGTCGACGATCTGGCCGCCGGCATCCTTGAAGCCCTTGGTGAAGGCCTGAGCCGCCTCGTGGCCGGGCGCGAAGTCGCTGACCGCGATGAAGACCTTCTTGAGGCCGCCCTTGCTCGCCGCCCATTGGCCGAGCGGCAGGCATTCCTCCCACAGCGTGAAGGACACGCGCGCGACGTAAGGCGACAGCCGCGGCACGGTCACCGCCGCGGCGTTGCTGACGATGAACGGCACCTTCGCCTCGGCGGTCAGCGGCGCGATGGCCAGCGCGTTGGGCGACCACACGACGCCGGTGAGGAAGTTGACGTGGTCGCGGGTGATCAGCTCCTGCGCCAGCCGCTTGGCGGTCTCCGGGTTGGGGCCGGTGTCGTCGCGGCGGACGATCTCGACCGTGGTGCCGGGCGGCAGGTCCTTCTCGTGCTCCTTGACGTAGAGGCTCAGCCCCTTGTCGATCTGGTCGCCGAGCGAGGCCATCGGCCCGGAATAGGTGAGGATGACGCCGATCTTGATGGTCTCGGCCGCCGCCGGATGCGCCGACATCGCTCCCAGCAGCGCCGCTCCCAGCAGCGCCGCCTGAATTCTGTAGGTCATGGGGTTTCGAGCCTCCCTGCTTCGCCCGCCGGTATGCGCCGGCGCGGTCTCGTGACGCGTCGCCACTATACCGGCGGTCGGCAGCCATGGGCAACAATGCGCGCGGCAGATTGTTTGATATCAATCTTTCGCCGGCCGCGCCCGGATCGCCCGCTAAGCCAGCTTCACCAGCTGCTTGCCGAAATTCTCGCCCTTCAGCATGCCGATGAAGGCGCGCGGCGCGTTCTCCAGCCCCTCGGTCACGCTCTCGCGGTATTTGATCCGGCCGTCGCGCACGCCTTGCGTCAGCTCCTTCAGCGCCTCGGGCCAGCGCGCCAGATGGTCGGAGACGATGAAGCCCTGCAGCTTGATGCGCATGCCGACCGCCGCCATCAGGTTCTGCACGCCGTAGCGATCGACCGCATTGTATTGCGAGACCATGCCGCAAAGCGGGATGCGGGCAAAGGGATTGCAGCGCGCCAGCACTGCGTCGAGAAGCGGCCCGCCGACATTCTCGAAATAGACGTCGATGCCCTTGGGCGTGGCCGCGGCCAGCGCCTGCGGCAGGTTGCCGGCGCGATGGTCGATGCAGGCGTCGAAGCCCAGCTCCTTGACGACGTACTCGCATTTTTCCGGGCCGCCGGCGACGCCGACCACGCGGCAATCCTTCATCCTGGCAAGCTGGCCGACGACGCCGCCGACCGCGCCCGAGGCGGCGGAGACCACCACGGTCTCGCCGGGCTTGGGCTGACCGATGTCGTTGAGGCCGACCCAGGCGGTGACGCCGGGCATGCCGACGACGCCGAGATGGGCCGAGAGCGGCACCTGCCGGGCGTCGACCTTGCGCAGATCGCTGCCGTCGGACAGCGCGTATTGCTGCCAGCCGACGCGGCCGGCCACCGTGTCGCCGCGCTGGAACCGCGGGTTGCGGCTCTCGACGACTTCGCCCGCCGTCTCGCCGGTCATGACCTCGCCGAGCTCGACCTTGGCGGCGTAGGAGCGCTGGTCGTTCATGCGGCCGCGCATGTAGGGATCGAGCGAGAGATAGTGGTTCCGGATCAGCACCTGGCCGTCGGCGGGCGCCGGGATATCGGTCTCGACGATGCGGAAATCGCTTTCCTTGACCCAGCCGGCGGGACGGTTGGCGAGCAGGACTTGCAGGTTTTTCCGAGCCATGGCGGCGCTCCCTTCGTTTCGTTGTTCGATGGGGTGAGCCTAGCCCATCCGTCTGCGCTTGTGGGAGGCCGACGAGGGCGAATTCCGTCCGCATCCCCGTCCAAGCCAAGGCATCCCATTGTCCTCAAGGGGGCCGGGAAGTGCGGAGGGACGTTGCGCGCCTCAGCCGGCCGGCGTGGCGCGCGCGGCGAAGTCGCCGGTCGCCATGCTGTCGCGGTAGTGGTCGAGCGCCCAGCGCACCGAGGGAAAGGCAAGCTCCTCCCACGGGATATCGTCCCAGGCGAAGAGCTTCACCTCGAGGCTCTCCGGCCCGGCCGCGAAGTCGGGCGCCTCGAGATGGGCGCGATAGATGAGCTGTACCTGGCTGATACGCGGGATGTCGTAGATGGCAAGCAGCCCGTCGATGACGATCCGCGCCTGGGCCTCTTCCCAGGCCTCCCGCATGGCGCCGGCGGCGGTGCCCTCGTTGAGCTCGAGAAATCCCGCCGGCAAGGTCCAGTAGCCGCGCCGCGGGTTGATCGCGCGCCGGCACAGCAGGAAGCGCTCCTGCCACAGGCAGACCGAGCCGACCACGATCTTGGGGTTCTCGTAATTGATGAAGCCGCAATCCGGGCAGACCATGCGCTCCCGGTTGTCGCCTTCGGGGATGGCGAGGATGCTGGGGCCGCGCGGGACGGACGGGCTGGACATGGCTCAGCCGGCCCCGGCCGCCGGCGCGGCGCGGCGGCTCAGACCGACAGGTCGATCAGCCGGCCGCGGGTCTGCGCCGGTGGGGCCTTCGGCGCCTGCTGCTGGCCTTGGGACTCGCCGCGCCCGCCATGGCGGTTGGCGGTGACGCGCCGCTCCGGCTCCATCGGCGCCACGGGAGCGGCGGCCCCGACCGGAGGCGCGGCCGCGCTCGCCGCAAGCGGCGGCGGCTGGCCAATTCCCGGTACTGGCGCGATCTGCATGGTCGAACGCTCCTGCGCACCAACGGGAGACCATATCATCTGTGGGTGTTGCTAGGCAAGAATTTCCCGTAATCATGGTTAACGCCGGGTAAGCGCGGCGACGCCCGGCAGCTCGCGTCCTTCGAGCCATTCCAGGAAGGCGCCGCCGGCGGTCGAGACGTAGCTGAGCGCGTCGGTCACTCCCGCTTGGGCGAGCGCCGCCACGGTATCGCCGCCGCCGGCGACGCTCAGCAGCCGGCCCGCCCGGGTGAGGTCGGCGACCTCACGGGCAAGCGCGGTCGTGCCGGCGTCGAAGGGCGGCGTCTCGAAGGCGCCCACCGGCCCGTTCCAGACCAGGGTGCGGCTGTGGCCGAGCCGTTCGGCGATCTCCGCCACCGTCTGCGGGCCGATATCGAGGATCATGCAATCCTCGGGCACGCGGTCGATGGCCACCGTGCTGGCGGCGGCGCCTGGCTTCAGCTCGCGTGCGACCACCGCGTCGACCGGCAGCACCAGCCGGCATGCTGCCTGCCCGGCGCGTGCGATGATGTCGCGCGCCGTGTCGGCCATGTCGCGCTCGCAGAGCGACCGGCCCACCGCCAGGCCTTGCGCGAAGAGCAGCGTGTTGGCCATCGCGCCGCCGATGATCAGCGTGTCGACCTTGCCGATGAGGAAGCCCAGGAGGTCGAGCTTGGTCGAGACCTTGGCGCCGCCGACCAGCGCCGCCAACGGGCGCTGCGGCGTCTCGAGCGCGCTCGCCAGCGCTTCCATCTCGCGCTGCATCAGCCGCCCCGCCGCCGCCGGCAGCAGCTGCGCCAGCGCGGCGGTCGAGGCGTGCGCGCGATGCGCGGCGGAAAACGCGTCGTTGACATAGAGGTCGCCGAGCGCCGCGAGCCGGCGCGCGAAGCCGGGATCGTCGGCTTCTTCCTCCTGGTGGAAGCGGAGATTCTCAAGGAGTGCCACCTCGCCCGGCTTCAGCGCCCAAACCACGCGCTCGGCCGCAGGCCCGACGCAATCCTCGGCGAAGACGACTGTGCGGCCGATCGCGGCGGCGAGCGGCTCGACCAGCGGCCGCAGCGAGAAGGCGGCCTCCGGCTTGCCCTTGGGCCGGCCGAAATGCGACAGGACCACGACCATTGCGCCGCGCTCCGCCAGTTCGCGGATGGTCGGCGCCAGGCGCTCGATCCGTGTCGCATCGCTCACCCTGCCGTCCTTCATCGGCACGTTGAGGTCGGCGCGCAGCAGCACGCGCTTGCCGGCGGGATCGACGTCGTCGAGGGTGAGGAATGTCGCCATGCCGCCAGTCCTAGCCAAAGCGCGCCGGCTGCGTCAATTTGCCAAACATGGTCATGGCGCGCCGCACGGGGCGTCGCGCCGCAGCGGAGCGATCATGAGCAGCGCGCTCGAACGGCTCGCCTACCATGCCGCGCAGCGATTGCGGACCTCGTGGTATTCCGGCCAGAAATGGCTGAGCGCCCGGATCGCCGACGGTGTCGCGGTGCCGCCCGAGCTGGCGGCGCGCATGCCCGAGCGCGCGCGCATCCTCGCCGATCTGCGCGCGCTGCTGGAGCAGGATTGGCGCAACATCGCCGAGGGCCGCTATCGCCTGCCCGAGGACCTCGTCATCCGGCCGCTCGCCGCGCTGCGCAAGGCCGGGCGCTATTTCGCCGACCTGCCGCGGGTCGAGGAGCGCCGCCGCGCGGCGGCCAAGGAGGAGGTGTTCCGCGCCGCCCCGGCCGGCGACTATCCCCGCTATTTCCTGCAGAACTTCCACTACCAGACCGACGGCTATCTCAGCCGCCGCTCGGCCGAGCTCTACGATCACCAGGTCGAGGTGCTGTTCGGCGGCGGCGCCGACGCCATGCGGCGTCAGGCGCTGGTGCCGCTGCAGCGCGTGCTGGCCGAACGCGGCGTGCGCCGGGCGCGGCTCATCGACCTCGCCTGCGGCACCGGCCGCTTCCTGCGTGCAGTGAAAAGCAACTATCCGCGGCTCGCGGTCACCGCGCTCGATCTCAGCCCCTATTATCTCGACGCCGCGCGCGACGCGCTGCGGGCGTGGTCGCGCACCGAGTTCGTCGCCGCCCCGGCCGAGCGCGTGCCGCGCCCCGATGCCAGCTTCGACGTCGCCACCTCGATCTTCCTCTTCCACGAACTGCCGGCGCGCGCGCGCCGGGCCGTGGCGGGCGAGATGGCGCGGCTGCTGCGGCCGGGCGGTGCCGCGATCCTGGTCGATTCGATCCAGCTCGGCGACGTCCCGGATTACGACGCGCTGGTCGACTATTTCCCGCTCGCCTTCCACGAGCCCTATTACGCCCAGTACGCCCGCGAGGACCTCGCCGCGCTGTTCGCCGCGGCAGGGCTGGCGCTGGAGGAGAGCCGGGTCGCGTATTTCGCGAAGGTGATGACGTTCCGGAAGGCGGGGTAGGGTGGGGCCGGCATTTCCGTTCATCGCGCGGAGCCGTCATTCGGCAGACGCACCGGGATCGACCGCGACGGTGGATACCGGCCCTTCCGCCTTGTGCCTACACTCGGCGAGTCTCGACGCGGCCGTCATGCGCCGAACGCTCGTTCGACCGCGCCCGGAGGAAAATCACGAATGACGAATGATGATCGCACCAAGATAATTCCCAGGAGAACGCCGGAATCAGCGGCCATGTCGGCAAACGTCAAAAGAGCGATGGCGATCACCGCCGCTCTCAACCGTTTGACGTTCAACGACGGGGATGAAGTCCGCGCCTTGTTCAGCGATCTCATCGGCAAGAAGGTCGACGACAGCTTTTTATTGATACCACCATTCTACACAACCGGCGGATTCGATATCAGTGTCGGGCGCAATGTCTTCGTAAATCAGAATTGCACTTTCTATGACCTTGGCGGACTCGACATTGCCGACGATGTGATGATCGGGCCGAACGTGAGCATCATCACGTCTGGCCACCCCATTGAACCTTCCCGGCGCCGCACCTTCGTAATCGCCAAGCCCATCGTGATCGAAAGAAACGTCTGGATCGCAGCCGGTGCGACCATCATCGGTGGCGTAACGGTAGGCGAGAATTCGGTCGTCGCGGCGGGTGCGGTAGTCACAAAGGACGTTCCGCCGAATACCCTTGTTGGAGGAAATCCGGCGCGGGTCATTCGTTCGATTGCCGACTGAAGAAACGTCCGAAAGGGGTCGGCAGCCGTCACGGAAAGCGGTCGACTTGCAGCGCCGCTTTTGCACATAGCGGCCTGATCTTCAAATTCGGGTTGTCGGATTCAACGTCGCGCCGTGTCCGCCCCTCAGAGCCGCGCCACCCTCTCGCGCACCCGCGCGATAAACGCCTCCCGCGCCCGCGCCGTGGCGCGGTCCATGTCGTACTGCGCGAGATAGAACGAGCGCACACCGCGGCCGCACATCGGCTTCAGCGCGCGCATCATCACCTTGCGGCCGGGATCGCCGGCGACGAGGCGCGCCATCCACCAGGGCGAGCCGTAGCTGGTGACGACGCCGAACACCTTGAGGTGGGTGAGCAGCGGGCGCAGGCCGCCGCGGGGGCCGTGCGCGAAGGCGATGCCCGGCGCCCAGACGCGATCGACATAGCCCTTGAGCAACGCCGGCATGGCGAACCACCATTGCGGAAAGCAGAAGATCACGCCGTCGACCCGGCGCAGCAGTGCGGTCAGCGCGGCGACGGCGCGGTCGTCATAGGCGGGCTGGAAATAGCTGCGCCGCTCCGCGGCGCTCATCGCGGCATCGAATCCGTCGCGATAGAGGTCGCTGGCCACCACCGCGTGGCCGCGCTGTTCCAGCGTGTCGACGATGGCGCGGAAGAGGGCGTGGCTGTAGCTGTCGGCCAGCGGATGGCAGTGGACGACCTGGAACAGCATCGGCGGCCGGTCCCGCAGCGGCGCTCAGGCGTCGCTGGCGGGAACCCAGGGGATGCGCGCGACCTCGATGCCCTCATCGGCGAGTGCCTGCGATTCCGCCTCGCTCGCCTCGCCATAGATGCCGCGCGCTTCGCTCTCGCCCTTGTGGATGCGCCGCGCCTCCTCGGCAAAGCGCTCGCCGACATAATCGCATTGGGCTTCGATGTGCTTGCGCACCTGCTGCAGCATCCGGCGAAGCTGCTCCGGCGAGGGCGGCGCCTGCGGCTCGGCCGCGGCCGGCGCCGCCGCGGCGCGCGCGAGGCGCGGCGCCATCGGCGCCTTCTCGACCGATTTTTCGCCGCATTCGGGACAGGCGATCAGGCCGCGCTGCGCCTGGCGCTCATAGGTGGCGCCGTCGCGGAACCAGCCCTCGAATTCATGACCATCGCCGCATCTGAGCTTGAACAGGATCATGCCATACCGGACCTTTTGCCCGTTGATACACGCCTCGCCAGGGTTTAGCAATCATGCTTGTCGAGTGCCAACGAGGTCAACGCCGGTGCCCCTGCCAACCTCCCCTTCCGCCTGGATTCGCCGCTTCCTGCCGCTGATCGCACCGGGCGGACGGGTGCTCGACCTTGCCGCGGGCGGCGGCCGGCATGTCGGCCTGCTGCGCGCGGCCGGATACCGCGTGGTCGCGGCCGACCGCGACGCGGCCGCGCTCCGGGCGGGTTTTGCCGGCGATAACGGCTGCGAGATCGTCGAGCTCGATCTCGAGGATGGCGGCCCGTGGCGGCTGGGCGAGGGCTATGACGGCATCATCGTTGCCAACTATCTCTGGCGGCCGCTGCTGCCGGCGCTGGCGGCGGCGCTGGCGCCGCAGGGCGCGCTGCTCTACGAAACCTTCATGCTCGGCAACGAGCGGCTGGGCCGGCCCGCCAATCCGGAGTTCCTGCTGCGCCCAGGCGAGCTGCTGGCGGCCTATCTCGGCCGGCTCGGCATCGTCGCCTTCGAGCAGGGGCTGGTCGCGGCGCCGCGCCCGGCGGTGATCCAGCGTCTCGCCGCGGTCAAGGGCGAGGTCGGCGCGCTGCCCGCCTGAGCCGCGCCGATCTATTCCGCCGCCAGCGCGCCGGCGCGGCATAGGGCCGGTCATGGCTGAGCGACGGTACGGCGCGGCGCGCCTTCTCGGTCTCGGCCGGGTCGATCTCGGCGATGACGAAGCCGGTGCCGTCCTCGGCCTCGGCCAGGATCTCGCCCCAAGGTGCCACGATCAGCGAATGGCCATAGGTCTTGCGCCCTTCGGCATGCTCGCCGCATTGCGCCGGGGCGAAGACGAAGGCGCCGGTCTCGATCGCCCGCGCGCGCAGCAGCACATGCCAATGAGCCCGCCCGGTCGGCACGGTGAAGGCCGACGGGATCGACAGGAAATCGGCGCCAGCCTGGGCCAGCGCGCGGTAGAGATGGGGAAAGCGCAGATCGTAGCACACGGTCATGCCGAGCAGGCCCCAGGGCAGCGGCGCGAGCACGGCCGCGTCGCCGGGCCGGAAGGCATTCGATTCGCGATAGCTTTCGCCGCTGGCCAGCTCGACATCGAACATATGGATCTTGTCGTAGCGCGCGGCCACATCGCCGTCGGGCGCGATCAGGAAGGAACGGTTGGCGAGCCGCTCCGCGTCGTCGCCGCGGCGTACCGCCGCCGAGCCCAGCAGCAGCCACGCGCCGGTCTCGCGCGCGAGATCGCGGAAGGCGCCAAGCATGGCATGGGAGTCTTCGTCCCTGGCCTTGGCGAGGCGCTGGGCGCGCTTGGGCTCCATCATGTCGCTAACCTCGGGCGTCATGATGAGATCGGCGCCGGCGTGGCGCGCGGCGCGGACCAGCGCGCTCGCCGCCGCGATGTTGGGCTCGACCTCGCGCGCCGAGGAGAGCTGGATGCAGGCCGCCTTGAAGCGGCCGCTCATGGACCGGCGATGCCGAGCTTGGCGTCGAGGCCGCCGGCGCGGTCGAGTGCGTAGAGGTCGTCCGAGCCGCCGATATGCTCGCCGTCGATGAAGATCTGCGGCACGGTCTGGCGCCCGCCCGAGCGCTCGACCATCTCGGCGCGCCGGGCGGTGTCCTCGATGATGTCGATGTTGATGAAGTCGACGCCCTTCCTGGCGAGCAGGCTTTTCGCCCGCGCGCAGTAGGGGCAGAACAGCGTCGAATAGACTTCAACCCGCGCCATGACCCGCTCCAGCCGGAAGTTTCGCCCGTTCCATCTAATCGAAAATCGCAGCAAATCAAGCGGTATCGCGGCCGCCGGCGGGGCGGTCAGGCCTTGGCAGCGTGCGGGTTCTTCGGCGCGGTGTCGCGCGGCTTGGCGATGGTCGGGCCCTTATGCTCGACCTGCCCGGTCAGCATGATGATCTCGATCTTGTGGTCGACCGTGGTCCGGAAATGGCCGTCGGCGCCGAGCGAGGCGGCCTTGCCGCAGAACACCCGGGCTTCGCCAACCAGGCGGTTGCGCTCGATGAGATCGTCGCTGCGCGCCTTGTGCATGGCCTGGCTCAACGCGGTATCGGTGGCGCGCATATTGGCCATGCATTCGAAGGCGCGGGCCGCTTCCAGCGTCTTGCGCTTGAACTCCGTCGGCAGCTTGGAATTGCTTTTCATCTTCTCGTCGAGCCGCGTTCTGGTCCGGTCGGCTTCGGCCGGCGGTGCCATGCGCATGCCCTCGAGCATCTTGTCGCATTCGGCCATGGCGGCATCGAGCAGGCGCTGCTCGGCTTCGCGTTTTTTGGCGGCGTCTGTGGCGAACGACATGCTACGCCCCTTTCACCCCAGCCCGCCATCATCCTCCGTCCCTGGTTTATTTTGTATTATCAAGGAAAATACAAGATAAATCAATATATTATATGAACGCCCGGGCAGGCGGCGAGGGTGACGCCGCCTCGCCGGATCCGCCTTATTCAGCCCTCCTGGCGCAGCGCGCGGGCGAGGGTGAGGACGTCGACGTGTGCCGCGCCGGCGCGGCGCAGCACGCGGGCGCATTCCGCGACAGTGGCGCCGGTGGTGAAGACGTCGTCGACCAGCAGGATGCGCTTGCCGCGAATCTCGCGGCCCGGATTCGCGGCGAAGGCGGCGCGGACGTTCTGCGCGCGGGCGGTGGCGTTGCGCTTGCCTTGCGAGGGCGTGCGGCGCCGCCGGATCAGCCAGTCGGCGCCGACTGGCGGGCCACCCGCCTCGTGCAGCGCGTGCGCCAGCACCGCAGCTTGGTTGTAGCGGCGGGCGAAGAGCCGCGTCCAATGCAGCGGCACCGGGACGGCGATCTCGGCCTGCGCGACCAGCTCGCCGCCGGCGCGGCGCAGCCAGCGGCCGAAGGCCGGGGCGAGATGCAGCCGGTCGCCATGCTTGAAGGCCAATACCAGCGTGCGGCTGGCCTCGTCATAGCGCATCGCCGCGCGGGCGCGGTCGAAGGCCGGGGGAGAGCGCAGGCACTCGCCGCAGAGCGCCGCCGCTTCCAGCTCGAACTCGAAGGGCAGGCCGCAGCAGGCGCAGCACGGGGTGCCGAGGAATGTCACCGCGCGCCAGCATCGGGCGCAGAGCGTGCCAGCGCTGGTCACCGTCGCGCCACAGGAAAGGCAGCGCGGCGGCAGCACCAGGTCGAGCAGCGCCGCGGCGGCGCGGCGCAGCGCCGGCGGTCGGGCGAGGCTCTGCATCGCCGGGAATGTCAGCGCGCCGCCCCGCGGCTGTCAACGACGGCCGCGCCTTGTCCACATCTGGCGCGGTCGCGGCGGCCGTGCCATATACCGGCCATGCCGCCCGCCGCCGATCCCTTGCGCGTCTTCGACCGCCGGGCGCTGCGCCTGCATCGCGACCGCGCCGCGCGCGATCCCGGCCGGGCCGATTTTCTGTTTCAGGAGACCGCGGAGCGCCTGGTGGACCGCCTGGCGGATGTCGCCCGCGGCTTTCCGCTGGCGCTCGATCTCGGCTGCCGCCACGGCGTGCTGGCGGCCCGGCTGGCCGGCCGCGGCGGCATCGAGACGCTGATCCAGGTCGATGCCGCCTGGGGGTTCGCGCGGCGCCTGCCGCCACCGGCGGCGGTCGCCGAGGCCGAGGCGCTGCCGTTCAAGCCCGGGGCCTTCGATCTCGTGCTGAGCAATCTCGACCTGCATTGGACCAACGATCTGCCCGGCGCCCTGCTGCAGCTGCGCCAGGTGCTGAAGCCCGACGGGCTGCTGCTGGCCTCGCTGTTCGGCGGCGAGACCCTGGCCGAGCTGCGCCGGGCGCTGATGGAGGCCGAGCTGGCCGAGGAGGGCGGGGCGAGCCCGCGGGTGTCGCCCTTTGCCGATCTGCGCGATCTCGGCCAGCTGCTGCAGCGCGCCGGCTTCGCCCTGCCGGTGGCCGACAGCGACACCATCGAGGTGACATATCCGGATGCGCTTGCGCTGATGCACGACCTGCGCGCCATGGGCGAGAGCAACGCCGTGGCCGAGCGCCGCCGCGGCTTCACCCGGCGCGCGACGCTGGGCCGCGCCGTCGCGCTCTATCGCGAGCGGTTCGGGCGGCCCGACGGACGCATCGCCGTCCGCTTCGAGATCATGACCCTGACCGCCTGGGCGCCGCATCCGGCCCAGCCGCAGCCGCTGCGCCCCGGCAGCGCGCAAGGCCGGCTCGCCGACGCGCTGGGCGCGACCGAGCATCCCGCCGGGGACAAGGCAGGATAGATTGAAGTCGATCTATCCAATGCGCCGATAAGGAGAATAGTTCCGTCGGTTAATCCCTCTTTAGGCTCGTCTTGCGACCATCCGGCCTGGCGCGGGGCGGCTTCGGGCTGTTCCGGCCCAAGGCTCGCTCGGCTCATGCGCTGGCTCGGTGGTCTCTCTTTCGGTTCCTGGTTGCGGGGCGCGCCGCGCGGCGGCGACGCGCCCTCGTCGCCGCGCACCATGGCGAGCCGCTTCGCGCTGATCATCGTCATCTTCGCCGCCATCCAGGCGATCATCCTCGGCCTCTGCCTGGTCACCATCGAGGGCATCAACGCGACCCGCGCCTATGTCGCCGGCGAGGACGCCTATACCAAGGGGCAGAAGCGCGCGGCGCTCGATCTGCGCCAGTACATCGTCTGGGGCCGCCCGGACTCGCTCGTCCACTTTCGCCGCGACATCGCCGTGCCGATCGGCGACCGCGTCGGCCGCGAGGCGCTCGAGATGCGGCCCGCCGAGATCGCCAAGGCCTATGCGGGGTTTCTCCAGGCGGGCAACGATCCCCGCGACATCCCTTCGCAGTCGCGGCTTTTCGTCTGGTTCTCATGGTGGGGACCGTTCGACCGGGCGATCGCGGACTGGCGTGACGGCGACGTGCTGGTGGCGCGCCTGGTCGACCTCGCCGAGGGGGTGGCCGCGGCGCGGGCGGCGGGACCGCTCGACGAGGCGCGGCGCGACGCCCTGCTCGCCCGCGTCGACGATCTCGACGAGAGCCTGACCCGGCTCGAGGACAGGTTCTCCGGGGATATGGGCGACGCGGCGCGGGCCGCGCGCGATCTGGCGATGCTGGGCCTGGTGCTGAGCAGCGTGCTGCTCTGGGCGATCGGCATCCGCCTCGCCTGGCGCACCTTGCGCATGGCCGTCTTCGCCGAGCGCCGCCTGGCGCGCAGCGAAGAGCGCTTCCGCGACTTCGCCAAGGTCGCGTCCGACTGGTTCTGGGAGACCGACGCGCAGGATCGGCTGACCTATCTCGGCGGCCGCGCCGCCCAGGACGAGTGGGGCGAGCCGTCTTCCTTTCTCGGCCGCGCCCTGGTCGATCTCGCCCGGGGAGACCCGTCCGACCGCGGCTGGCAGCGCCTCCTCGAGACTGTCGCGGCGCGCCAGCCGTTTCGCGACCTCGCCTGCTCCTACCGCTCGGCCGATGGCGGCGAGCAGTTCTGGTCGCTGAGCGGCGCGCCGGTCCTCGATCACCGCGGCGCGTTCGCCGGCTATCGCGGCACCGGCAGCGAGATCACCCCCGAGGTGCAGGTCCAGCGCTCGCTGCAGAACGCCAAGGAGCAGGCGGAAACCGCCAACCGCGCCAAGTCCGAGTTCCTGGCCAATATGAGCCACGAGCTGCGCACGCCGCTCAATGCCATCCTGGGCTTTGCCGAGATCATCCGCGAGCGGCTGCTCGGGCCGGTCGCCGACCGCTACGCCGAATACGCCAACGACATCCACAGCTCCGGCACGCATCTCCTCGGCATCATCAACGACATTCTCGACCTGTCCAAGGTCGAGGCCGGACGGCTCGAACTGGTCGAGGAGATCGTCGACATCCAGAGCATCGTCCGGAGCGTCGTGCTGCTGCTGCGCGAGCGCGTCGCGACCGCCGAGCTGGCGCTCAAGGTGGAGCTGCCGGACGCGCTCCTGCTGCTGCGCGCCGACGAGCGCAAGCTCAAGCAGGTGCTGATGAACCTGCTGTCGAACGCGGTCAAGTTCACCCCCGCCGGCGGCGAGATACTGATCCGCGTCCGGGTCGAGAGCCGGCGCGGCGCGGTCATCGAGGTGTGCGACAGCGGCATCGGGATCGCGCCCGAGAACATCGCCCGCGCGCTGTCGCCCTTCGGCCAGGTCGACAGCCGGCTGAGCCGCCGCTACGAGGGCACCGGCCTCGGCCTGCCGCTGGCCAGGGCCTTGGCCGAGCTGCATGGCGGCAGCCTCGAGCTTGAAAGCGCGCCCGGCAAGGGTACCACGGTGCGCATCATCCTTCCCGCCGACCGCCTGGTCGAGCGCGAGATGCGCCGCTGGATCGCGGGATAACACCGATAGCCTTGCGCCGGCATTTGCCTTAATATCGCAGCCGACCCGTGCCGTGCCCGTCAAGTGAGCGCGAGATGAGCCGACCGATCATCCTCCTCTTCGCCGGGCTGCTGGCGGCGGCCCTGGCCGCGCCGGCGGCGGCGGCCCAGCGCTACGAATACCGCGTCATTCACCCCACCTACGGGGATATCGGCACCTATACCAACGAGATCGAGCGCGTCGGCCAGACCACCCAGGTGACGAGCAACCTGCGCATCGCGGTGCGGGTGCTCGGGATCACCCTCTACCGCCAGGAGGCGCGGCGGAGCGAGCATTGGGAGGGCCAGAAGCTCGTCTCCTTCGACAGCGTCACCGTCACCGACGGCAAGCCGCTCACCGTGCATGGCGAGGCGCGCGACGGCGGCTTTGCCATCAGCGGTCCCGCCGGGACGGTCATGGCGCCGGCCGGCGTCCATCCCTCCAATCCCTGGTCGGCGATGGTGCTCAACGCCAAATTCATGATGTCGACCCGCACCGGCGAGGTCCTGCCGGTGCATATCAGCGGCGGCGAGACCGAGCCGGTGGCGCTCGCCGGCACCACGCTGCGTCTCCACCAATACGAGATCGTCAGCGACAAGCACCAATTCGTCTGGTTCGACGACAGCGGCACGCCGATCGCCTTCCGCACCGCCGAGCACGGCAAGGCGATCGATTTCGTGCTGCAGCGGCGGCAGGAAGTCGCCGCGGCCGGCGGCGGCTGACCGGACCGCCTACAGCAGGTCGCGCAGCATCGCCACCAGCGGCTTGTCGGCCGGCGGCATGGCGTATCGGTCGAGCGTGTGCGGCCGCGCCCAGGCGAGGGCCTGACCCTCCTGCGCCGCCACGGTGCCGCTCCAGCGGCGGCAGACATAGAGCGGCATCAGCAGGTGAAAGCCCTCGTAGCGGTGCGAGGCGAAGGTCAGCGGCGCGAGGCAGGCTTCGCTGACGTCGATGCCGAGTTCTTCCTTGAGCTCGCGGATGAGCGCCGCTTCCGGCGTCTCGCCCGGCTGCACCTTGCCGCCGGGGAATTCCCACAGCCCGGCCATCATCTTGCCTTCGGGCCGCTGCGCCAGCAGCACGCGCCCGTCCGCGTCGATCAGCGCCACCGCGACGACCAGGACGACCGGCCGGCGCTCAGCTCCGGTAGCTGCCATTGATGTCGATGTAGCGATGCGTGAGGTCGCAGGTCCACACCGTCCAGCGGCCGTTGCCGATGCCGAGATCGAGCGCGATGTGGATGCGGCGCCCGGCCATGTGCTTGGTCACCGGCGCCTCGTCATAGCCCGGCACCGGGCCGCCCTTCTCGGCGATGCGGACGCCGCCGACGCTGATGGCGAGGCGGTCGCGATCGGCCTTCTCGCCGGCCTTGCCCACCGCCATGACGATGCGGCCCCAATTGGCGTCGCCCGCCGCCAGCGCGGTCTTGACCAGCGGCGAGTTGCCGACCGCGAGACCGACGCGCCGCGCCGCCCGCGCCGAGGCGGCGCCGCTGACCTCGATGGTGACGAATTTCTCGGCGCCTTCGCCGTCGCGCACGATCTGCTGGGCGAGATCGACCATCACCTGCTCGAGCGCGCGGCGGAAGCCCTTGAGCCGGGGATCGCCGGCGCGGGTCACGCGCTTGTGCCGCGCCTTTCCGGTCGCGGCCAGCAGGACCGTGTCGCTGGTCGACGTGTCGCCGTCGACGGTGATCGAGTTGAAGGAGCGCTCGTTCGCGGCGCCGAGCAGCTGCTGCAGCACCTTGGCCGGGATCGCCGCGTCGGTGAAGAGATAGGCGAGCATGGTCGCCATGTCCGGCGCGATCATGCCCGAACCCTTGGCGAAGCCGTTGATCGTCACCGCGACGCCGTCGATCTCGGCCAGCGCCGTGGCGAGCTTGGGAAAGGTGTCGGTGGTCATGATCGCCTGCGCCGCCGCCATCCACCCCGTCGCGGTGGCCGCCGCGACGGCGGGCGCCAGCCCGGCGATGATCTTCTCGCCGGGCGGCGGCTCGCCGATGACGCCGGTCGAGGAGATGTAGACCTCGCGCGGGTGGCACGGCACGAGCGTCGCCATGGCGCGCGCGGTGTCTTCCACCACCTTGCGCCCGCTGCGGCCGGTGAAGACGTTGGAGTTGCCGGAATTGACCACGATCGCCCGCGCCTTGCCGCGCAGCAGCGCGGCGCGGCACCAATCCACCGGCGCGCCGCAGGTGAGCGAGCGGGTGAAGACGCCGGCGACGCTGGTGCCGGGGTCGAGCAGCGCCACCATCAGATCCGGACGGCCGCGGTAGCGGATGCCGCAACTCGTCGCGGCAAGCCTGACCCCGGCGAGCGGCGGCAGGTCGGGCGTCCGGTCGGGCGCGAGCGGTGACGGCGCGGCCATGGCGCGGCTCCCGGCGGCAGCTCCGCCGCCGCTAGTCCTTCGGCTTGGTCGCCGGCGAGAGCACCGGTGCGCCCGGCACCGCGCCCGCCGGGGCACCCGGCGCGGCGCCCGCCGGAGCGCCCGACACGCTCGGTCCCGGGGCCGGGCCGATCCGCGGCGAGCCGGGGCGGGTGCCGTCGGCGTTGAAGACCTCGATCTTGGCCGCGGTCCTCAGCTCCTTCATCTTTTCCGCCAGGACCTCGCGTTCGACCATATCGGTGAGTTGCGGCTTCACCTGGTCGAAGGTCGGGGTCGGCGCCGTGCGGCGGTCCTCGACCTTGATCACGTGCCAGCCGAATTGCGTCTTGACCGGCGTGTCGGTGATCTCGTCCTTCTTCAGCTTGAAGGCGGCGTCGGCGAATGCCGGCACCATCTGATCCTTGGTGAACCAGCCGAGATCGCCGCCCGAGGTCTTGGCCGCGGGATCGGTGCTCTTCTCCTTGGCGAGGGTGGCGAAATCGGCGCCCTTCTTGAGCTGCTCGATGATCGCCTTCGCCTCGGCCTCGCTGGCAACCAGGATGTGGCGCGCCTTGACCTCCTCGCGCGGCGGCGCGTCCTTAACGTATTTGTCATACGCCGCCTTGAGCTTCTGATCGGTGACGCCCTTCTTCATCAGCTGGTTGACGTAGAGCTGGGCGACCACCTGGTCCTGGGTGAGCAGCAGGCGACGCTTCACGTCGGGCTCTTCCTGCACCTTGGCCTTGCGCGCGGCATCCGCCATCAGCCGGGTCGCGATCATCTGCTCGAGCAGCCCCATATAGATCTTGTCCGGCGCCTGCTGCTGCTGGACCTGGGGCGGCAGGCTGCGCGCCGCCTCTTCGATGTCGGAGCGGTGCACTTCGAAGCCGTTGATGCGCGCCACCACCGGATCGCCGCCGGCCGGCGACGGCTTTGCGATTTGCGCCCAAGCCGGGAAGACGAGCAGCGTCAGGGCAAGCGCGAGGATCGCTCTAAACGTCATGAGAGTTCCTTTGTGGCCAACGGCCGTAACCGACCGCCAGCGCCGGGATGATGCGCCATCCGCATTGCCGGGGACGCTCGGGCGCCCATAAAGCACATTGCCCGGGCCGAGGCAACGCCGATCGCAATCGCGCCAGGCGCCTCCCGCGGCCGTCTGGAAAGGACCGCCGGCGGCCGGCGGTCCGGCTGGAATTGACACTCCCGTCCGGTCCGCCTATCTGTCACCCGGGATCCCTGTGGCCCCTGACCCTTCCCGCTCCCAGCTCGAGGTTTGGATGATCGGCGCCCTGGCTCGGCGACTGTTCGGCTCAGCGAACGATCGATACATCAGAGGCCTGACGACGCTCGTCGACGAGATCAACGCGGTCGAGCCGGCGCTCGTCCCGCTTTCGGACGAAGAGCTGCGCGCGCGCACGCCGGCGCTGAAGCAGCGCCTGGCGGCGGGCGAGACGCTCGACGACATCCTGCCCGACGCCTTCGCGACCGTGCGCGAAGCGGCCAAGCGCTGCCTCGGCCAGCGCCATTTCGACGTGCAGCTGATGGGCGGCATCGTCCTTCACCGCGGCATGATCGCCGAGATGAAGACCGGCGAAGGCAAGACGCTGGTGGCGACGCTGCCGGTCTACCTCAACGCGCTCGCCGGCAAAGGCGTGCATGTCGTCACCGTCAACGACTATCTCGCCCACCGCGACAGCGAGTGGATGGGACAGATCTATCGCTTTCTCGGGCTCAGCGTCGGCTGCATCGTGCACGGGTTGGACGATCCCGAGCGCCGCGCCCAATACGCCGCCGACGTGACCTACGGCACCAACAACGAGTTCGGCTTCGACTACCTCCGCGACAACATGAAGTTCCGCCTCGAGGACATGGTGCAGCGGCCGTTCAGCTTCGCCATCGTCGACGAGGTCGATTCGATCCTGATCGACGAGGCGCGCACGCCGCTGATCATCTCCGGCGCCGCCGAGGATTCGTCGGTAATGTACCGGACGGTGGACCGGCTCATCCCGCACCTTGCCGCCGAGGATTTCGAGAAGGACGAGAAGCAGCGCCAGGTGGTGCTGACGGAATCCGGCGTCGAAAAGATGGAAGTGCTGCTGCGCGAGGCGGATCTGCTCAAGGCCGGCACGCTCTACGACATCCACAATGTCGCGCTGGTGCATCACGTCAACCAGTCGCTGCGGGCGCACAAGCTCTTCGCGCGCGACACCGACTACATCGTCAAGGACGGCAAGGTCGTCATCATCGACGAGTTCACCGGCCGCATGATGGAAGGGCGCCGCTACTCCGAAGGGCTGCATCAGGCGCTCGAGGCCAAGGAGGACGTCGAGATCCAACCGGAGAGCGTCACGCTCGCCTCGATCACCTTCCAGAACTATTTCCGCCTCTTTCCGAAGCTCGGCGGCATGACCGGCACGGCGATGACCGAAGCGGAGGAATTCGGCGACATCTACAAGCTCGACGTCATCGAGGTGCCGACCAACGTGCCGATGCAGCGCATCGACGCCGACGACGAGGTCTATCGCAGCGCGCGCGAGAAGTACGAGGCGATCATCGCGCAGATCCTGGAGTGCCACGAGCGCAAGCAGCCGGTGCTGGTCGGCACGGTCAGCATCGAGAAGTCGGAGGCGCTGTCGGCGCTGCTCAAGAAGCGCAAGATCGCGCACCAGGTGCTGAACGCGCGCTATCACGAGCAGGAAGCCTACATCATCGCCCAGGCCGGCCGGCCCGGCGCGGTCACCATCGCCACCAACATGGCCGGCCGCGGCACCGACATCCAGCTCGGCGGCAATCTCGACATGCGGTTGCGCCAGGAGCTGCCGGGGATCGCCGACGAGGCGAAGCGCGAGCAGCGCAGCGCCGAGATCCGCGCCGAGATCGAGGCGGCGCGCGAGGCGGTGCGCCAGGCGGGCGGGCTCTTCGTCATCGGCTCCGAGCGCCATGAGAGCCGGCGCATCGACAATCAGCTGCGCGGCCGCTCGGGCCGCCAGGGCGATCCCGGCGCCTCCAAGTTCTTCGTTTCGCTCGAGGACGACCTCATGCGCATCTTCGGCTCGGAGCGCATGGACGGCATGCTGCAGCGCCTCGGCCTCAAGGAGGGCGAGGCGATCATCCATCCCTGGATCAACAAGGCGCTGGAGAAGGCGCAGCAGAAGGTCGAGGCGCGCAACTACGAATCGCGCAAATACGTGCTCAAATTCGACGACGTCATGAACGACCAGCGCAAGGTGGTCTACGAGCAGCGCAAGGACATCATGGCGGCGAAGGACGTGGCCGCCACCATCGCCGACATGCGCCATGAGACGGTGGATGCGATGGTCGCGCGCTGCATTCCCGAGAACGCGCTGGCCGACCAGTGGCAGGTCGATACGCTGCACGAGGAGTGCCTGCGCATCTTCAATCTCGACCTGCCGGTCGGCGACTGGGCCAAGGAAGAGGGCATCGGCGACGCCGAGATCAAGGAGCGCGTCGTCCAGGCGGCCGACGCCAAGATGGCGCAGAAAGTCGCGAATTACGGCGCCGACATCATGCGCATGGCCGAGAAGAGCCTGCTGCTGCAGATCCTCGACCAGAACTGGAAGGAGCACCTCGTCCAGCTCGAGCATCTGCGCCAGGGCATCAACCTGCGCGCCTATGCGCAGCGCGATCCCGTCAACGAGTACAAGCGCGAGGCCTTCGAGCTGTTCAGCGGCATGCTGGTCGATCTGCGCGAGGCGGTGACCCGCGTGCTGGCGCATGTCGAGCTGCGCGTCGAGCGCGGCGACGAGACGCCCGAGGAGATTCTGCCGCCGCCGCGGCCGCGCGCCATGGTCGAGCGCCACGAGGCGCCGGCTTTCGCCGAGGCCGGCGGCGACGGCTCCGCCGCCGCGGCCACGGCGGTGGCCGCGCCTTGGGCCAAGACGCCGCGCAACGCCCCCTGCCCCTGCGGCTCCGGCAAGAAATACAAGCACTGCCACGGCCGCGTCTGACCGGCCGTCCGCGCCGCCGCCGGCGGCCACGAACATCGCACCGGCCGGGTTACACCGATTTAATCCGGTCGACGGGGCGGCGTAATGCCGGATGCTTATGTTTGGTGGTGCGAGCGCCACGCCTGCGGCATTGGCGTTAGAGACAGACTGACGCATTCAGCCCCAAGAGGTATTAGCCATGCACTCCCTGATTTCCCCTCGCCCGAAGGCTTCGGCGTTCCGGCGAGTCCGCGCCGCGGCGCTCGCCACGGGCGTCGGCCTGAGCCTGGCTCTGGCGCCGATGGCCTGGGCCGATACCGCGGCGCCGCTAGGCGCCGGCGCCGCCGCGCAGCTGCCGAGCTTCTCGCCGCTGGTGAAGAAGGTGCTGCCTGCGGTGGTCAACATCTCGGTCACCGAGAAGCCGGACACGGCCGCCGCCGACGAGCAGGACATGGGCGGCGACCAGGGCGATCAGCAGGGCATGCCGTCCTCGCCCTTCGACGAGTTCCTGCGCAAATTCTTCGAGCAGCAGGGCCAGGGTTTCCCCGGCATGCCGCCGCGGCCCAGCCCGCATGCCGAGCAGCGCATGGCGCTCGGCTCCGGCTTCATCATCGATCCCGCCGGCTACGTCGTCACCAACAACCACGTCGTCGCCAATGCCGACAAGGTGACGGTGATCTTCCAGGATGGCACCAAGCATCCCGCCAAGGTTCTCGGCCGCGATCCCAAGACCGACCTGGCGCTGTTGAAGATCGACGCCAAGGAGCCGCTGCCCTATGTCAGCTGGGGCGACAGCAACGCGGCGCAGGTCGGCGACTGGGTCCTGGCGGTCGGCAACCCCTTCGGCCTCGGCGGCACCGTCAGCTCGGGGATCATCTCGGCGCGCGGCCGCGATATCCATTCCGGGCCTTATGACGACTATCTCCAGCTCGACGCCGCCATCAACCGCGGCAATTCCGGCGGCCCGACCTTCAACCTGAACGGTCAGGTGGTCGGCATCAACACCGCAATCTACTCGCCCAATGGCGGGTCGGTCGGCATCGGCTTCGCCATCCCGGCCAGCCTCGCCAAACCGGTGATCGAGCAGCTGCGCGAGCACGGCAAGGTTGAGCGCGGCTGGCTTGGCGTGCAGATCCAGGAGGTCACCCCCGAGATCGCCAAGAGCCTCGGCCTGCCCAAGCAGGAAGGCGCGCTCATCGCCGACGTGACCACCGGCAGCCCGGCGGCCAAGGCCGGCCTGAAGCAGGGCGACGTCATCCTTTCCTTCAACGGGCACGAGGTGGCGAAGGTGCGCGACCTGCCGATCGTCGTGGCGCAGACGCCGGTCGGCGAGAAGGCCAAGGTCGCCGTGTTCCGCGACGGCAAGACGGAGGATCTCTCGGTCGCCATCGGCAAGATGCCGGAAAACCCGCAGGTGGCGGAGAACGAGCGGCAGGGCGGCCAGCAGAGCAGCGACGACAGCGCGACCGCGCTCGGCGTCAAGCTCTCGCCGCTCACCAGCGAGCTGCGCCAGCGCGCCGGCGTGCCGAAGTCGGTCAAGGGCGTCGTCGTCACCGGCATCGAGGACAGCAGCCCGCTGGCCGAGATCGGCATCCAGCCCGGCGACGTTATCGTGCAGGTCAATCAGCAGCCGGTGACGACGCCGCATCAGGCCGAGACGAAGCTCAAGGAGGCGCAGTCCGGCGCCAACAAAAACCTGCTGCTGCTCATCAACCGTCACGGCACCAACCAGTACCTGGCGCTGTCGATGAGCAAGGGCGGCAACGGCTGATCGGGCTGCGGCGGGGCCGGCGCTTGCGCTGCCGGTCCCGCCGCCGGTTTTTGGTGCGGTTCACGTCATGCGCATTCTGCTCGTCGAAGACGATCGCGAGGCGGCCGCCTATCTGGTCAAGGGATTGACCGAGAGCGGCCACCGCGTGTTGCTGGCCGAGGAAGGCCGCGACGGCCTCGAGCACGCCACGCAGGAGAGCTTCGACGCGATGATCATCGACCGGATGCTGCCCGGCATCGACGGATTGTCGATCGTCGCGGCGCTGCGCGCGGCGCGCAACCAGACGCCGGTGCTGGTGCTGAGCGCGCTCGGCGACGTCGAGGATCGCGTCAAGGGCCTGCGCGCCGGCTGCGACGACTACCTGTCAAAGCCCTTCGCCTTCGCCGAGCTGCTGGCGCGGCTGGAGGCGCTGAGCCGCCGCGGCAACGCCGAGACGCGGCTCAAGGTCGCCGATCTCGAGATGGATCTGCTGACCCGCATCGTGACCCGCGCCGGCCGCGTCGTCGACCTGCTGCCGCGCGAATTCCGCCTGCTGGAATACCTGATGCGCCACGCCGGCCACATCGTTACCCGCACGATGCTGCTGGAGAAGGTCTGGGACCACCATTTCGATCCCCAGACCAATGTCATCGACGTGCATGTCAGCCGCTTGCGCCAGAAGCTCGACAAGGGCTTCGCCACGCAGCTGCTGCATACCGTGCGCGGCGCCGGCTACACGCTCCGCCCGCCGGAATAGAGCCGCTCTTGCCGCGCCGCGGACTCACACGTCGTAGCCGCTGCCGTCATCGCCGAAATCACCGGTGTCGGAGACGTCCTGATCCGCGGCGTAATCCTGTCCGGCGTCCGGGAGGCCGGCGCTCTGGAGATCGCTCTGGTCCGCCGGCAGGTCGGCCTGGGTCGTATCGGGCGGCGCCTGGTCGCCGGAATAGTAGTTGTTGACGACCGTCTCGCTCAGCCCTGGCTGCATCGCCGAGGTGCCGAGAAAGCCGCTGCCGTAATGCGGTCCGAACAGCGATTCGATGCCTTGGAACAGCAGCGCGCCGCCGGCCACCCCGGCCGCGGTCGCGGCCGCCTGGCGCAGAAAGCCGGAGCCCGAGCCCGAGAGGTATTGCGGTGCGCTGGGCGCGCCTGGCGGCGGCGGCGCGACGGGCGCGCCGCCGCGCGATTGCGTCCAGACCGGCGCGGGTGCGGCCGCGGGGGCCGGGGCGTTCTGCTGCCACGGGCCGGCGGCGGGCACGCTGCCGTGCCGGCCGCCGAGGAAGCTCGTGGCCGGCGGCGGCACCGATGTCGCCGCCAGCCGGCGCTCGAGCTCGGCGATGCGGCCCTCGGCGTCGTGCAGCGTCATGTCCTGGATCAGCACCGTCTGCACCAGCAGGTAGGGCGCATCCGGCTGCTCGGCCATGCCCAGGCGGATCAGCGCCTCGGCCTCGGCGTCCTTGGGCTGGTTGCCCTGCTGCTTCAGCCGGGCGAGAAGGGCGGTGATGAGGTCGCGTTCCTGCGGTGTCATGATCGGCCTCGGCGGTGGCGACGGCGATGGCGTAAAGATCGGATGGCGCGGGCGGCGCCGCAAGGGGCGGTCAGCCCGGCGTCACAGGCCGCGGCTGCCCATGGCGAGGAATTTCTCGCGCCGCTGCTGGCGCAGGCTCGGCCCGTCCAGCGCGACCAGCGGGCGCAGCGCCGCCTCGATCGCCTCGCCGGCGGCCGCGACCGCCGGCTGGCGCTCGCGATGCGCCCCGCCCAGCGGCTCCGGCACGATGCCGTCGATGACGCCGAGCTTCAGCAGATCCTGCGCGGTGAGCTTCAGCGCCTCGGCGGCGTCCTGCGCGTTCTCCGCCGTCCGCCAGATGATCGAGGCGCAGGCCTCGGGCGAGATCACGGAATAGACCGAGTGCTCCATCATCAGCACCCGGTTGCCGGTGGCGAGCGCCAGCGCGCCGCCCGAGCCGCCCTCGCCGATGATGGTGGCGATCATCGGTACGGTGAGCTGCAGACAGGCCTCGATCGAGCGTGCGATCGCCTCGGCCTGGCCGCGCGCCTCGGCATCGATGCCGGGATAGGCGCCGGGGGTGTCGACGAAGGTCAGCAGCGGCAGGCCAAAGCGCTCGGCGAGCGCCATCAGGCGGCGCGCCTTGCGGTAGCCCTCGGGCTTGGCCATGCCGAAATTGTGCTTCAGCCGGGTTTCGGTATCGGTGCCCTTCTCATGCGCCAGCACGACGACGCTGCGGCCGCGGAAGCGGCCGATCCCGCCGAGGATGGCGCGGTCCTCGCCGAAGCTGCGGTCGCCGGCGAGCGGCGTGAACTCGGCGATCAGCTCCCGGATGTAGTCGGAGCCGTGCGGCCGGTCGGGATGGCGCGCAAGCTGCACCTTCTGCCAGGGCGACAGCTTGGCATAGGTCTGGCGCAGCAGCCGGTCGACCTTGGCCTCGAGCCGCGCCACCTCGTCGGCGATGTTGATGTCGCCGCCGTTGGAGAGATGCCGCAGCTCCTCGATCTTGCCCTCGAGCTCGGCGAGCGGCTTCTCGAAATCGAGGAAATGACGCATCGCGCGCGATGCCACCCCGCGTCAGTCCGCGCCGATCGCCTCGGCCTTCCGCACCAGCACCTCGGCCTGGCGGATGGACGCGATGTCGATGAGGCGTCCGTCGAGCGCCACCGCGCCGCGGCCGTCGCGCTTGGCCTGCTCCATCGCCGCGAGGATGCGGCGCGCGCGCTCGACCTCCTTCGCCGAGGGCGTGAACATCTCGTTGGCGAGCGCCACCTGCGACGGGTGGATCGCCCATTTGCCCTCGCAGCCCAGCGCCGCCGCCCGCCGCGCCGCCGCGCGATAGCCTTCGGAGTCGGAGAAATCGCCGAACGGTCCGTCGATCGGGCGGATGCCGTTCGCGCGCGCCGCCACCACCATGCGCGACAGGGCGTAGTGCCACATGTCGCCCCAGTGGATCTCGCGGCTGCCCGTCTCGTCCTTGTCGGTCAGGATGGCGTAGTCCGGGTTGGCGCCGCCGATATTGGTGGTGCGGGCGCGCGTCGAGGCGGCGTAGTCGGCGACGCCGAAATGCAGCGACTCGATACGCTTGGAGGCGCCGGCGATCTCGTGCACGTTCTGCATGCCGAGCGCGGTCTCGATGATCAGCTCGAAGCCGATGCGGTTCTTGAAGCCCCTGGCCGCCTCGATCTGCGTCACCAGCATGTCGAGCGCGTAGACGTCGGCGGCGGTGCCGACCTTGGGGATCATGATGAGCGCGAGCTTGTCGCCGGCCTGTTCGACCACGTCGACCACGTCGCGGTACATGTAGTGGGTATCGAGCCCGTTGATGCGCACCGACAGCGTCTTGCCGCGCCAGTCGAGGGTGTTGAGCCCGGCGATGATGTTCTTGCGCGCCTTTTCCTTCTCGTCGGGGGCGACCGCGTCCTCGAGATCGAGGAAGACGATGTCCGCCGGCCCCTGTGCCGCCTTCTCGAAGAACTGCGGCTGGCTGCCGGGCACGGCGAGTTCGCTGCGGTTGAGGCGTGCGCGCGCGTTGTCGATGATGGTGAAGCTCATGGCCTGCCTCGCGAGACGAGAGAGGCGGGATCAATAGGGGACGCGCGCGGAGAGGTAAAGTGGCGGCTCAGCGCCGCGGTTTCCGGCGCGCCAGCGGATGGTGCTCGCCGACCAGCCGCTGCAGCCGCTCGCCGGCGACGTGGGTGTAGATCTGCGTCGTCGCGATGTCGGCATGGCCCAGCATCTCCTGCACGCTGCGCAGATCGGCGCCGTGGTCGAGCAGGTGGGTGGCGAAGGCGTGGCGCAGCACGTGCGGCGACAGCCGCGCCGGGTCGATGCCGGTGGCGACGGCGAGCTCCTTCAGCAGTTGGCCGCAGCGCCGCCGCGTCAGGTGCCCGGCGGCGCCGCGCGAAGGAAAGAGAAAACGCGAGGCCGCGCCCGCGCCGAGGAAGGCGCCGCGCCGCTCGAGATAGGCCGCCAGCGCCGCGCGCGCCCGCTCGCCCAGCGGCACCAGCCGCTCCTTTCCGCCCTTGCCCCGGAGCACGAGAAAGCGCCGGTCGCCGCGCGCCGCCGACAGCGGCAGGCTGACCAGCTCCGAGACGCGCAGGCCGGCGCCATAGAGCAGTTCCAGCAGGCAGACGAGACGCGCACCCTCGGCGCCGGCCCGGGCGGCCGCCGCGGCGAGGAGCGCTTCCGCCTCGGGCTCGCTCACCAGCTTGGGCAGCGGTCGACCGAGGCGCGGCGCGTCGAGCGCCGCGCTGGGATCGTCCCGGCGCCGGCCGTCGGTGACCAGGAATTTGTAGAATTGGCGCAGCGCCGAGAGCCGCCGCGCCGCGGTGCGCGGCAGCAGCCGGTCGCCGGCGAGCTTGGCGAGGTAGCGCCGCAGATCCTCCGTCGCGGCCGCTTCCAGGCCGGCGGCGCCGAGAAACCGCGCGGCATCGGCGAGGTCGCCGCGATAGGCCGCGAGCGTCAATCGCGCTGCGCCGCGCTCGGCGGCCAGCATCTCGAGAAAGGCCTCCACGTGATGCGAGAGCGGCGAGGGCGGTGCCGGCCGGCGGCCCGGCCGCGGGCGCGTCGCCGTCATATCCCGGCGCCGAGCGCCGCCTCGACCGCGAGCGCGCGCGCGTCCTGTGCCAGGCCCACCGCCTGGAGTCCCGCTACGGCGCGGCCGACGATGATGGGGTCGACGGCGAGATGCTCGCCCTGGCGCGCCAGGATGAGCGTTGCCAGCACGGTCTCGCCGAGGCGCTTTGCCGTCGCCGCCTGCTGCTGGTCGAGCCAGAGCGCGGCGCTCGGCAGGGTGGCCGCATGCTCCGTCCCGATCAGCGGCGCCCATTCGGCCGGACCCACCGGCTGCCCGAGCGCCGCCGCCAGCGCCAGCAGCGTCGTCGCCTGGCCCGGTTCCCGCTGCCCGCCGGCGGCAGCGGCCTCGCGCAAGGCGGTGTCGTCCCTGTCGGCGCTTGCCAGCCGCGCCAACCCCAGCAGCAGCGGCGCCTGCCCGGGATCGATCGAGGCGAGCCAAGGCGCCGCGGCATCAGCGCGCCCGGCGGCGAGCAGCGCCCGCACCGCCTCGGGCGCGAACGGCGCAAGCTCGTCGCCGGCCGGCAGATCCGCGAGGATCGGCGCCACCACCCGCGCCATGGCGGCGAAATCGCCGCGCTTCCTGGCGTCTGCCAGCAATGCCTTGATCGCCGTCGCCCGCCCGGCGGCGGCGGGGTCGGTGCGCGAGACCTGATAGAGCAGGGCGCGGTCGCGCGGGGTTGCCGAGGGCTTGCCTTGCCGGATCGCCTGGCCGAGTTCCTCGGGCTTGAACTCCACCTTGCCATAGAGATCGGCCAGCGCCGCCGGCGGCAGCGCGCCCAGCGATACCGCGCGTTCGGCGGCGGCGAGGCGCTGCGCCGGCGGCACCTTCTCGTTGCCGGCCCAGGCGCGCAAGGTCGCGAGATCGGCGGCGGCGGCGGCCTCGGCCGGGAGCGGCAGCTTCGCCGCCGCCAGCAGCGTCACCAGGATCGGCGTCGGGCTCGGCAGCTTCTCGATCCTCGCGGCGTGGCCGCCCAGGGCGGCGACGAGGGCGTCGAAAACGGGATCGGGCGGCACCTTCTGCTCGCGCAGCAGACTCAGCCCGAGCGCCGCCTTGGCCTGATCCCCGGCCAGCGCCTGGCAGGCAATGAGCGCGCGCTGCCACCACACGCCCTGATAGCTGGCGATGTCCTGCTCTACCCGGCGGCAGCCGTCCTCGGCATCGTTCTTGGCGAAGCTGAGCTGCACGCGCTGGTGGTCGAGGTCGTCGGTATGCGTCACCGCCGGCAGCGCGTCGAGCACGGCCAGCGCGCCGTCGATCTCGCCCAGCGCGATCAGCCGCTCGACGCGCAGCGCCGCGAGGCTTGGCCGGTCGGGCGCATCCTGGCCGGAAGGCGCCGCGGCGTTGCTGAGGAGAAGGCGGCGCGCCAACGATTGCAGCGCTGGCGAGGTGGTAGGCTGCAGCTGCGGCAAGGCGGCGGCGACGAAGCTGCGCGGCGTGCCCTGCCACAAATTGTCGCCAAGCGCCTGCGTCTGGTCGGGAAGCGCGCCGACCCAGGCGGCATCGACCGGGGCCAGCGGCGTCGCGCGGATGGCATCGTCGCTTGGCGCCGGCGGCGCCGTCGCTGCGGGCGCCGCGGCCGGTGTCGGCGCCGGCGCGGCCGGGGCGGCCCCCGGGCTGGGGGGTACGAGTCGCACCGGCGGACCGAGCTGCGCCATGGCCGTTGCCGGCATCAGCAACAGCGCGGCAGCGACGGCCCCGGCGAGGCCGCGGCGCGGCTTACTTCGGCAGCTTGGCATCCGGGATAACGTGCTCGACTCGGGCGGTTGGCGCCGGCGGGTTCCAGAACATCAGCGCGCCGGCGACGCCGATCACGACGACAACCAGCGCGGCAGCGGCGATGAGAGCGAATTTTGCCATCTTTTCCGTAGGTTCCTGCGCGGTTCTGCGCGCGGCGGCCCGCGCCGCCGCCGGTTGACGATCAAGCCACGCGATATGCTAGGGTGCGTTCATGGCTTATTTGCGACCAGTGTATCGGCGCCCTCCCGGCGTTTCAACGGCTTGGCCGGGTACGGCATGACGGCGCCGCCAGCGCGCAAGACCATCGCCCTGGTCGGGCTGATGGGCGCGGGCAAGACCAGCATCGGTCGCCGCCTGGCGCAGCGCCTGGCGCTGCCTTTCGTCGACGCCGATGCCGAGATCGAAGCGGCTGCGGGCATGAGCATCGAGGAGATCTTCCAGCGCCATGGCGAGGCGGCGTTCCGCGACGGCGAGCGCCGCGTCATCGCCCGCCTGCTCGAAACCCCCGCGCATGTGCTCGCCACCGGCGGCGGCGCCTTCATGGATCCCGCGACCCGCGCGCGGCTGCGCGCGCGCGCGGTCACGGTCTGGCTGCGCGCCGACCTGGAGCTCATGCTGGCGCGGGTGGCGCGGCGCAACATCAACAACCGGCCGCTGCTCAAGGGCCGCGACCCCCGCGCCGTGCTCGAGGCGCTGATCGCCGAGCGCCATCCCCTCTATGCCGAGGCGGACGTGACCGTCGACAGCGTCGACGGACCGCCGGAGGTGATGGTGGAGCGGGTCGTGGCGGCGCTCTCCGGCCACGGCGCCCTGGCTCAGCCCGAGGCGGCGCCGTGAGCGGCGACGAGCGGCTCACCGTCGGCCTGGGCGCGCGCAGTTACGACATCGTGCTCGGCCGCGGCCTGATCGACCGGGCGGGCACGCTGCTGGCACCGGTGATCCGCCGCAAGCGTGCTGTCATCGTCACCGATGCCCATGTCGCGCCGCTCTATCTTCCGCGCTTGGCCGCCGCACTCGCCGCCGCGGGCATCGAGCATGATGCGATCACCCTTCCGCCCGGCGAGGCGACCAAGGATTTCGCGCACTTCGCACGACTCTGCGAGGACGTTCTGGCGCTCGGCATCGAGCGCGCGACGCCGATCGTGGCGCTGGGCGGCGGCGTCGTCGGCGATCTCGCCGGCTTCGCCGCGGCGACCCTGCTGCGCGGCCTCGACTTCGTCCAGGTTCCGACCACGCTGCTCGCCCAGGTCGACAGTTCCGTCGGCGGCAAGACCGCGATCGATACGCGCCACGGCAAGAATCTCGTCGGCGCCTTTCATCAGCCGGTGCGGGTGATCGCCGATATCGACGCGCTGGCGAGCCTCCCCCGGCGCGAGCTGGTTTCGGGCTATGCCGAGGTGGTGAAATACGGCCTCATCCGCGATGCCGCCTTCTTCGGCCGGCTGGAGGCCGAGGGCGCGGCGCTGCTCGCTGGCGACGCCGATGCCCGCCAACGGGCGGTGCGGCAAAGCTGCGCCGCCAAGGCCGCCATCGTCGCCGCCGACGAGCGCGAGAGCGGCGAGCGCGCGCTGCTCAATTTCGGGCATACCTTCGGCCATGCGCTGGAAGCTGCCACCGGCTTCGGCGACGCTCTGCTGCATGGCGAAGCCGTGGCACTGGGCATGCAGCTCGCCTTCGATCTTTCCGTCCATCTCGGATTCTGCCCGGCCGAGGCGGCGGCGCGGCTGCGCCGCCATCTCGCCGCCATCGGCCTGCCCACCTCGCCGGCGGAACTCGCCGCCGGCCGCTTCGGCGCCGCACCGCTGCTGGAACTCATGCGCAAGGACAAGAAGGTGGCCGACGGCCGGGTGACGCTCATTCTCGCCCGCGCCATCGGCGACGCATTCGTGTGCCGCGACGTGGCGCCGGCGACGCTGGCCGACTTCCTTGCGGGTGCGCTCGAGCCCGGTCGGAATTCGCTGGCAACCGCCGGCGCGGGCGCCTAGATAGCGTCGGCCGTTTCAACGATCCAAGCCGAGCCATGCCGCTCTCCGCCGCCGCGCCGCGCGAGCCCATCCACACCCGCTCCATCGATTGCCGCGGCTACCGCCGCGAAGACGGACTCTGGGACATCGAAGGCCATCTCACCGACACCAAGACCTACGCCTTCAACAACCAGTTCCGCGGCGAGCTGCCGCCGGGCGCGCCGGTGCACGACATGTGGCTGCGCATCACCGTCGACGACCGGCTGGTCATCCACGCCATCGAGGCGGTGACCGAGGCGAGCCCCTACCCGGTTTGTCCCGCCATCACCCCCAATTTCCAACGCCTCGCCGGGCTGCGGATTTATCCCGGCTTCCAGAAGCAGGTGCGCGAGCTGCTGGGTGGCACCCAAGGCTGCACCCATCTCGTCGATCTCTTGGGGCCGCTGGCGACCACCGCCTACCAGACGGTTTTCCCCTATCGCGCCAAGGAGTACGAGGAGCGCCTGGCGCGCGAAGGCCGGCCGCCCGAGCGCCCGACCCGCAAGCCGAAGCTGGTCGACAGCTGTCACGCCTTCGCCGGCGATGGCGAGGTGGTGCGGCGCTATTGGCCGGACTTCTATACCGGGAAATGATGCCGCGGCACGCCGTGGCCGGCGAGGCGATGGCCCTCGTCGGTGGCGGCGGCGCGGAAATAGCTCAGCAGGTAGACGCGGATCGCGGCGGTCAGGCTTGATTCCGAGCGCTGCCGGTCGATTTCGGTGACCAGCTCGTTGAGCGTCTTGCCCTCGCGGCGACAGAGCTGCTGCAGCGCCTCCCACATCGCCGGTTCGAGCCGCATGCTGGTGCGCCGGCCGGCGACGGTGACGTTCCGATTGATCAGCGTCGAGGCTGACCGGGAAAATTCAACGTCCATGGCGTGGCCGGAGGACGGAGGTGCGCTTTCACGTCGCATGCACGCATTTTATGCTTAATTTGCAATGCTTGCAATCATTTCGAGAAAAATTAACAACTCGGCAACTGCGGGTTGCCGTTGCGCCGGCGCGGCCCGAGCCGCCGCCGGATCGGTTAATTTCTGCTGTCTTCTTCGGGGGTTAGAGTGGTCAGGCCGAGGGCATGCACCGGCCCGGCCAGCTCTTCGGCGAGGAGGGCGTAGATGCGCCGCTGGCGCGCGATGCGGCTTTCGCCGGCGAAGGCCGCGGCGACGATCTCGACGTGAAAGTGGCTTTCTCCCTCGGGACGGGCGCCGGCATGGCCGGCATGGCGGTGCGACTCGTCGCGGATATCGAGCCGGAGCGGCTGCAGAGCCGCGGTGAGCTTGTCACGGATGCGTTGGGCGACGCGCATGAAAGGAGCGTGGAAGGCGGCGCGCGGCCTGTCAAGGCGCCGGTGCAAGGCAGTGCTGCGGCAGTGCTGCGGCGCTTGTCACGGCTTGGTGCGGCCCCCATACTTAACCGATGCCACGCCCCAGCATAGAGACGAGTGCCGGCGCGGCTGCGGCAGCAGCGGCGACTCGGCTGTGCGACCATCCCGGTTGCGCGGCGGCGGGCGACTATCGGGCGCCGCGCGCGCGCGATCGACTGAGCCAGTTCTATTGGTTCTGTCTCGATCATGTGCGCGCCTACAACGCCCAGTGGAATTATTATGCGGGCATGAGCGCGGCCGAGATCGAGGCGGACATCCGCAACGATACGGTCTGGCAGCGCCCGACCTGGCCGCTCGGCAGCCGTGTCGGCTTGCGCTTCGATCCGCAGGTGCGGGATTTCGGCATATTCGGGCTCGAGGACGAGGAAGAGCGGGCGGCGGCGGCAAAGCGCCGGCCGCTGAGCGAGCAGGAGCAGGCGCTGGCGGTCTTCGACCTGGCGCCGCCTTTCACCGTCGCCGGCCTGAAATCGCGCTATAAAGAGCTGGTCAAGCTGCATCATCCCGATGCCCATGGCGGCGACAAGGCCGCCGAGGAGCGATTGAAGGTGATCAACCGCGCCTATACCACGCTCAAGAGCAGCTACTTTCCGTCCGGCTGACCCCGGCGGCGCTCCCGGAGACCCCGCGACTTCCCTTCCACAGACGACCGATATTCCCATGGCTTCGGCACAGAACACGACGCGTACGGCAGAAACACCGCTGGATCGGCCCGACATCACCGTTTCGGTTCGACAGACCTTCGGCCTCGACAGCGACATGCAGGTTCCGGCCTTCTCGCGGTCCGACGACCACGTCCCCGAGGTCGACGAAGCCTACCGCTTCGACCATGACACCACCCTCGCCATCCTGGCCGGCTTCGCCTACAACCGCCGGGTCCTGGTCCAGGGCTATCACGGTACCGGCAAGTCGACGCATATCGAGCAGGTGGCGGCGCGGCTCAACTGGCCCTGCATCCGCGTCAATCTCGACAGCCATATCAGCCGCATCGACCTGGTCGGCAAGGATGCGATCGTGCTGCGCGACGGCAAGCAGGTGACGGAGTACCGCGAAGGTCTGCTCCCCTGGGCGCTGCAGCACCCGACCGCTCTGTGCTTCGATGAATACGACGCCGGCCGGCCCGACGTGATGTTCGTCATCCAGCGCGTGCTCGAGGTCGAGGGCAAGCTGACCCTGCTCGACCAGAACCGCGTCATCCGCCCGCACCCGGCCTTCCGCCTTTTCGCCACCGCCAACACGGTGGGCCTGGGCGACACCACCGGCCTCTATCACGGCACGCAGCAGATCAACCAGGGTCAGATGGATCGCTGGAACATCGTCGCCACGCTCAACTATCTGCCGCACGAGGCCGAGGTCGAGATCGTTCTCGCCAAGGCGCCGAGCTGGGACAACGACGAGGGCCGGCGCGCCATCCACGCCATGGTGGCGCTGGCCGAGCTCACGCGCGCCGGCTTCGTCAACGGCGACATCTCCACCGTCATGTCGCCGCGCACGGTCATCACCTGGGCCGAGAACGCGCGCATCTTCAACGACGTGGCCTTTGCCTTCCGGCTCACCTTCCTCAACAAATGCGACGAGGTGGAGCGCGCGACCGTGGCCGAGTACTACCAGCGCTGCTTCGGCACCGAGTTGAAGGAGACCGGGGTCAAGGCGCAGCTGGTCTGAGGCGAGCGCGTCGTCGGCGGCGTCAGCGGTTGCGCAGCAACCGCGAGAGCCGCACGGCGCGGGCGAGCCGCCAAAGGAATTGAGATGCCTGTTCATGTCGTAGGTTGAGCCTTGGCAGAGAACGAGACCCCGCTCGACATTTTCAAGCGTGCGACCGCCGCCACGCTGCGCGCCATCGCCGAGCGCGAGGACGTGACGGTGAGCTACGGCGCCGAGCCGGCCGCGGCGGCGGGCCCGCGCGTCCGGCTGCCGCTGCCCGGGCGCGATCTCTCTGCCGCGGACGCGGCGCCGGTGCGGGGGGCGGCCGACGCGGTGGCGCTCAAGCTGCGCTATCACGACGCCGCGCTCCATGCCAGGCGGCTGCCTAGCGGCGAGACCGCGCGCGCCATCTTCGAGGGCGTCGAGCAGGCGCGGGTCGAAGCGCTGGGCGCGAAGCGGATGAGCGGCGTGGCCGGGAACCTCGCCGCGATGCTCGACGAGCGCTACCGGCGGCAGGGCTACGAGCATCTCGCCGAACGCAATGACACGACGCTGGCGGAAGCGGTGCGGCTGCTGACGCGCGAGGCGCTGAGCGGCGCGCCGGTGCCGCCGGCGGCGCAGCGCGTGGTCGAAATGTGGCGGCCGTTTCTCGAAGGCAAGGTCGGCCGCGACCTGCTGGAGCTCAACCGCCACATCGGCAACCAGGACGCCTACGCCAAGATCGCGCGCCAGCTGATCCACGATCTCGACCTCGATCTCGGCGAGACCGAGCAGGACGCCGAGACCGACGACAGCGAGGGCGAGGGCGAGGACGCCGATCAGAGCGACAATCAGAGCGACGGCGGCGAGGGTGCCGCGGCCGGCGCGCAAGGCGCGCTGGAGGGTGGCGTGCCGGAGCATCAGCAGGAGGAGGGCCAGCCGGCGGGCGCCGAAGAGATCGAAGGCGAACTCATGCCCGGCGCCGGCGACGACGATCCCGGCCGCCCCGGCCGCCCCGGCAATTTGCCGCGCCACGGGCTCAACAGCGATCCCACCGCCTACCGCGCCTTCACCACCGAATGCGACGAGACGGTGGAGGCCGAGGCGCTGTGCGATCCCGACGAGTTGACGCGGCTGCGCGGCCTGCTCGATCAGCAGCTGGCGCATCTCCAGAGCGTCATCGGCCGGCTCGCCAACCGGCTGCAGCGCCGGCTGCTGGCCAAGCAGACGCGCGCCTGGGAGTTCGATCTCGAGGAGGGCATGCTGGATGCCTCCCGGCTCTCGCGCATCGTCGCCAACCCGATCTACCCGCTCTCCTACAAGCGCGAGAAGGAGACCGATTTCCGCGACACGGTGGTGAGCCTGCTGATCGACAATTCCGGCTCGATGCGCGGCCGCCCGATCACCGTGGCGGCGATGAGTGCCGACATCCTGGCGCGCACGCTGGAGCGCTGCGGCGTCAAGGTCGAGATCCTGGGCTTCACCACCCGTGCCTGGAAGGGCGGCCAGTCGCGCGAGCGCTGGATCACCGCCGGCAAGCCGGCCAATCCGGGGCGGCTCAACGACCTGCGCCACATCATCTACAAGCCGGCGGACGCGCCCTGGCGGCGCGCGCGGCGCGCGCTCGGCCTGATGCTGCGCGAGGGCATCCTCAAGGAGAATATCGACGGCGAGGCGCTGCTTTGGGCGCACAGCCGGCTCATCGCCCGTACCGAGCAGCGCCGCATCCTGATGGTCATTTCCGACGGTGCGCCGGTCGACGACAGCACGCTCTCGGTCAATCCCGGAAATTATCTCGAGCGGCATCTGCGCGAAGTCATCACCGACATCGAGCGCAACTCGCCGGTCGAACTCGTCGCCATCGGCATCGGCCATGACGTGACGCGCTACTACCGCCGCGCCGTCACCATCGTCGATGCCGAGGAGCTGGGCGGCACCATGATGAAGAAGCTGACCGAGCTGTTCGACGAGGATGCCGACGCCGCCTGGGCCCGCGCCGCCGCCGAGCGCGCGCCGCTGGTGGCCTGAGACAAGGGAGACCGCAATGACCCCGCCTCCGGTGATCCGCCTGCATCCGGCGGACAACGTCGTGATCGCCCGCGCCACCCTGCTTCCCGGCGCCGCGGTCGCCCCCGGCATCGCCGCGACCGAGCGCGTGCCCGCCGGCCACAAGGTCGCCACCGGGCCGATCGCCGCCGGCGAGCCGGTGCGCCGCTACGGCCAGATCATCGGCTTCGCCACCGAAGCGATCGCGCCCGGCCAGCACGTGCACGTGCAGAATTGCGGCATGGGCGATTTCGCCCGCGACTACGCCTATGGCGTCGATGCAAGTCCGACCGAGGCGCTGACCCCGCCGGCCCATTTCATGGGCATCCGCCGCGCCGACGGGCGGGTGGCGACGCGCAACTATATCGGCATCATCACTTCGGTGAACTGCTCGGCCCATGTCGCGGGGCTGATCGCCGACGTGTTCAAGCGCAACCCGTTCGCGGGCGCCGACCCGCTGGCGGAGTTCCCGAACGTGGACGGCGTGGTGGCGCTGACCCACAAGACCGGCTGCGGCATGACCGAGGGCGAGCCGCTCCGGCTGCTGCGCCGGACGCTGGCCGGCTACGCGCGGCATGTGAATTTCTCGCATGTCATCGCCCTCGGCCTGGGCTGCGAGGTGAACCAGATCGGCGGGCTGCTCGCCGAACAGCGCCTGGCCGGGCGGTTGCGCAGCATGGACATCCAGGCCCTGGGCGGCACCCGCAAGACGGTGGAAGCCGGCGTCGCCTTCGTCCGGGAGGTGCTGGCGGAGGCGAACGCGGTGACGCGGGTGCCGGTGCCGGCCTCGGAACTGACGGTGGCGCTGCAATGCGGCGGCTCGGACGGGTATTCCGGCATCACCGCCAACCCGGCCCTGGGTGCCGCCAGCGACCTGCTGGTGCGCCACGGCGGCAGCGTGATCCTCTCGGAGACGCCCGAGACCTACGGCGCCGAGCACCTGCTGACCCGCCGCGCGGTCTCCCGCGAGGTCGGCGAGAAGCTGGTGGCGCTGATGCGCTGGTGGGAGGACTACACCGCCCGCGAGGGGGCGGAGATGAACGCCAACCCCTCGCCCGGCAACAAGGCCGGCGGGCTCACCACCATTCTGGAAAAGTCGCTCGGCGCGATGGCCAAGGCCGGCAGCACCAATCTGGTGGACGTGGTGCGCTACGCCGAGCCGGTGACCGCGCGCGGCTTCGTGTTCATGGACACGCCCGGCTACGACCCGGTGGCGGCCACCGGCCAAGTCGCCGGCGGGGCCAATCTGGTCTGCTTCACCACCGGCCGCGGCTCGGTGTTCGGCTGCAAGCCGGCGCCCTCGATCAAGCTCGCCACCAATTCGCCGATGTTCCGGCGGATGGAGGACGACATGGACGTCAACTGCGGCACCATCCTGGACGGCGACGAAACGGTGCAGGACTGCGGGGCGCGGGTCTTCGACCTCATGCTGCGGGTGGCCTCCGGCGAGCGCACGAAAAGCGAGAGCTTCGATTTCGGCGCCGACGAATTCGCCCCCTGGGTGGTCGGCGCGACGATGTGATGACCGCGCCCTGGAAAGGCCTGGACACCTCCCGCCCCCCGCATTTCATTTCCTACGACGCGGCCGAGCGCCTGCTGCTCGCCCGCCTCGACCGGGCCGCCGCCTGGGGGCCGGACCTGGTCGCCGGCATCGCCCGCGGCGGGCTGGTTCCGGCCGCCATGGCCGCGAGCCAGCTGGCGCTGCCGCTGGCGATGCTCGCGGTCTCCCGCGCCGGGGAGGTGCGCTGGATCGGCGATCCGCCGCCCGAGGGCCGGGTGCTGCTGATCGACGACGCCTGCTCCACCGGCGCCACGCTCCGCACCGCGCGCGACGCGCTGCTGGCCGAGGGCCGCGCCTGCCTCACCATGACCGTGGTCCATGACCCGGAGCGCACGTCCTTCACCCCCGACCTCTCGCAGCCGATGACGGAACTGTTCCGCTTCCCGTGGGAGCGCGGCGAGGTGACCCCGGGCGCGCGGGCCGCCCGCGCCACCGGCGCCCCCCCGGACCGCGCCACCGAACGGCCGTTCCACGGCCTCGACCTCGACGGCGTGTTCCTGCCCGATCTGCCGCGCGCGCGATATGACGACCTGGCGACGGCGCTGGTCGCCCGCGCCGCGCTTCCCCCGTTCCCC
>DAHUYF010000014.1 GCA_027315365.1 Rhodospirillales bacterium | reverse complement strand
CGCTTGCCGATCTCGGCGGCGAGCGTGCGCGGCCCTGCGGTGCCGGCGAGCAGCATGCCGAGTTTCTTGCGCAGTACCGGATCGGTCGCCGCGTGCGCGATCAGCACCTCGGCCAATGCCTCGGCGCCAAGCGCGGCCAGGACTTCCGGAGTGACGGATTTTGCGCGGGCCACGGGGCGCTCACTCGAATCCGGTGGACTCGCCCTTGAACTTGAGCTGGCGGGCATTGTCGCGGACCACGCCGATATCGGCCTCGGCGAATCCCCCTTCCTTGTACCGCCGCTTGCTTTCCGCTTCCGGCGCCTCCTCGCCGATGAACCGGTCGGGACAGGCGGAGGGATCATCCGCCAGCTGCGCGAACGGCATCGTGCGACACGCCGCCAACGGCCGCGGCGCCCACCACAGATGAGGCGTTGAAGGATGCCCTTGCCGGAGCGACTTCTCCCGCGCCGAGGCGGCATTGATCGTCTCCAGCGGGATCGAGACGTCGATGAGCCTCTTGCGGATGGCCGTCACGGCGCCACCGGTGCCGGCACGGCCGGTCGCAGATCGGTGTGGATGAAATCGCCGCCCTTGAAAGGCAGCGGTTGGTCGGTCGCCACGGCCAGCGCGTAGGAGAAGCAGTCGCCGATGTTCAGCCCGGCGCGGTGGCGGCCGCGGCCGTAACGGCGGAAGGCGACGATCGCCGAGGTGTCGCTCACCATCAGCGCCACATGCCGGTTTCGTCATAGCCGACGATCTCGTCCGGACTGCGGGTGTCGATGTCGGGGAGTGCGGCGCATTCGCGACCGAGCGCTTCCAGCCGCGCCGCAAGGCCACGCGCCTTGCTCCGACGCTGCCGCTCCGCCAGCGCCTTGCGGATGGCGTCGGTCTGTGTCTCGCCAGTGCGCGCGGCGACCTCGCGGGCGAGGCGGTCGGTCCCCCTGTCTCTCAGGGTGCCCGGTTTTATGTCGTCGAATTGTGTCACGGAGGGGTTTATAGCGCGTTTGCGGGCGAGCGGTGGAGCCTGAATACCATCGACCCGGGCGCATCTTCTCGGGCGCGCGCCGGGAGCGAAGCCGGCCGCAACCGACAACTCTACCGGCGGCACGAGTACATGAGCGACATCAACCTCTTCCGGCCGGGGCCCGCCTCAAGATTTCAGCGTCGCGACCTTGCGCAGCGCCGCGTTTATCCGCGATTGCCAGCCGGGACCCGTGGCGCGGAAATGCCTCAGCACATCGGGATCGAGGCGCAGGCTCACGGCTCTTTTCGGCGCGGCCTATTTCGGCCGGCCTGGGCGGATACCTCCGTAGCGCCGCGTCCAGACGGTCACCCTATGCCGCGCCTGACACAACGCCGAGTCACGTATGCGCCGGCGTGCGCAGGCGTCGACGGCGCGATCACCCCCGCTTCGCCTGTTCGATCGCCTGCCAGATCGCAAACGGCGTCGCCGGCATGGCGATGTCGCGCACGCCGAGCGGCGCCAGCGCGTCGAGCACGGCGCCGATCGCCGCCGCCAGCGCCGGCGTCGTGCCGCCTTCGCCGCCCGCCTTGATGCCGTAGGGATTGGTCGGCGACAGCACCTCGACGATCTCGGTGCGGAAGTCCGGCAGCTGGTCGGCGCGCGGCAGTGCGTAATCCATGAACGAGCCGGTCAGCGGCTGGCCCGAGGCGGGATCGAGATGGATCTGCTCCCAGAGAGCCTCGCCGACGCCCTGGGCGATGGCGCCATGCGTCTGGCCGTCGACGATCAGCGGATTGATGCAGCGCCCGACATCGTCCACCGAGGCGTAGCGCGTCAGCGCGAGTGCGCCGGTCTCGGGATCGATCTCGACCTCGCACGCCGCGGCGCCGTTGGGGAAGACCGGGTCGTGCATCTCGTTGTCGGCGGCGACCGCGAGGCCCTCGCGCAACGCCTCGGGCAGCGCAATGCGCGCGGCCTCGCCCGCCAGCTCGCGGAAGTCGAGGCTGCGGTTGCGGCCGGGCGCGGCGAAGCGGCCATCGGCAAAAATTACCTCGCCCGCCGGCGCGTCGAGCGCGATCGCGGCGATCGCCTTGCCGCGCTCGATCAGCGCGCCGGCCGCCAGCGACATCACGGTCGCGGCGTGGCGCATCGAACGGCCGGAATGCGAGCCGCCGCCGATGCTGACGATGTCGGTGTCGCCCATCACCACGTCGATAGCGTCCACCGGCACGCCGAGCAGATCGGCCAGCACCTGGGCGAAGCTGGTCTCCTGCCCCTGTCCCGCCGGCTGGGTCCCGATCACCAGGCGCACGCGGCCGCCGGGCTGTACCGTGATCTCGGCGCGCTCGCGCGGCGAGCCGATCGAGGATTCGACGTAATTGGCAAAGCCGCGGCCGAGGAGGCGCCCGCGCTTTTGCGCTCCCTCGCGCCGCGCGGCAAACCCGTCCCAATCGGCGATGGCGAGCGCGAGTTCCATGTTGGCGGGATAGGTGCCGCTGTCATAGCGGGCACCCACCGCGTTGACGTAGGGCATCTGCGCCTCGCGCACCAGATTCATCCGTCGCAGCGTCAGCCGGTCGATGCCGAGCTCGTCGGCGGCACGGTCGACCAGCCGCTCGATCGCGTATGTCACCTCCGGCCGGCCGGAGCTGCGATAGGGTTGCGTCATCATCGTGTTGGTGAAGACGGCGCGCGCGCGCAGGCTGGCTGCCGGAATGTCGTAGGAGCCGGTGATCAGCGCCGAGCCCTTGCTCAGCGGCGACAGCGACATGCAGCGCGCGCCGAGGTTGCTGATGTTGTCGGCACGCAAGCCGAGGAAGCGCCCGTCCTTGCGCAGCGCCAGCTCGACGCTGGTGACGAGATCGCGGCCCTGGCTGTCGCTGAGCATCGCCTCCGAGCGCGTCGCGGTGAACTTGACCGGCCGGCCGAGCAGCCGCGCCGCCCACAGCACCAGGGCGTATTCGACATAGGGCCGGTTCTTGGCGCCGAAATTGCCACCGACATCGGCGGTGACGATGCGCAGCCGCTCGGGCGCCACGTCCAGCACCGCCGCCATCTCGCGCTTCTGGCGCACCGCGCCGCCGGTGCCGGCATGGAGCGTGTAGCGGCCGGTGGCGGCGTCGTACTCGCCGAGCGCGGCGCGCGGCTCGAGCGGCGCGGCGGTGACGCGGCCGATATGGAACGCCATGCGCACGACATGGTCGGCGCGCTGGAAGGCGGCATCGGCCGCGGCCGCGTCGCCGAAGCGCGTGTCGACCGGGGTGTTGTCCGGGATCTCGTCCCAGATCGCCGGCGCGCCCGCCGCCAGCGCCGCCGCGGCGTCGAGCGCGAAGGGCAGGGGCTGGTAATCGACCTCGACCGCCTCGGCCGCGTCCTGCGCCTCGGCCGCGCTCTCGGCGACCACCATGGCCACGGCCTCGCCGACATAGCGCGCCTTGTCCCAGGCCAACAGCCAGTGCGGCCCGAGGAACACCTTGCCGCCGCCCGGCGCGGTCAGCTTCATGTCGTAGCGCGTCGACGGCACCGCCTCGTGCGGGATCGGTTTAAGCCCGGCGGCGCGGCACTCCTCGCCGCCATAGGCGCCGAGCACCCCCGGCATGGCGCGCGCCCGGTCGAGCGCGACGCCGCGGATGCGCGCATGCGGATAGGGCGAGCGCACCATCGCGGCATAGGCCTGGCCGGGACGCCGGACATCGTCGGTGAACCGGCCGTTGCCGGTCACCAGGCGCAGATCCTCCTTGCGCCGCAGCGGCTGGCCGATGGCGCGCGGGCGCGCTGCTTCTTCCGCCATCGCCGGCCGCCGCGCTCCCTCAGGCGCCCGTCGGCGGCGTGCGGCAGAGCAGCGAGTGCAGCACGACCAGGGTGAGTCCGCCCGAGGTCACGGGCTGGGTGATGAGCAGCTTCGCCAGCAGCGGCATCTGCGCCAGCACCTCGGGCGACAGGAACATGCCGCCCAGCGCCACCAGCACGGAAAGGCCGGCGACGATGTAGGTGCGGTCGTCCCATTCGACCTTCGCCAGGATGTGCACGCCATGCATGAAGACGACGCCGAACAGCAGCGTCGCCGCCGCCGACAGCACCGGCAGCGGCACCAGCACCAGCAGCAGGTCGAACTTGATGCAGCCGCCGAGCACGATCAGCAGCACGCCGGCCGCCAGGGTGGCATAGCGCGAGCCGATGCGGGTCATGCGCAGCATGCCGACATTGTCGGGATAGACGATGGTGCTGAAGCCGCCGAAGAGGCCGGCCAGCACGCCGCCGAGCCCGATGGCGAAGATGCCCTGCGACATCCGCGACGAGGTCACGCTCTGCCCGCCCCACTGGCCGACCATCTGATAGAGCGCCATCGAGCCGATGCTGGCCGGCAGCAGCACCAGCAGGAACACGATCACCAGGTCGGTCTGCACCGCGAAGCCGAAGGGGAAGAGTTCCGGCGTCACCAGCCACGGCGCGGTGGCGATCGGGGCGAGCGAGACCGGGCGGAAGATCGCATAGCCCACCGTGCCGGCGGCGAGACCGATGAGCAGCGCGGCGCGGCGGAAGCTGCCGCCCCACAGCGTGACCGCGATCAGCACCGCAACGGCGAGCGCGCCGGCGAGGAAATTCACCAGCGGGAAGCCCGGGCTCTTCGGCAGGCCGATCCAGCCCGGCAGCGCGACATTGGCGACCTGGATCATGATGAAGAGCACGATCATGGCGCCGATGATCGGCGCGCGCAGGAAGCGCGAGAACTGGCCGATGACGCTGAAGCCGCGCACCGGGAGGGTGAGCACGCACCAGATCAGTGCCGCGACCAGGAACGAGCCATAGGCGGCGCCGAGGCCGCCGCTCTGGAGATGGCCGACCGCGAGCAGGCTGGCGAAGCTGCCGGCATAAGAGCCCTGCACGATCGGCAGCCGCAGCAGCAGCGTCGATTGCAGGATGGTGACGACGCCGCAGATCACGAAGCTGACGCCGTAGAGATAGGCGATCTGGCCCGGGGCGAGGTTGAAGGACCGGCCGAGTATGCCGGGAAACACCAGCATCCCGGTCATGCCGAAGATGTTCTGCAGGCCGAGGATCAGCAGCTGGCCCAAGGGAAGCGTCTGGTCGATGCCGACATCGAATACCCGGTCGGGCGGCAATTCGGCCTGCCGCGTCGCTTCCACCGCCATGTCGCTTCCATCCCCCGCTGCGCGCCGCGCCTTGGGCGTCGCGGTCGGCGCCGTTCATCGCGCGCCAAACTAACCCGACCGGCAAGCCGCATCCAGCCGTCATTTCGCCGCCGGCGCGCGCCGCCAGCCGCGGTGGCGATGAGGTCGGGGCGGCGCGCCATCGGCCGCGCGGACTGATCCAGGTCAATGCGGCGCAGCCTGCTGCCGAGGAGTCTTTCCTGCATCATGTTCAGGATGGAGCGTGGTCCATGTCCTCCAGCGCTCGTACTCGCCGCCCGACCGGTTTGGCGCCCTATCTGGCCGGCGCCGCGATCGGCGTGCTGAGCTGGGCGGCGTTCGTCGTGGCGGACGAACCGCTGGGCATCACCACGGCGCTCTCCGCACTTGCCGGCTGGGCCGCCCTGCCGCTGCTCGGCGCCGAGGCGGTGGCGCATAACAGCTATTGGGCGCAGGACCCGCCGGGCTTCTCCTATGCCAGCCTGTTCCTGGTCGGCGTCGTGCTCGGCGGGCTGGTCTCGGCGGCAGCCGCGGGGCGCCTGCATCTCGAAACCGTGCCGGAGCTGTGGCGCCGCCGCTTCGGTCCGTCCCGCGCGCGGCGCTTCACCGCGGCCTTCCTCGCGGGAGCGATCGAGATGTACGGCGCGCGTCTCGCCGGCGGCTGCACCAGCGGCCATGCGATCTCGGGCGGATTGCAGCTCGCGCTGTCGAGCTGGGTGTTCGCCATCGTCATCTTCGCCGCCGCGATCGGCGTGGGCCGGACCGTCTACCCCGAAAGCGCTCTCCATCGCGGGGAGGAGCGATCATGAGCCTTCCGGTCGTCGGTCCGCTGAGCCTGCCGCTGGGCGTGCTGTCCGGCTTCGTCTTCGGCTGGATCCTGCACCGGGCGCGGCTCGCCGACACCACGGTGATCGTCAACCAGTTCCGGCTGCGCGACTTCACGCTGATGAAGGCGATGCTCACCGCCATCCTGGTCGGCGGCATCGGCGTGCTGTTCCTGCATCGCCACGGGCTTGCCGCCTATCACATCAAGCCGGCCAACCTGCTGGGCGTCGCCATCGGCGGGGTGCTGTTCGGCATCGGCATGGCCGTGCTCGGCTACTGCCCCGGCAGCGGGCTTGCCGCGATCGGCGCCGGCAGCATCCACGCGCTCGTCGGCACAGCCGGCATGATCGCCGGCGCGATCGCCTACGCGCTCTCCTTCGATTGGCTGCGGACGCATATCCTCTCGGTCGGCGCGCTGGGTCCGCTGCGTCTGCCGGATATCACCGGCATCCCCGATCTTGTCTGGTTCGCCATCCTGGCGCTGGCGCTGCCGGCGCTCTTTGCCGCGGCGGCGCGAGGCGAGGATGCGGGCTGAGCGCTCCGCGCGACCCGCCTGGGCTAAGCGGGCGGGCCGAGCAGCGCCGGCAGGGCGGCCAGGCTGCGCACCTCGTGATCGGGCGATCCCGGCAGCCGCTCGCGGCGCTGGCCGTAGCGGTTGCACCAGACCACGCGCATGCCGAAATCCGAGGCCGCGAAGGCGTCCCAGGCGTTGGAGGATTGGAACGACACCTGCCCGGCGGTGACGCCGAGCCGGGTCAGCGCGTAGTCGTAGACGCGCGGATGGGTCTTGTAGACGCCGACCGCATCGATCGACAGCACGGCGTCGAGCAGCCCGTCCAGCCCGGCGCCGCGCACGACGGCGTCCAGCATGGCCGGCGCTCCGTTGGAGAGGATGGCGGTGACGAAGCCCGCCGCGCGCAGCGCGCGCAAAACCTCCGGCACCTCGGGAAACGCCGACAGGGTGAGATAGAGCTCCATCAGCCGCGCATGCAGCGCCGGGCTGGCGATGCCGAGGCTGTCGAGGGTGAAGTCGAGCGCGTCGCCGGTGACCTGCCAGAAATCCGCGTAGCGGCCCTGGAGCGTGCGCAGCCAGGTGTATTGCACCTGCTTGTCGCGCCACAGGGCGGTCAGCGCCGCGCGCTTCTCCTCAGGGACGTCGGGGCAGCGCGCGGCGGCCGAGGCGAAGTCGAAGACCGTGCCATAGGCGTCGAAGACGCAGGCGCGGATGCCGGTGAGCGGGCTCATCGCCGTGCGCCGCCGACCGGGTGGCTCTTCCCGATGACGCAGCCGCGCCCGCGCAGCCGATGGCGCATTGTCGCGCTGTCCATGCTCGGTCTCCTTCTTTCTGCCGGCGGCCGGGCCGACCAGGCCGACCGGGAAGCTGGTGAAGTATGCCGCGGCCGCGCGCGACGGCAAGGTGCCGGTCATCGCATGTGGCTTACCGCCCGATTTCCTCCCGCCGCCCGCGGGATTCGATATTTGTCGAATTATGGTTGACATGCCGGGCGCTGGCGCCTAGATTATTTCTACGAACTTGGAAATATCGAATTCTCGGCCATGGGAGACGGGTGATGGAAACCAGGCAAGCCATCGTGGCGCTCGGCGCGCTGGCGCAGGAGACGCGGCTCGACATCTTCCGCCTGCTGGTCCGGCGCGGGCCCGACGGGCTGGCCGCGGGGGCGATCGCCGAGTCGCTCGAGGTGGCGCCGGCGACGCTGTCCTTCCACCTGCAGCAGCTCATGCATGCCGGCCTGATCGAGCAGCGCCGCGCCAGCCGCTCGCTGATCTACTCGGCGAATTTCGCCGGCATGAACGGCCTCGTCGCCTATCTCACCGAAAATTGCTGCGGCCAGGGCGTGTCCTGCGCACCGGTCTGCGCCGCTCCTGTCGAAGCCGAAACCGAGGCTCCGCCCGCCCGCCGGGCGCGTCGCCGCTAGAACCGGAGGTCACCATGAACACGTCATCTCATGCGCTCGCCCTCGATCACGGCACCCTTCGCCTCAGGCTCGATATCGACCTGAGAACGCTCGCGGTCGGCGCGGCCTTTCTGGCGCTGCTCGCTGTCGAGGCGGCTGTCATGCTCGCCGCCTCGGCCTATGACGCCGCGGACCAGTTCCTCTTCACCACCTGACGGTTTCACCATCCGGCCGAGGCGCGCCGCGCCTTGGCGCCCAGAGAAGGAAACGGGATCATGAAACGCCTGCATGTGCATGTCGCCGTGGACGATCTGCAAAAATCGATCGGGTTCTATTCGACGCTCTTTGCCGCCGCCCCGGCGGTGGTGAAGCCGGACTACGCCAAATGGATGCTCGACGATCCCCGCGTCAATTTCGCCATCTCGGCCCGCGGCCACGCGCCCGGCCTCGATCACCTCGGCATCCAGGTCGAAAGCCCGGACGAACTCGCCGAGGTCTATGGCCGTCTCGCCCAGGCCGAGGGGCCGGTGCTCGAGGAAGGCAGCACCACCTGCTGCTACGCCAAATCCGAGAAGTCCTGGATCACGGACCCGCAGGGGCTCGCCTGGGAGACCTTCCACACCACCGGCGACAGCACGGTCTATGGCGAGGGCGTGAGCCGGCCGGCCGCCGCGAGCGCGCCGACCGCGACCGCAGCCGGGTCGCGGAAGCCGGCGTCATCGCACGACGAAACGACGTCCTGCTGCGCGCCGGCGAAGACGACGCCGCAGCCCGCGGCCGCCGCCGCCAAATGCTGCGGCTGAAGGCCTGCGCGCCATGAGCAGCAGCTACAACGTGCTCTTTCTCTGCACCGGGAACTCGGCGCGGAGCATCCTCGCCGAGGTCGTGTTGAACCATTGGGGCAAGGGCCGCTTCCGCGCCTTCAGCGCCGGCAGCTTCCCCAAGGGGGCGGTGCATCCCATGGCGCTCGAACTGCTGCGCCGGCACGATCTGCCGATCGAGGGCCTGCGCAGCAAGAGCTGGGACGAATTCGCCGCGCCGGGGGCGCCGGCGATGGATTTCGTCTTCACCGTCTGCGACCAGGCGGCGGGCGAGGTCTGTCCGATCTGGCCGGGCAATCCCGTCACCGCCCATTGGGGCGTGCCGGATCCGGCGGCGGCCGAAGGTTCCGAGGCGGAGCGGCAACAGGCCTTCCGCAGCACGCTCAGCGCGCTCGAAGCGCGTATCAGGCTGTTCAGCAGCCTGCCGCTGGAGAAGCTCGACCGGCTCGCGCGCCAGCGCCAGGCCGACGAGATCGGCAGGCTGGGATCGGCCGCGGTGTCGCCATGAGCGTGCGCGCTGATACGCTGGCGGCGCGGGCCGCGCCTGCGCTCGGCATCGTCGAGCGCTATCTGTCGGCCTGGGTGGCGCTCTGCATCGTCGCCGGGATCGCGCTCGGCCGGCTGGCGCCGGCGCCGTTCCAGGCGCTGGGATCGGCGACGCTTGCCGAGGTGAACATCCCGGTGGCGGTGCTGGTCTGGGCGATGATCGTGCCGATGCTGCTCAAGATCGATTTCGGCGCGCTGCACCGCGTGCGCGAGCATTGGCGCGGCATTGGCGTGACGCTGTTCGTCAATTGGGCGGTCAAGCCGTTCTCGATGGCGGCGCTCGGCTGGCTCTTCATCGGCCATGTCTTCGCGCCGCTGCTGCCGGCGGCACAGATCCCGTCCTATGTCGCCGGGCTCATTCTGCTGGCCGCCGCGCCCTGCACCGCGATGGTGTTCGTCTGGAGCAACCTGCTCGAGGGCGAGCCGCACTTCACGCTGAGCCAGGTGGCGTTGAACGACGCGATCATGGTGGTCGCCTTCGCGCCGATCGTCGGCCTGCTGCTCGGCATCTCGTCGATCACCGTGCCGTGGCAGACGCTGCTGCTGTCGGTCCTGCTCTACATCGTCGCGCCGGTGATCGCGGCGCAGGCCTGGCGCCGGCAGCTGCTCGGCCGCGGCGGCGACGCCGCGCTCGTCGCGACCTTGAAGCGGCTCGGACCGGTGTCGCTGGGCGCGCTGCTGGCGACGCTGGTGCTGCTGTTCGGCTTCCAGGGCGCGCAGATCCTGGCGCAGCCGCTGGTCATCCTGCTCCTCGCCGTACCGATCCTGATCCAGGTCTATCTCAACGCCGGCCTCGCCTACTGGCTGAACCGCCGTCTCGGCACCGCCTATTGCGTCGCCGGCCCGTCGGCGCTGATCGGCGCCAGCAACTTCTTCGAGCTCGCCGTCGCCACCGCGATCGCGCTGTTCGGCTTGCAGTCGGGCGCGGCGCTGGCAACCGTGGTCGGCGTTCTCATCGAGGTGCCGGTGATGCTGTCGGTGGTGCACATCGTGCTGAAGACCCGCCGCTGGTACGAGCGCGGCTAGCGCCGCGTTTCAAACCCTTGGCTTCGTCCTCGGCCGGCCGTTCCAGCCGGAGCGAAGCGGAGAGCCGGAATCCACCGGCCGCGGCCCGCCCACCGGTTTCGTTCTCGCGGGCGCAGGTCGCCCGCAGCAAGCGCGAGCAATCCGGCGCAAGCCGGCCCCTGGCCGGCGGCGCCGGCGCATCCCAGATCTCTGACGCGGCCGCGCCGGCAGGCGGCGCGGTCCGATCCTGTCACGGGCGAGAGACTCATGGACGGAAAGAAGATCACGGGAACCGATCTGACGGTGTCGCGCGTGGCGCTCGGCACCTGGGCGATCGGCGGCTGGATGTGGGGCGGCACCGACGAGCGCCAGTCGATCGCCACGATCGAGGCCGCGCTCGGCCAGGGCATCACCCTCATCGATACGGCGCCGGTCTATGGCTTCGGCCGCTCGGAGGAGATCGTCGGCAAGGCGCTCGCCGCCGGCGGCCGGCGCGCCGAGGCGGTCATCGCCACCAAGGTCGGCCTCGACTGGCGCGACGGCAAGGTCTATCGCAACGCCAGCCGCCGGCGCATCCTGCAGGAAATCGACGACTCCCTGCGCCGGCTGCAGACCGACACCATCGACCTCTATCAGGTGCACTGGCCCGATCCGCTGGTCGAGATCGAGGAGACCGCCGAGGCGATGCGCCTGCTCCACGAGCAGGGGCGCATCCGCGCGATCGGCGTCAGCAATTTCTCGGTGGAGCAGATGGAGCGCTTTCGCGCCGTGGCGCCGCTGCACGCGGTGCAGCCGCCCTACAACCTGTTCGAACGCGCCATCGATGCCGACATCCTGCCTTATTGCCGCGACCATGACATCGCCGTGCTCGGCTACGGTCCGCTGTGCCGCGGCCTGCTGTCGGGCCGGATGACCGCGACGACGCGGTTCGACGGCGACGATCTGCGCAACAGCGATCCCAAATTCCGGCCGCCGCGCTTTGCTCAATATCTCGCCGCCGTCGCGGCGCTGGAGCGGCTGGCGCAGCGTCGCTACGGCAAGCAGGTCATTCACCTGGCGGTGCGCTGGATGCTCGATCGCGGCGTGACCGCGGCGCTGTGGGGCGCGCGCCAGCCGCGGCAGCTGCAGGGCGTCGCGGAGGTCTTCGGCTGGTCGCTCGACCAAGCGGCGATGGCGGAAATCGACGAGATCCTGCGCCGTACCGTCACCGATCCCGTTGGCCCCGACTTCATGGCGCCGCCCGGCCGCGCGCCCGTGTGAACGGCAAAGATATGAGGCCGTGGTCTAGGCAACGTTGCCGCGAAATCCAAACTTGTTTGCGCGGATTATTGTAATTTCTGCCGATCGATAAGATAAACGTCGTGAATAGTGAAGCCTTCTTCGCGTCGTTGCGCTCGGAAAATCTCCATCTTGTCTTTAATCTATGGAGCGCGCAGGGAATAAAATTAAAAATGATTTAGTCTGAGAATCTTCGCTTTTCCCTGAACCGTCACGTCGGTACTGTCGGCGGTCTCCAGCGCCTCGATCACGGGACGAGGCGTCGAGGGGGGCGGCCTTTGCCTGCCCACCCTATCGTCCGCGCGGGCGCGCGCGATCAGCGGGATTCATGCGGCGTGACGACGCTTCCCGGGAGTGCTTAAACTGATGTTTCGACCGCGGCGGCGCCCGGAGGGAACGGATTTATCGCATGGCTTTACCGAGGTAATCGATGAGCACTCGCACGCTCGACATCAACGCGGCACTCCTGGCGGCTGATCGCGTCGAGACGGTCGCTCCGCCCGCGACGCCTCGACCGGCCGGCGAGGGCGGCGGCAAGCCCGATGCGGCGACGCGCACCGCGCTGGCGCTCCGCCATGTCTCCTACCAGGATCTCGGCGCCTTCGAGGAGATGCTGCGCGCCCGCGGCTTCCGCGTGCGCTATTTCGACATCGGCAGCGGCGATCTCGCCGCCATCGATCTCGCCCAGGCCGAGCTGCTGGTGGTGCTCGGCGGTCCGCTGCACGCCTATGACATCGACCGGTATCCCTTCCTGCGCAAGGAAATCTCGCTGCTCGAGGCGCGCCTCGCCTCGAACCGGCCCTGCCTCGGCGTCGGCCTCGGTGCGCATCTCATGGCGCGGGCGCTCGGCGCCCGGGTCTATCCCGGCGCGGCCTGTCGCATCGGCTGGGCGCCGCTGATGCTGACCCCGGCAGGGACGGCGAGCCCGCTGCGGCACCTCGTCGGACCGGTGCTGCATTGGCAGGCCGACGCCTTCGATCTGCCGAGCGGCGCGCAGCGCCTGGCCTCGAGCGAGGCCTGCGCCGAGGAAGCCTTCGCCTATGGCAGCAACGCGCTCGCGCTGCAATTCCACGTCGAGGGCGTGGCCAAGAAATTCGAACGCTGGCTGATCAGTCGGGCGCCGGAACTGGCCGCGGCGCCGGGATTGTCGATCACGCGACTGCGCGCCGATACCGCGCGGCTGGCGCGCGTCACCGCGGCGCAGGGACAACGCTGTCTCGCCGAATGGCTGGACCAGGTCCAGCCACCGGGCTGAGCGTCGTCCCTGCGTGCGGCTTCCGCCCGGGCTTAGAACGGATAGTAGCGGATCGAGGTCATCACGATGGCCTCGTTCTGGGTCGGCTGCCCGCCGACGCCGGTGAAGGCGTCGCGCTCTTCGTAGGTGCCTTGCAGGCCCACGACGAAGCGGCCGAAATTGCCCTTGTAGACGTTCTGCCAGGTGCCGGCGATGAGCTGCTTGAGATCTTGCGTCTCGGCGCTGCAGTTCAAGCTGCCGAGCGTGTTGCAGCCGGTATTGTTCAACCCGGCCCAGCCGTAGCCGGCCGCGCTCGCCGCGCCGGCGCGATCGGCATGCTCCCAGCCGGCATAGAAATAGAGGTCGTTGCCGGCCCAGGGATGGGTGATGATGCCGGCCAGCCCCTGGACCTCGGGCACCGCGACCAGCGAGCCGTTGGCGTTGAAGGTCGCGTCAGGAAGCTGGCCCGAGCCGTAGGTGCCGATGCCGGCGCCGGCAAGGCCGCTGAGCTGGAAATCGACGTATTTCGGCACGATCGGCATGGTCGCCGCGCCGCCGACGCCATAGCCCCAGACCGAACCGGTGGTGCCGGTGACGACGCTCGTGTCGCTGAACATCCGCGCCAGCGCCTTCAGCTCGTAATGGCCCCAGCCCGGATCGACCGCGACCTTGGCGACGATGTCGGGCATGATATCGTTGGTGTACTGGGTCGTCGGGTTCAGGAGGCCGCCGGCGTCGCCGTTGTTGTTGGCATTGACCAGGGTGGTCGGGATGGTGCCGCCGAGCGAGCCTTGCGGGCTTTCGAACGAGATGCCGGCCCAGACATTGCCCCAGTTCTTGACGATGCGGATTTGCGGGTTGCGTTTCCACTGGAACCCGACAGCGTACTGCGCGTCGATCGTCAGCGGGATCTGCTCCTGGCGCGGGATGATGCCCGCGGTGTTGGTGGTGAGCAGGCTCCACGCCTGGCCGGCGAGAATGTGCAGGCCCCAATCATCCTCGTCGAGCGTCGAATAGGCGTGCCGGACGCGCAGCGAGTAGCTGTTGCTTTCGCGCGAGTTCGAGGTGGTCGCGGCCGACAGGAAGTCGGTTTCGACATAGGCCGCCAGATGCGTGTCGTCATTGACGTCGCCCGTGGCCAGGCCGGCGATGCGGGACTGGCGGGCGGATTCGCGGAATTCCTGTTCGTGCGCCAGCACGCTGTTGTTGAACGGGATGCCGCCGTTGTAATCCGAGCCGACATCCGAGACTTCATTGCGCGAGCGGTAGATGGAGGCCGCTTCGATGAACCCTCCGAGCTGCAGCCGAACCCCGCCGAGCTGCATCGCTCCGGTCGGCAGCGGCGGCGCGCCGTTGGTCTGCGACACCAGCGACCCCACCGGCTCGCTCGGCCCGGCCGCGGGCGCCGCTTGCAGCTGCTGCTGTTGCAGCTGCAACTGCTGCACCTGCTGGCGCAGCTGATTGACCTCGTTGGAGAGCTCGACATTGCTCTGCGCCGCAGGGCCTTGCGCCGGAGCGCCCTGCGCGGCAGCGCGGCCCGGCGCCAGCAGCGCCGCGCCGAGCACGGCGCCGATGGCGACGCCATAAAACAGCGACTTCTTGTACGACATGGATTGTCCTCTTGTCAGACGCGAGCAGGCTCGCCCCCACGCAAAACCCTCTCGGCTTTGCGACCGCGCCGATCCTAAATTTTCACCATGACAGTAAGACGACAGCGGCCAATTTGTTTTTCGCTGTTGCCGCATTGCATCATGGCGCCGCAGCTCGACGGTAATCCTTTGTCATAAAAGAACTTTCTGGCCGGCGGTCCAAAGCCGGGCCAACACCAGATGCGTGTTTCATGCCGCCAGTTTCCCGCGCGATTGATTTTACCGCTCCGGCAATGGACGTCGTTTAATATGAAAAAAGGTGAACCGCCGTACCATTCGCGCTGGGAAATGCCCCATTCATGCTATGATGAAATTCGATTTGTGGTCGGAGAGGCAGGCGCAAACGCCGCCCGCGGCGACCGGAAGAGCGTTGCGCCCCGCTGCTCTCGACCCGTGCCGGCCGGTCTGCGCGTCGCGCGATCGGCGGCGCGGAGAACAGGAAGCGCACCGATGTGCAAGACCCTGAGCCTCAGGCTGTTGCCGACGATCGCGCTGGCCGCGCTGTCGGTCGGTGCCGTCGCGGCGCGTGCGGATGATGACGGGGCGGGCGCCGGTTTGGGCGCGGCGCCGATGGAACAGACGCGGGAGGCGGCGGGGGCCCCCCGCATCTATGTTCCCCTCCATGCCGCGCAGCCGCGCGAGATCGAGGAAGAATTCGCGCCGCTGAAGACCACCACCTTCGGCGCGCGTGCCGGTCGCGCCCCGCACGCCGCCGCCGCCAAAGCGGCGGCGCCCGGCGGCCGCACGGATACGCGCCCCGACACCCAATCCGCCCAGGCGCCCCCGGGCGGCGGCTGAGTGGGGGCCGCTCCTAGAACGGTGTGCGCATGGTCAGGACGACGTTGTTCTTGAAGGCGGGCGATTCCGGCGAGACCGCGAACTGGTAGCCTGCGCCGACGACCAGCTTCAGCCGCCCATAGATCGGAAAGCGTCCGAAGATCACGCCGGGGGTGACGTAGGTCTGGATCTTGCCCTCCAACGGGCCGTCCGGCCACCATGTCTCGTTGAGTTCGACCTCCGGCCACATCACATCCCAGCCCAAAAGCTGCAGCGTCGTGTTCCACAGCACCGGCTTGCCAAATTTGGTCTCGGCCCCATTGCTGCCCAGCGGGTATTGCTGGCTCAGCGTCATCTGGAAGTCGAATATGCCCCAGCCCTTGCCGAACGCGATCGTCGGCTGCACGACATAGGCGTTGGTGGTGAACGCCGCCGCGCCGGTCGGCAGGCCTGTCTGCAGGAAGGCAGTGACGATGTAATTGCCGTTCTGCTCGTTGGCGCTCAGCAGCCGGTATTTGAACAGGAAGGCCGGCCAGTCGCCGAAGGCGTCCACCGCGGGCTTGGTGTTGCGCTCTATATAGGGCGGCATGCCGAGAATCACCTCGGTGTTCTCGCTGGGAATGAGTTCGAGCCCCTTGCCCGCGCCGTAATTATTGAGCGACTTGTCGCTCGGCAAAGTCTCGAAATACTGGTCATAGCGGAACTCTTGCTCGAGCCGCGGCGTCACGGTGACGAGCGGCGTCATCCAGTGCGGCTGCTCTGCCTGCGTGTGCGACACCATGTTCATCCAGGACGAAAACCAGCTCTGATCGTCGCCACCGCTGGTGCCGTTGCCGTCGTCGGCGCGGCAGGGCGCTGCGGCCAGCGCGACAGCGGCTGCCAGTCCCACTACCGAGGCTACGTTCCGCCACCTTGTCAACCGATCCCCCCTCACATGCTCCTCCGTCAAAATCGTGCGAAATATTCATCTGGATATAGCGCAGCGCCTGCCCAAACCCGTCACGGGGCTCCGGCTGGCCTCTTCGCTATATTTTTCAAAATATAGCCAGGGCGATGTCGGAGCAATGTGCCGCCGCCAGGGAAACCGCGAGTTGGGTTAATTTATCGTTAGAATAATGAATTATATATCATTATTCGCGCGGCCGACGCCTGCCCGGATGCCGCACTGCGGCCATGACGTAAAGCCTAGTTTAGGCGAGGCGTCGTAAATACGGCGTAAGGGCCTCGATTTCGCCGGTCCATGTCTGGCCCCGGCCAATCGCTCTTTCTAATCTACCGCCGGCCGTTTGAAGACACCTGCGAGGTAAGCGTCGGATGAGTTCGAGTCCGCCCGTCAAGATGCTGCGCGCGGTGCACCGCGTCGCCCGCTCGCCGGCGCGCTGATCTCCCCGCGAAGGCCGAGGCTCTCGCTCATGTCCGCCGCCGCGTTCGTCCTCGGGCGCCCTGAGGCCGCGCCGTCGCCTTCATTTGCCGAGATGGTGCCGCGGGCGATTGTCGGCTACCTTTTCGGCGCCGTCGCCGATACGATCCGCATGCTGCGCGCGACCGTATGGCCGGCGCCCGCCGCATGGAGTATCCGCGGTTCGTGGGGTGCGAGCCGCGATGCGCAGGACGCCATCGGCACGGCCATCGTGGGCGCGGCCGGTCAAGAGGAACCGTCATCGTCAAGAGGTCCGCTGTGAGGCTATGGAACTGGGGGGTGGTCGCTGCGGCCGCCGCGGGGTTGGCCGGCTGCATGCTCGGTCCGGACTACCATCCGCCTGAAATAGCAACGCCGGCGCAGTTCGTGCCGCCGACCGCGCCGGCCGCCACCGCGCCGACCAAACCCGCCGATCCGCCGGCCGTCGACCTCCAGGCCTGGTGGCGCGCGCTCGGCGATCGCGAGCTCGATTCGCTGATCGACCGCGCCGTCGCCTCGAATTACGATATCGAGATCGCCCTCACCCGCCTGCAGCAGGCGCGCACCGAAGAGGCGGTGGTCCTGGGCATGGCGCTGCCGGAGGTGTCGGCGGTCGGCGCCGGCGGCTTGGGCACCGGCCGGGATCTCACGCGCGGCCGTCTGCCGCCGGGCATGGCCAGTGCCGACGACGCCCACGGCCTGGCGCATGGAATCGGCTCGGTGATCGGCTTCGATTCCGAGTGGGAGCTCGATATCTTCGGGCAGTACCGGCGCGAGATCGAGGCGGTCAAGGACGACGCCGAAGCCGCGGCGGCGGCGCGCAACGCGGTGCTGATCGCCGTCGTCGCCGATGTCGCCCGCGCCTATGTCGATATGCGCGGGCTGCAGACCCAGCTCGCAGTGTTGCAGCAGAACATCGTCACCGCGCGCCGCACGGTCGATGTCGCGAAGACCCGCCTGGAGCGCGGCCTCACCAACGAGCTCGACGTCGCCCTGGCGCAGACCGAGCTGGCGGCGCTCGAGGCGCAGGAAGCGCCGATGGCGGCGCAGATCAGCGCCGCGCAATATACGATCGCCGTTCTGCTCGGCCGCTATCCCGAAGACATCGTCGCGGAGCTGGTGCGCCCGGCGATGATCCCGCAACTGCCGGCGGCGATCGAGGCCGGCCTGCCGCTCGACCTGCTGCGCCGCCGGCCGGATGTTGCAGAGGCGGAGCGGCGGCTTGCCGCGGACACCGCCCGCATCGGCGTGGCGACGGCGGCGCTCTTTCCGCACCTCGCGCTCGCCGGCGGCGTCGGCTACCAGTCCGAGAGCCACGGCTCCTTCCCGAACAAGGGCATCTGGTCCTTCGGGCCGGCGACATACTGGCCGCTGCTTGATTTCGGCACGCTCGACGCGCTGGTCGACATCGCGGATTTGCAGACGCATGAGCGCCTCGTCCAGTACAAGCAGGACATCCTCTACGCGGTGCAGGAGGTCGACACCGCCATCGTCAGCTACACCGCCCAGCAGGATCGTCTGAGCCGCCTGAGCGAAGCCCTGGCGGCAAGCCAGCGCTCGGTCACGCTGTCCTCGCAGCGCTACGACCGCGGCCTCACCGATTTCCTCTACGTGCTCTCCGCCGAGGAGCAGGAGTACTCGCTCGAGAGCCAATACGCCCAGGCCGAGCAGGCGGCTGCCGAACAATTCGTCGCCCTCTATCGCGGCCTGGGCGGCGGCTGGGAGCATTACCAGGCGATCCCGCCGATCCGCACGCCGCAGCCGGCGATCATCGCCGCGTTCCATCGCGTGCTGGCGCCGGAAGACCCGACCAAATAGCGCGACTCGGCGGCGTGCGTAGAGGCCGCACTCCCGTCGGGGATTCCGATCCGCCGCCGCCGCCGGCATTGGCCGTCTGTCGCGCCGGGTGCTTGCGCGGCTGGGATCACGCCCGCAGCGGCGCGCGAGCGGGCAAGGACGGCAGCAAGCCGCCATTTCTGGGTGATATTCTGTATACTTAGGCCGGAATTGCATATGCGCGCGCGGCATTTCGCATAGATTTTTAACAAAATTTTCATAATTTAAAATTTAAATTCTGCGCGTGTCCAAGCTTTACGACTTTCCAGCGTCATCGGTTCCGATATTACCTTAAGTTAATGAAGGGTCGCGTGGGGCTTGCCTGCGACGGGCTCGCGAAAATGCGCATCGGAAACGATGGGGAACGATAGGCGCAGCTGATTAGCGGGGGGAGGGGGAAGCGTAAGCGGCGCGCGCGTCCGGCACTCGGTCGCACAACAGTTTTCATCCAAGGACTGAATCGTGGAGAGAGGAGCGATCTCTCCAAAGGCGGGTCTGCATCCATTTTCGAGGGGGTTTTACAATGACGGTACGCAGGGATCTCAGAGTAGCGGCAGCGGTGGGCACGTTCACCGCCATCGGCGTTCTGCTGGCGAGCACATCGATCGGCCATGCCCAATGGGCGAACGACGCCACCAACCTGTCGCTTGACGATCAGGGCACCGCCGGTGCCGCCGCGGCGCCCGGCGGCGGGTCCTTCCCAGGCTCCTTCCTGGTTCCCGGCACCAA
>DAHUYF010000006.1 GCA_027315365.1 Rhodospirillales bacterium | reverse complement strand
GCCGGTGCGCACCTATTCCAGCGGCATGTTCGTGCGCCTGGGCTTCGCCATCGCGACGGCGCTCGATCCGCAGATCCTGATCATGGACGAGATGATCGGCGCCGGCGACGCCAAATTCGTCAGCCGCGCCGAGGCGCGCCTCAAACAGATGGTCGAGCGCACCGGCATCATGGTGGTGGCGAGCCACAGCCCGGACATCCTCAGGACGTGGTGCAACAAGGCGATGCTGATGAACCGCGGCAAGCTGGTTCATTTCGGTGCGGTAGACGAGGCGCTTCTGCATTACGGGCGGCTCACGGCAAGCGCTTGACGCGAAGCGGGCGGCCAGCCGCCCCAGAAGGGATTTGCTCTATTTCCTGCCGAAGCGGGGGCGATGATAGTGGAGCCAGACGGCAAAGGCGTCATAGGGCGTCACCCGCAGCTTCTGCAGCAGTTCCTCGGCGGAGAAGGCCGCCATTGCCGCCCCCTCGCCGAGGACGAGTCGGGGTAGCGCGGCGCTCGAGAGCGCGACTTCGAAAACGACGCGAAACACTTTCGCGGCGCCGAGCGCGGCGAGATCGAAGTCCAGGCGGGTAAAGAATCGGGGCGAGGCATGCTCCAGGCCCAGCTCTTCGCGCAGCTCCCGCTGCAGCGCCGTAGCGGCATCCTCGCCGGGCTCCAGCGCCCCGCCAAACAGCCCCCAGTGCCCCGGGTAGAAGATCTCGGGCTTGTTGTCGCGCAACTGCATGAGGTACCGGCCGTCATCGAGCACGATCAGCGCAGCGGCGGCATCTGACGCTCTCAGCGGGGCGGTCGAGGTGAGGAACCAGTCCTTGTCCAACACAGAAGCCGTCGCTCGACTATGATGTCGTTGCGGTCGAGCGAAGCACGTGATCGACCAGGTAGCCGCGGTTCCGGCCGATCTGGAAGGGTTCTTTTTGCACCGCTACCCCATCCACGAAATGCCGCCCATCGCGCCATGTGAGTTCACGTTGTCGCCCGGTCGCCGTCCGCAGAATGCTACCCTTGCCGGGCAACATCTCCACCGTCCCATAGACGCAATGGTCTCGGATGGCGGCGACGAACCTTCTTTCGTTGCCTGACCTGAGAAGGTCCCTAGATGCGTCGATCAGGCCGCCCGTCGGAATGAACAGCGTCATCGCTTCAGCCGATCCCGAGAGGGCCGCCAGCTTCGTTTCTGCCAGAGCCACCGCCAAAATCTCCCCCACCCCGCGCAGTTCCATGTTCGCCAGCTCTTTCATGGCGCGCAAAATTTCGCGCGTCCCGATCAGCCGCCTGATAAGCGCGCCCGATTCGAGCTCAGCGCGTCTCCATTCATCCCGCCTGAGCGAACCTATATGGGTCACAAACTCCTGTTTTACCGTGAGATCGTTCGCGGGACTATCATAGGTCAGCCACCAATTCGCAACCTCTGTCGCATTCAATCGACGAGTATTGGCGTACCACTCGATGTCCTTTACCCGCGGCGCAAGGCTGATGGAAAATAGATCGTCAGAATCCGTGATATAGTGGGTCATGGTCGGATCGAGTTCATGCGCGGGCAATGCCTGAACGTTGAGGCGGACGAGGCGTGGATCGTAAGCAAACATTTCTCGCGTGAGGTAGCGCGCCAAGAACCCTTCGCCCGGAACCGACCAAAGAACAAGTTCGGGATGAAGCGGAAAATTGGCGCTGTCGCGAAGATAGGTAAGCGCGAGCGGGTGAATGTGGCGCAGCATGAGCTTTACCAATTCCCTGGGAGGAGCGTCGATTGTCATCTCGTCCTGACCCAGGAAAAGTCGCCGCGCGGCCGGCACGCAGGTCTCGCTGACCGCACGAACGTAGGTGCCGAAGATCGCACGTTTCCCGCGTTCGATCAGCGCGCCCACATGAGCCAAGCCGTTATTCGACCATATAACGTCCGGAGGGATAAAGACGATCATGGCGCCGGCGTCACGAGCCTCCTCCGTGCTGCGGAGCCAAAGCGCATGATGCGCCGCAATCGCGTCGGTATACTTCTCGACCTCGCACTCTATGACCTCGATCCGGATGACCTGCTGCGCGCGTTGGAAGGCGCGCGAGCTTGTCAGGCGTGGGACATCTCGCGCCGTCGTGAATATCCGGTAGAGCGCGTCGTGCTGCGCCGCAAGAGCAGGGAGATTGCCGGCCGCGAGCAGGCTTGGAAGGTTGGCATCGAGATAGACCCCGAGATGCCACGGCCCCCAGACGACCGTGGTCAAGTGCAGCAGCATGTTTTCGCTTTCCCCTTCGTCGCGTCCCGCCCTTTTAGAGCGTTATCGCTTGCCAAGGCAACTTGGCGCCTCGATATTGGCCGAAGGCTGGCGGAAGGCGGAGCAATCTTTGTCAGACCAAAGGATCGAGCCAGAGGGCGGTTCATGGGGCGTCGGGTGCATGGAAGCCCGGGGCGCGCGCAAGGCCGGCAGGCTTGGCCGCGCCCTCTCTCTCTACGAAGGTATTATCGCCTCTGAGCCGTCCGCCGCCGAGCCGCTCGGCGAGTATGGCGAGTTCTCTCTCTCGCTCTGCGAAGGGCTGGGTGACGTCGCCCGGCTTTATGAGCGCCACTGCCGCGAATTCGGCTTGGCCCAGGATGAGACGATGGAAGCAGTGGCCGGCCTGCCGATCGGGCGGGCCGGCTGGGAACGGGCGCTCGCCGATCTGGAGACGGCCAACCGCCTGGCACCGACTGAAATTCGCTGGAAAATACAGCTGCCACGTGCATTAGAAGGCCTCGGCCGGCGCGGCGAAGCAATAGCATGTCGCGTGGCTTTGGCAAGAGATGTACCGGCAGAGGAAGCCAATATCATTGCTCTCGCGCGATTGCTCGATCTCGCCGGCGATCCGGAGAGAGCGATAGCCGTCTTCGAAGATCTGCGGGCAGCGCGGCCGGAACGAGCGGCGTTGTCGGTGCAGCTCGCTTCGCTCTATTCACGGGCAGGTCGCGAGCGCGAAGCAACGGGGCTTTTGGCGACGGTCGAGCAAGCCGCAGATGGACATGACGGACAGCTACGGACACCAGCCGATCGCATTCTGCCGCTAGTCTGCCTCCTAGCGGAGGCGGGCCCCATTCCGGTGCCAGCACCTCTAGCGGAGAGCGTCGTCAAATGGGGGGCCGCGATCGGCGAAGAGTTGACCCACGGCATACCCGCAATGCTCGCCAAGGGTTACATCGACAGGCTGCTGGACAGAACAGCCGAAGCCCGGTCGACCTTCGCGTCCGCCTTCGCGGCAGCCGACAGGATGGGGGCCGGCGGCAAATCAAATCTGAATGCAACAGTTTCAGTCGCTTTGAACCGCGCCGCAGCGTGGTTCGTGGGCGAACGATCGGTCGGGATCAGCTTGCTGGACATTGGCATAGGCGCCCCGCCGCATCGCATGGCGCTGAGTCACGCCCGACACCTACGCCGATCGGGTCACGTGTTCGAATGCCTGTCCCATTTCTGGACCGCAGCGGGGATGGAAACGCCAATGTTCCGTCCCTGCTTCTTCGAGTATTATCGCGGTTACAGAATCGTCGCCGGGGACAATATGTGGCACGCCATTCCGGTGCCCGCCGGCTACCACTTGGTCCTCGGCGGCCGAATTATCGGGGTGCCACGACCGGCGCACAAATATCGACGCTTCGTTCCCCACGGCATCGTCCGTTTCGTCCGCCAACGGCTGGATTCGCGATCGGAGGAGCTCGGCCAAGAGAACTCTAACTCCAGAGAGCGCTCCCGAAGCACCCTGAGGCGCGTCGCGCGACAGATACGCAGAGGCGCTTTCGGGTTGCTCGGTATAAGTGCCTTTACGCTGCTCGCCGTGCGGGGATCTCGCCGCGCACACAGTGCCGATGATATCTTCACCGCGATCGATCACGAGATGACGCGGCGCGTTCCATCGCAAGCCACCCCGGCCTCGCCCCAGAAAGCGGTCTCGGACTAGGGGGATGGGCAGAGAAGTTCATCTTACTACCTGCGTCTGGGGGCCTTGGCACCTCGACGTCATGCAGCACGCCATGTGGCCGACTTTGCTCTCGCCGAATAATCTCCCGGCTCTTGTCGGCGGTTTCGACACGGTCTACCGGATCGCAACGACGCCCGATGATCGCGCGCGCATGATCTCGTGGCCGATCTATCGCCGCCTTGCCGAGACGGTTCGCGTCGAATTCGTCACCGAGCGGGCCAATCCGGACATCACCTACCACGTCGACTGGTACCATCAGGCAATCGCCCAGGCGCGTGCCGCCCGAGCGCTTTGCCTGTTCCTGCCGCCGGACGTTGCCTGGAGCGACGGCACGCTTGGCCACGCAGGCGACGCGTTCGCGGCGGGGAAAATCGCCTCGGCAATGCCCTACCTCCGCGTCGTCTCCGAGACGGCGCTTGCCGAGCTGCGACCGCAAGCGCCTTCGGCGAGCCCATTGACGATCCCGCCCGGAGACCTCGTACGCTTTGCCATCCGTCATCTGCATCCACTTTCCGCCGCCGCGCTGGCCGACGGAATGCACAGCCGCCCGTCGCTGGAAGCGATCTGGCGGGTTTCGGGCGAAGGGTTGCTGTTCCGGCATATGGTGCGCGAGCTCTTCGCCTTCGATCCGAACCGTATCGAACTCACGCATCTCTGGTATGCCGGCGGCGGATGCCGCATCGAGGACGTGCACGTCGTCACCGATTCGGACGACATGTTCATGCTGAGCTTCGCGCCCCGGCTCAAGGATATGACGATCTATATCCCTCGCCATGCGGTGACGCCGATGGATCTGGGCCGGCAGTCCCTCCACCCGCTCAACGACACGGCGCTGACCAGCGCCTTCGCGCGGCAGCCGGTCCGGCTGCACTACGGGGCGATGGATGATACCCGCTGGCGGCGCGCGGAGCGCCGCTCGGACGGCTTCTTCAAGCAGGCTATCGTGATGCGCGAGGCCTTGAGGCTCTGGGCCGCACTGAAGCAACACGGCTGCGGCGGCGCCCAACGACTGCTGAGCACGGCGCTTCAGGCGACATGCTTGGCACGGCGCTGGCCTGATGATGGCCCGGTGACCGTCCTGGCGCCGAACGACGCCGCAATCGAACGGCTCCACCGCGAGGAAGTGTTGGGGCTTGCGGCTCCCGGGGCGAGCGACGCCCTCGTCCGTGCGGTGCTCGGCCACGTCGCCGCCGGCGTCCGCAGCCTCCCGGCAAGCGGCGAGCCGGCGCAACAACTCAGGACCCTGGACGGCCGTCTGCACCGCCTCGATGCCCGGGCGGACGGCATCTACCTCGATGACGATGCACGAGTGACGGCCAGCTTCGACGTCCCGCCGCATCGCATCTGCATCATCGATCGGTGGCTTGCCGGAGGATTTTCTGCGCCTCAATCGAGATAGGGCGGCTGCCATCCATAGTTCCAGGCGCAGAGGTCGGCGTCGAGCGGCGCTTCCGCACGGCTCAGGGCCATCACCTGGTTCGCGTTGAGACTCGGGGCGGCGCCACTCGGAGCGTAATGCGGAATGCCGTGCCGGAACGGTGCCAACAGGCGCGAGGGCCGGCGATCGCCGAGAACATAACCGACGAAAGGGCCGTCGCAGAGCTTTTTGTAGCCGAACCGGGCAAACTCCGCGGCCAGGCCCTCGGCCGTGTTCTGGGCCAGCATTCCGGTGCTGAGATACATGAAGAGACCGATCTCGGACTGGGCAAGCATCGCTCGCGAGATGTGCAGTACATGTCTGAGGGCGAGAAGGCTCATCTCGCCGAGATTCGAGTTGGAATAGACGACGTCGACCTTGATCGGGCAGTTCCACAGAAGGTCGGCATACTGCCACCACGGCAGATGGACGACGCGCCCGGCAAAGGACGGATGGACCTTGCCGGCGGTTTCCACGAATTCCTGTCCGGCAATGGCGTCGAGCAGTCGATTTTGCCAGAGATAGAGAGATTGCGTGACGTCGAAGCTCGAATAGTCGTGTCCGGCGAGGCTGAGCAGGGCACCGAGATACCCCGCTCCCGGGCCCGGCTCGAACACGCGCAGCCGATCCCGGTCGAACGCCCGGGCGATCGCATGCATGATGCGGAAAGGCCCCATCTGCACCATCAGATTGGTCACCGGCCGCACCGTCCTGCCGAAGCGCTGCGCCGTCAGGCTGGCAACCCGGTCACGGACGGTGCCGAGAAGGTCGCGTTCGTCCGGCGTGAAGGCGTTCACATAAGCGGCCGGAGGGAAGACGGCGCCCGGCTGGAACAGGCCCGGCACCTCCGCCTCGAAATTGTGATCGACATAGCGCAGCAGCTCGGCTTCGCGCGCGACGCGGATGGGATAGCCGACCTGCTGAAAGGTCACCGGCCGATAGGCCATCAGGACGGGCACCGGAAATCGCGCGAGCGCCGCCTGCTCGCATTCGTCGTAGGCCGCCGGCTCAAGCGCATTGCCGTTCATCAGTGGTCCCTCCCATAATCATGAAAGCGGTCCGGTCGATCGCAGGGCTTTTCCGATCCTCCAAGACGAGGGCGCGAGGGCTGACCTCGCCGAGGCTCGTGCCGGCGAGCCGGTTGCACGCGGCGGAGCGTACCGCGACCGCCGCCGCTGCCGGATACTTGCCGCGGCGAGCGGCCGTCCGCATACTCGGTCACCCAGTCGTCGGGCGCCGCCTCGACCCGCCAGCGTTGCCCCGATCGTCTTCCAGGACATCCACCATGCCGTATCCGATGCGAGCCGAACCAGGGGCCGAGCCCTCTATAGAGGAACGAATCGCCTCATGCTACGGCGAAATATTGCGTGGCGGGCTCGTCGAGCGGCTCAATGCGGCCGCCGCAGCGCGGCAGCGGCGCGCCGCTGCCGCAGCATTCTTGCAGGCCGGTCTACGGCATCACCAGCTGTTGCTCCTCGGCGAAATCATGACCCCTGTCGGCGTCGAGGGCGCGCCCGGCGATCCCGCCTGTGCGTTCTTCGGACATACCGATCCTGCCGCCGCGTGCCGCCGTGAAGCCGCTGCGGCCGAGCGGCACTACCGCATCGCCCTTGCGCTCGCGCCCGATCTTGCCGAGGCGAAGTACAACCTCGCGCTGCTGTGCCGGCGTGACGGCGCGCTCGATGAGGCGCTCCTTCTCTTCGCGGGCGCCGCCTCCACACCGCCGCATCCGCGCGCGAAGCCTCACGCGCACCTCGCGGCGAACGCGTTCTGGCAGAGCGCCGCAATCCACCACCTGCGCGGCGATCACGGCGCCGTAGCACGCGCTTACGAGCGTGCCCTGACGCTGCTCGGGAATTTCGGCGTCGATCATCTCTCGGTCGCTCTCTTCCTGCGCGAGCGCGGCCGGCTCGAGGAGGCGGCCGAGCATTTCGAGCGCATCATGCCCTATTCCCATCTCTATGCCGCGGAGTTCGTCGAGCCCGATTATGAGGAACATGAGAAGCTCCCTGCCGGGGCGGACGGACAGCCCTGCGATCCGCTGCTGGCGACGAAAGTCGACGAGATCCCGATGGCCGGGGCCATCTTCTACTGGTGGCATCTTTATTTCCTTGTGCCCAAGGACGAGCCGCGCCCGGACCTCGGCGCCGTGGTCCTGACCTGGGCAGCCGGCGGTGCCGGGCCGCGCCTTGCCGGGCTGTGGCGACGGCCGCGCCGCGCCCTGCCGCTGGCCGCCGCCGCGTCGATCGCCGGCTTGCGCCGCATGCAGCGCCGAGAGGCGTGAGGCACGGCGACACGAGGCGGGCCTCGCGCTCGCCCGGCTGGGCGAACCCGGGCGCTCTTAGGGCAGCGGGGCGCTGAGATACCGATGGTGCATCCGGAGGGCTTCTTCGCACAGGGTCGCGATATCCCGCGACCGCTCCATGTCACCGCCCTCGCGCAGCCGGCCGGACAGCCAGCCCAGCAGCTCGAAGGCATATTCGACCTGGCCGTAGATCTCGGCGATCGCGGCCAGCTTCAGTACCTGATCGGCGGACAGGTTGTCGTCGTGGCCGCCGGCACTCGACGCGAGCGGGTCGCGAAAATAGAGGCCGTGCGCCTCAATGAGCTGCCCGTGGAGCGGGTAGAGGCCGGGCGTGTGCATCGAGGTGACCGGCGAAGCGGCACGGCCCAGGTAGTGCAGGCCGACTAGGTCGAAGAAATGAAATCCTTGGCGCCGGACGAAGGCGTCGACATCCGCAAAGAATGGCCGCCCAAAATATGACTCAACGAACGAGACTTCGAGTTGCATGCCGACGATAGATTTCAGGGTGTCCGGGGCGCCTTTGAGGATTTCAAGCTCGGCCCCCTGCACGTTCAGCTTGAGAAAATCGAGTCCGGCAATGGCGTGTTTGCGGGCCCAGCTGTCGATGGTCGTCGTCGCGAAGCTGACCTCGCCGATCGGATAAAAGATATCCCGTGCGTCGAACTTCTGTGTCGCGTTCTGGAATTTCCAGCGATTGGTGAGCGCCAGATTCTGAGGGTAGGCGGAACCACCCCCGGCAGCCTTATTTTCGTAGATCGTCAGCGATCCTTCGGAGCTCCACAGCGCGACCGGATAGTAATGGTGGCGCAGGTCGCTTTCGGAGGCCTCGCGATTGAGGCGCCCGCATTCGGCCTCATCGACCTCGAAACCGTGTATGACCAGCCGCTCGTCGCCGATCGACCGCCACCGCGGATCGCTCGGCCCGCCCCTTGCGCCGCCGTCGAGGATCGAGAAAGTTTCGTGCGGCAAAAGACGCGAAAAGACGAGATCGGTGATGATGAAGCGCTCGCGCCGCGAATAGGGGGTCGAGCCGTCGGCAGCGATTGGAATGTCGGCCGAGGAACCGTCCGCAGCCAACGGCGCCGCCTTCGTCGCAAGCACGGCGCGCACCCGACGAGCCAGCCAACTTCGGGCACGACGCATCAAAGGCCTGATCATGCCGGCCTAACCCGAATTGCAGGTGCAGCCACGAGGTCGGTTGGGTTTTCGGCAAGGCGTCCACGAAAACGGGCATCGGACCGGAGCGGCGCATTGGCGCAGGCGAAGACCCTAGCGATGTTTGACGCGGTGAGCATCAAGAACGCTCCTCCGTTGCGCTCTTTATCGACAGAATAGCCGGCTCGAAGAGCCGTCCAGCATTGCCAACCGACGAGTTCGAAGACCAAGGCCGAGCTTGGACAGTGGTTATTATGGCGGCACCCTCGACGCCGCACAAGGCGCGGTTTGGCGGTCGCGGTGGTGGACATCCAGCATTATCGTCGGACCAACTGCCGGCTGCGGATGGCGCCATAGATGAATTCCGCTATCCGACGCGACATCGGCGCCGTGTAGTGGAAGGCGTCGACGTAGAGCGGTTCCTTCAGGGTTTCCTGAATATCGGCGGCCCAGACGAACGAATTGCCCAGCGGCATTGATTGCCGGGAGATTTCCGCCATCATGGGATAGCCGACCTTCGAATTGACATGACAGCCGAGGCGGTTCGGATAGAAGAGGTGGTAGCCGACGTCGTATTTGTAGGTCGGAATGGGCTGCCAGACGAAGACCGGCGTCATCCCATAGGCTTTGCTCACCGCCTCCACCTGCCGCATGTTGTCGAGATATCTTGCAATGACCCGCCGGAGCGTCGCGTCATCCTGCGGCGTGTCAGGCGGCGGATCTTTGGTTCCCGTATAGGCGGGAACAGCCGGCGAAAATTCGCGGTCGAGCAACGCGTCGCCGAGACGAACGACCGGCAGAGTTTGAACGAACTCCCTCAGCTTCTCCCAATGCGTCACGATGCCGTAACCGGCCATCTCTCGCAGGTAGTTGTCGTTCGTCGTATTGAAATAGTTTGCGAGCGCCTGCCAGCTCGAGGGTCGGCCGTCCCAAAAGCAGAAATCGTTCAGGCCGTCGAGAAATACCACCATGTTCGCGCGAACGCCGGCGCTGACGAGGCGATGAAACAGGATTTCCTCTTGCGTGGAAATGTAGCCCGATCGGCCGAAATTATAGACATATACCTTGCGCGGGAAATCGCCCGAGGAATTCATGGCGTCCTCCAGGTATGAGGCCACCGTAGCCCAATAAGGTCCCACGCCGAACGAGGTCGATCCGCCGAAAAAAAGAACGTTGAAGTTCTTGGGGTCGGGCGGCCACGGGCCGGGGTCGCGCGAGAGACGATATCCCGCCTCGGTCGCGCCATAATATTTGCCGATCAGCGGCCGCGTGCGGAAATGGACGTAACTCTCGAACATCGCGCCGGCGTGGTAGAATTCGTCCCACATCGGCCTCACCTCGTCGGCGGATTTGAGGTCGTACCAAAGCACCGCCCTGTCCGGCGGGATCATCTTCTCGCGCACCGCGCGCGTGTTCTCGTTGATCCGGTCGGCCTCGCTCATCAGGATGCGGGGGTGGCGATGCAGCCAGCCCTCGGCCACTCGATTGGCAAGGAGGAGCACGAGAACGCAGATGACCAGGCTCGTCGACACGATGCCGACATAGGTGCCGAGCGCCTTCATGGCCGGCTCGCGGTCTTGGACACGGCCGGAGAGGACGGGCGCAGGCTGCCGCCGTTCCGGCGCTGGAACTCGAGGATGCCTTGCGCCACGAAGCCGGAAACGAGATCGGCGCCCGCGTCGGAAAAGTGCATGTCGTCCTGAAAATACTTCGCCTGCTTCGGTACCTCGGCGGCGAGATCGATGCAGAAGAGACGGCGCTCGCGGCACACGTCGAGCAGGACCCCGTTGAATTCCGCCATGCCCTCGGCGAGCGCGCGCGGCGAATAATAGCGGTGCTCGACGCACCATTCATTATTGGGGCCGATGCCCCCCGCCAGGAGGCGGGCCTTCTCCGCCGCTGCCATGTGGTCGGACCAGATGGTCGGCTGGGTCAGGAAGATCGTCGTCGCGCCATAAGAATCGGCATCGTCCACCAACTCGTTGAGATTTTTCCGATACCGGGCGAGGGCGGCATTCAAATCGGGAAGGCGGTCCACGATCCGATCCGGCGGCGCCTCGGCGCGACAACGGCGCCACGTGATATACCCGTCGCCATTGTAAGTCTGGGTGGGCCCGAGCCGCGATTTCGCCCGCCAATCGGCAATCCGCTTATAGAAGCGGATCAGCGCCAGGCGATGCCACCAACTGCCGCTGTTCGGCACCTCGGAGAAGGTCCAGGACATGTGCGTATCCACCGTCATGTTGCGCAGGTAGCTGGATTTGAGCGCGAGCTGCAGATCGTTGACGCCGACGAGATTGACAAACAGGTCGGGCTTCGGCAGCTCCGGGATCAGGTACTTGAACATGAGGAGGTTGTGCAGCGTCGCCATCGACGAGCGGGCGAGATTGCCGACCCAGGTCTTCGGCTCCCCGGGCGTCGCGTTCAGCCTGGTCTGCAGCTGCTGGACCCAGGCGCGATCCTGATCGAGGAAGACATCGATCGCCGTGCTGCCGCCGAAGACATAGATGGTCTGCTTGCGGTCCGGGAACGGCTCATCGGAACGCAGGCCCAGGCTGTTGGCACGGAAGCGGCCCTGGCCCGAGACGCCCGGCGTCGTCGCCTCGCTCGGCTTGAAGACCACGTAAAGGCCGGGAGGCCAGATGTAGTAGCGTTGCGGCGCCGGAAGAATGATCCGCAGAAAGATCTCGCAACCGACCGTCACGAAGGCGGCCACGAACAGTGCGTAGGCTGCCGTTGCCCAAAGCCTTCGCAGCGTCATGGCTTGAGGATCCCCCCACCTTCGCCGGGCCTCTTTAAAGACATATCGCCGGCCGTGCAAGGCCCCCGGCCCGGCGAGATTGGCGATGCGTTCGCCGCCGCGATGAGGTAGGAAGCAGGGGGACGCCGCTTTGAAGGGGGAGAAATCTTGCGCCGCACCGCCCTGGCCCTGCTCGCCGTCGGCCTCGGGTTCATCATCGGCCTGGTGCTGATCGAGATCGGCGCGAACGCCTATTATTTCCGGGTGACCCACGTTTTCTTCTATGCGCGCGCGAGCCGGCCGGCGGCGCCCGGCGCCGGTGCGCCGATCGCGATCGCCGAAGCCGTCTTCCACCCCTATTTCGCCTTTTTGAACCGCCCCGGGCGGTCCGGCGCGGGCTGGGGCACCAACAACAACGGCTTCCAGTTCACGGATCGGCTGCTCAAGGCGGAGCCCCATTGCTGCGACTATCCGTTCCCTAGACGACCGGGCGAGATCCTGGTGGGAATTTTCGGCGGCTCGGTCGCCGACGGCTTCGCGCTCACCGCTCAGCGCCTGCCGGGCTTCGTCGACGCGCTGGCGCGGATTCCGCGCTTTCACGGCAAGAAGATTCGCGTCCTCAATTTCGCCATGGCCGGCTACCGTCAGCCGCAACAGCTCATTACGCTCGCCTATTACCTATCGCTCGGCCAGCAGTTCGACGCCGTGATCGAGCTCGACGGTTTCAACGAGGTGGTGACGAGCTTCAAGAACTGGGACTCCGGCGTCGAGCCGATGTTTCCGGCCGATACCCTGTGGGGCGCCTGGGGCAGGCAGCTCGAACAGGGCAGGCTGCCGTTCCAGGGGATGACGATCGCGCAGCATCTCCGCGCCTATCACGGGCTCGCCGCAGTGGAATGGCAGCGCCGGGGGGATCGGTGCAAAACGGCGGCCTGCTGGCTGGTTGCCAGGGCGATGACGGCCTATCACAGCGTCCGCGAGCGCGGCGCCGATGCGGCGGCGCGGCCCGCCGAGCAGCGCACGAGTCTCTTTCCCACCGCAACGGAGTCGCATTTCGGGCCCGACTTCGATCTCTGGACATATGTCGCCGATCGCTGGGTCGATTCGTCGATCGCGATGGACCACCTCCTCGCCGGCTCCGGCGCTGTCTATCTGCATGTGCTCCAGCCGGACCAGTGGTACCGGCCGAGCGACGATTACCGGCCGATCGACCCGAACCATATCTACAAATGGGTGATCGAGCCGGTGAACCGGGGCTACGACGCCATCGAGCGCGACATCCCGCGGTTGAAATCGGCCGGCGTCGACATCCTCGATGCCACGATGATCTTCAAGGGCGAGCCGGACCGCAAGGTCTATATCGACGACTGCTGTCATTACACCGACGCCGGAAACGAAATCCTGTTCGAGGCCGTTGCCGATGCCGTGGCTCGGCTCGTGGCCGCGGCGCCGAGCCGGTCCGACGCGGGACGCTGAACGCGTCAACACGCGCTTTCAGCGCGCCGCACTGCCGTCGATCTGGCGGAGCTTCAGATAGAGCGCGTCGGCGAACAGCTTGTCGGCGAACGCATTGGGATGCGGATCAGGTCTCGTCACCCAGAGCTTCGACGAGTCCCGGTCCTCGACCGCGGGCAGCAAGTCGACGAACGCGACCCCATTCCGCTCGGCGGCCTGCCTGACCAGGTCGGTGATCTCCTGGAAGCGGTACCGCTGCACGTCATGCAGTTCGGGCAGACTGGAGATCAGCAGCTTTATGCCGTGGCCTCTGCAGTACTCCGCCAGCTTCCCGATATAGGCCTTGGCATCGAACCAGCCCTTCGCCTTGCCGTCGCCGTAAAGCCCGAGATAGTAACCTGCCCAATCCTGTCGATCCGAAATCTTGCGCAGCAGCGTATCGATCCGGCCGGCGAAGAAGACGCAGGAGTAGCAGTGCCGGCCGACAACGCCCGGCGCGGTGTCGTGCGGGACGGGTTCCGCATCGTTCACGAAGAAATTCAGCACGACGATGTCAGGCTGGTACTTGCGGCCTTCGGTCAGGAAGTATTCGACTTCCTCTATCGTGTCCCAATTGCCGACTCCGGTGTTGATCACTTCCGCCTTGATGCCCGAAGCGGCGTACATCCGTTCGATCCGCTTCGGGAAGGTGTCGCCTTCGGGGACGCCCCAGCCTTCGGTGAAGGAATCGCCGAGCATCAGAATGCGCAGAGTGCCGGGCGTGCGGGCATACGAGAATTCACGGTCGCGCAAGCCTCTCGAGTTCGTCGTGACATCGACGCCCATCAGTCGCGCCGCCCGGTTCGGCCCATGCTCGTGCCCGATCAGCGGATCGGCCGAGACCCTCTTGATCTCGACCGCATATTTCCACATCTCCAGATCGAATTGCATCCCATCGTCGGCGAAGATGCGTACATAGAACTCGGTTCCGAGGAAGATCACCGCGAGGCACAGCAGGCCGGCCAGAGCATGGAAGGCCCATTCATGTTTACCGCGGCGCAACGACCCGGCTACGGCGGCCGCCCGGCCGGGGCTGCCTTGGCCGCTCGCCGGTGTGGTCGTCAGATCGGGCCTCTCATCGCCGGAGATCGAGCGCATATGCCGACTAGAAAAGGGTATAGATGAACGGGGCGATGGCGGTGCCCTTGGTGAGCACGACCAAGCCGCCGAAGATGATCATTGCCGCGAAAATCGGCATCAACCCACTGCTGTCCCACAGGAGATACAGTAAAGGCGGCTTGGTTCGGCCGTTGGATGGTACAATGGAATTGCCAGAAACCATTGACCTGCAACGGAGAACCAAGCCTTGGCGTATCATAGCACAGTGTTCGGCCAGTTCTTAAA
>DAHUYF010000004.1 GCA_027315365.1 Rhodospirillales bacterium | reverse complement strand
GCATAAGCGCTCGTCGCGCCTTGCCAGGCGCGGCGAAATCGGCTACATCGCAGGCCCCATCGGGGGCACGTAGCTCAGCGGGAGAGCACTACCTTGACATGGTAGGGGTCACAGGTTCAATCCCTGTCGTGCCCACCACTTACACCCGCAGGAAACTTGCGTTTCCCGCGGGTTTTTCATGGCCGCCGCGCCGCTCCCAGCGGCGCGTTCCCGCCGGACGGCACCGGATCTCGGCGCGCTGACGCCAGCGCGGTCCAATGGCCGCTCCTGCATCCGCGGCGAGCGGATTCGGGATCGATCGTCTTGCCGGAAGCGTTGACGCCGGGACGGCTCTGAGGACCGAGGCAACCCGTTGCGCGGGCCCGGCGCGGCAACGGCGTCCCCGAGAGACCGCCCGACAATCGGACACAGACGAGGGAGTAACGGCACATGGATCGACGGTTGCTATTGGTCGGCGCGGGGGCATTCGGCGGCCTCGTTCTCACCGGCTGTTCCAGCACGCCGCACGAGATGCGCGCCGACGGGCGCTCGCTGGTCACCGACGCGGCCGGGACGGTCGGCGTCATGAAGGCGAGCGGCGGCGCCAATGCCGCCCATCTGCTGGAGACCGCCAGAGCGGTGCTGATCTTTCCCGACCTGCTCAAGGGCGGCGTCGGCATCGGCGGCTCGCGCGGCCAGGGCGTGCTGCTGGCGCGCGGCGCGCAGGGCTGGAGCTACCCGGCGTTCTATGAGACCTCTTCGGTCTCGCTCGGCCTTCAGCTCGGCGCCGAGGAGAGCGCGGTGGTGATGCTGGTGATGAGCCAGCGCGCCGAGGACAATCTGATGCGCAACAACAATTTCACGCTGAAGGCGACCGGCGGCCTGTCGCTGGTGGATTTCAACACCGCGACCCAGGCGCAGCTCGAAGGCGCCGACGTCGTGGTGTGGTCGAAATCCAAGGGCGCCTATGGCGGCCTGACGCTGTCGGGCAGCGACGTCTCGCAGCGCCTCGACCTCGACCAATCCTATTACGGCCAGCCGGTCAATGCGGCGCAGATCGCACAGGGCGGCGTGCGCAACCCGCAGGCCGATCCGTTGCGCGCGGCGCTCGGCTGACCTGTCTAATCCGTGGCGACCTTGTCCGAGCCGCCGCGTGTCGCGAGGCCGATGAGCACCGGCAGGACGAGCAGAACCAGCGGCAGCTGGACGATCGCGCCGGCGATGATCGCGATCGCCAGCGGCTGCAACATCTGGTCGCCCGAGCCGCTGATCGCCGCGCCGAGCGGCAGCAAGGCCAGGATCATGGCGATCGTGCTCATGGTGATCGGCCGCAACCGGTCGAGGGCCGCCCGGCAGAGCGCCTGACGCGGCGGCAGCGTCTGCGCGAGCGTCTGGTATTCGGAGACGAGAAAGATCGCCATCTCGGTCGCGATGCCGACGATCATCACCATGCCCATCATCGCCGTGATGTTGAGCTCGACGCCGGTAAGCCACAGGCCGACGAACACCGCGCCTGAGGAGATCAGCGAGCTCAGAATGATGATGATCGGGATCGAGAAGCGCTCATAGAGAAACAGCAGCAGGGTAATCTCAGCGATGGCCGCGGCGGCGAAGACCTTGATCATGCCGCTGACCGCCATCTGCTGCTGCTTATAGGCGCCCCCGATCGTGTAGTAGACCCCGGAGGGGATCAATCCCGGCGTCTCCAGCGCTTTTTTCATCGCGGCAACGGTTGAGCCCAGATCGTGCCCGGCGCCGATCTGGGCGGTGACCGCGACGATCTGCGCGAGATTGTCGCGCGTCAGCTCGGGTTGGCCGGCGGCGAATGTCGTTCGGGCGACGGTTTCGAGCGGAAAGACGCGCCCGTCCGGCGACCGTATCGGCAGCTTTCCAAGCTGCGCCCGATAGATTTTTTCCTGCGGCGGATCGAGCCAAAGCCGGACGCCGACCTGCTGCTCCACGCCGAGGAAGCGGGTGACCACGGCGCCGTGAAGGTAGTCGTAGACCTGGCCCTTCACGTCGGCCGGCGTGACGCCCTCCATCGCCGCCGCCGCCGGATCCACGTGGATCTCCAGCGCATCGCCGGCGGGCACGACGCCGTTGTTCACCGAGGCCGGCTCGACGCCCGGCACCTGCGAGATCGCCGCCGCCACCGTGCCGGCCACGTCCGCCAGGACGTCCGGATCCTTGGCGCTCAATTTGACGACGATCGGCTGCGGGCGACCGACCATATCGCCGATCATGTCGCCGAGCAGCTGATGGATGTCGAAGCTGATGCCCGGCACCTCGTTGGCGATCCGGTTGGTGATCTCGTCCATAACCTTCCAGATCGGCGGGCGGCGGGACGGGCTGGCGAGGCGGACGAAGAAATCGCCCTGGTAGGTCTCCTTGAGGTCGCCGCCCAGGCCGGCGCCGGTGCGGCGCGAATAGGTGTAGACGTAGGGATCCTTCCTGAGGATCGCCTCGACCTGTTCGAGCTCCCGGTTGGTTTCGGCCAGCGAGGTTCCCGGCGAGGAGTAATAGTCGAGGACGAAGCCGCCTTCATCCATCCGCGGCAGAAAGCCGGTTCCGACATGCTCGTAGGCAAGGTATCCGGCCCCGACGAGCACGACGATCGCCGGCGCGATCAGCACGGGACGCTCGAAGAGCGCGCGCAGAACCCGGCCGTGGGCGCGGCGCAGCCACGTCTCGCGCCCATGGGCGGGGTCGCGAAATTTGCCGAAATCGATCACGCTCCGCGCCAGCAGGGGCACCGCCAGCGCGGTCAGGACGAACGAGATGATCAGGGCGGACGCCATCGTCAGCGACAGGAACTTGAAGAACGCGCCGGTGATGCCGGACAGGAAGGCGAGCGGCACGAAGATGACGACCGTGGCGAGGCTTGACCCGAACAGCGGCGGAAGAAATTCCTTCGCGGCCGAGAGAACCGCCCTCGACGGGTGCTCGATTCCGGGCGCGCCGACGCGGCGGGCGATGTGTTCGATCATGACGATGACATCGTCGATGAGCAGGCCGATGGCGGCGGCGACGCCGCCCAGCGTCATGATGTTGAACGTCATGCCGAGCAGAGACAGCAGCAGGACGGTGGTCAGAACCGACGCCGGCACGATCATCATCGCGATGAGGGTGGCGCGCCAGTTGCGCAGGAACCCCAGGATCACCAGGGCGGCAAACCCCAGGCCGATGAGAATCGCCTCTTCCACCGCGGCGATCGACGACCGGACGAGCTCGGTCTGATCGTACCATTTGTAGAGGCGGATCGATTTTGGCTCGCTCTGCATGAAGCCCTGGAGCTGGCGGGCGACCTCCTTGGCCAGCCTCAGCGAGTCGGCGCTGTCCTGTTGGTAGACGTCGACGGTGACCGCCGGCCGCCCGTTTTCATTCACCAGCAGCCACTGTGGGACGGCTCCCATATCCACCTTCGCAATGTCTCCGAGGCGGACGACGCCGCCTTTGCCGGTGCGCAGGGCAACGTCGCGGACCGACGCGACCGAGGTGAACGCATTGTTGTTGACGGCGAGATAAAGCAGGCCGTTGTCCTGCAGCCGGCCGACCGCGGTCACCGCGTTCGTGTCGGCGATGGTTTTCGCCACGTCGGCAAGGGCGAGGCCGTACGCCGCCAGCTTCCCCAGGCTGATGGAAACCTGAATTTCGGGCGTCTGGCCGCCAAGGACTCCGACCCGGCTGATGCCGGGAATGCCGGTCAGCAGCGGCGTGATCTGGTAGCGAGCCAGTTGACGCAGGTCGGCCGGCGACACGCTGTCGGAGACGAGCGCGTAGGATACGAACGGCATGATGACGTTCGGGCTCATCTGGATGATATCGTAGCTCGTTCCCTGCGGCAGGTCCGGCAGCTTCTGCGCGAAAGCGGCGTCCACGCTCAGCCGGGCGCGCGTCATGTCGGAGCCCCACGGAAAATCGACGAAGATCTCCGCCGCGCCGCGCGTCGTCGTCGAGGCGACGTCGACGGCGCCGGGAACCGCGCGGGCGACTTCTTCGAGTGGCTCGGTGACCTCGATGAGCATCTGCTTGGCCGGCATGCTGCCGGCGTTGATCTCGATGCGTATGCGGGGAAAGCTGGTGACCGGGAAGAGTCCGACCGGCAAGGAGACGCCGGCGAAGAGACCCGCCGCTGCAAGGGCGAGGGCGACGAACAGCAGCGAACGGCGGTGTCGCTCGAGCCAATCGACGAAGGTCACGGTCCGGCCTTCGGATCGGCGATCCGCACTTTCATCCCGTCTTCGAGTTGGTGATTGCCCGCCAGAACCAGCGGCGCCGCCGCATCCAGCGGGCCATCGACGACATCCTTGCCGCCATCCGCCGCCAGCACCCGCACGGTGACTTTCTTGGCGACCAGATGGGCGGCCTGGACGACGTAGGTTTGGCCGCGATCGTCGACCAGGATCGCCTCATGCGGAACGACGTAGCCCTTCACCTCGCCGGTCGTGATCGCGGCGCCGGCCATCTGTCCCGGCAGAAACTTGTCCTCCGGCACGGAGATGTCGACAGGAACCAGGCCGTTCCCCGCCTCGATCATCGACCCGCGCAGCAGCACCCTTCCGGAAACCGCCTGGCCGTCGCCGATCGGCGTGATCTTCACCGGGTCGCCCGGCTTTATCGCCGCGGCGCCGGCCGGAACGACGCCGACCCGGAGAACGAGGCCCTCGGGCCGGGCGAGATCGAGCAAAACGGTGCCCTCGGCGACGATGGCGCCCGGGCTTGTCGCGATCCCGATGACGATGGCGCGAAACGGCGCGCGCAGAATGGCGGGGCCGCCGGCCCCCTGGGTCTCGAGAGCGGCGAGCGCCGAGCGTGCATCCGCTTCGGATTTCTCCGCATCCGCAAGCTGCTGTCCGGTCGCCAGGTGCTGACCGACCATCTCCCGCGTCCGTGCCACGAGTTGCTTTGCGACGTCCAACGCCGAGCGGGCCTGGTCATAGGTCGCGGTCGTCCTCGGGCTCGGCAGGAGACGGATCAAGGCGGAGCCCTTTACGACGGCCTCGCCCTGCCGCACATAGACTTCGCCGACCACTGCCGAGAGCGGCGCCATGATCGTTTGCCGCGCCGAGGCATTCGGCTGCACGCTGCCATAGGCGGTGACGATCTGCGGCAGGCTGCCCTGTTCCAGGCGGGTCACCTGCACCAGCACGCTGGGCTCGCCCCGGGCCGGCGCGGCGGCGAGCAGCAGCGCCGCGGCGATCGCCGGGCCGGCGCGGCGCCGAAGCGCCAGCCGCGGCGGCCTCACGACGGCGCTCCGTCCGGCGTCAGGGCGACCGGCGGCATGCCGGCGCCGGTGAGCGTCGCCATCGCCACCTGACGCTCCAGCAGCGACTGCTCGATCGTCACGATCTCCTGCTCCTTGGCGAGGCGGGTCGAGACCAGGTCGACGTAGCTGCGCTGGTCGAGGTTGTCGGCCTGGAACGCGGCCTCGGCGCGTTCGGCCGTGCGCGTAGCGGCGGTGAGCTCGCGGCGCAGCCGCGCGAGCTGCGTCTCGAGCAGCGGCAGCTCGTCGAGCATTGCCCGTACCTCGCCGGCGGCGGCGGCGAGGCGGGCGGCGTATTCCTCGCGCAGCTGCTGACGGGTGGCGGTGGCGATGGCGATGTTCCCCTGGTTCCGGTCGAAAATCGGCAGGTCCATGGTGATCCCGGGGCCGACATAGTAGTCGTTGGTGTTGTCGATGCCGCCGGTCACGCCGAGCGCTAGCGCCGGAAACTGAGCCAGAATGGCGCCCCGCAGGGTCGCCTCCTGGGCGCGATAGCCGAGGCGCAGCGCGACGAGGTCGGGTCGCTGTTCCGCAAGGCGCGGCAGCAGCAGCCTGACCTGATCGGGAAGGAGCGGCGGCAGGTCGGAGGACGAGGCGAGCGGCACCTCCGCCTCCGGCACCAGGCCGAGCAGGGCGTTGAGCTGGTGCCGGCGCGATTGCTGCTGCTGGTCTATGGCGTCGAGCTGGGCCTCGGTGGCTTGCAGGGCGGCGACCCCCGGTGCCGCCGCGGCCAGGGTCAGGTTGCCCGCCTGCACGGCGTGCTCCGCGCGGACGTTGCTCTCCGCCAGCAGCGCCCGCGTCCGTACCACGATCTGGCGATACTTCGTCCCCTCGATCAGATCGACCGCCAGCAGGCGCGCCTTGGCGATGACCTGCCATTCCTGCCAGAGGAGCGCCGCGTCGACCTGCCGGGCGTTCTCGCGCGCGGCCGCGCGCCGGGCGCTCAAGGTAACGAGCGACTTTACGTCCTGCGTGAGGCCGGCGAACCAGGCGGTGGTCGTCGCCTGAGGCGTGGTTATGTTGGGCGAGACGCCGCCGGCGAGGGAGGGATTGGGCAGCAGCCCGGCTTCCAGCACCTGCGCCTCGGCGACGCCGCGACGGTAGCGTGCGGCACGGAGGTCGGGGTTGTTCTCGACGGCGAGGCGGGCGATGTCCGAGAGGCTGAGCGGCGTCCCGAGCGTAACGCCGTCGTGCCGCAGATCGGCGAGATTCCGGGCGAGAGCCGGCGTGCCCTCCAGCGGCAGCGGTGCATAGCGCGCGCAGCCGGCGAGCGCGGCAAGCAGCGCCACGGCAGGAAGGGCGGCCTTCAGAGCCATCAGGTTCGCCTCGAGGATCCCGGCGCGATAATGCCGCGCGGAAGCTTGTCGGAACGTGACAGGGACATTCGCAATCCACAACTTGACAAACCGGCCGCCCGGCGCCTGCGATACGCCGGGATCGGAGGTGAGAAGAGCCGGCGATGAGAATCCTGCTGATCGAAGACGATCCCGAGACGCGGGATTATGTGGTCGAAGGGCTGAGCGGCCACGGGCATGACCTTGCGGCCGAAGCGGAGGGGCGTTCCGGCCTGCTGCGCGCCGCCGGCGAGGCCTGGGATCTGCTGATCGTGGATCGCATGCTGCCCGGTCTCGACGGGCTTGCGCTCGTCGGCACGCTGCGCGCCGGCGGCGTCGCCACGCCGGTGCTCTTCCTGACCGCGATGGGCGGCATCGACGACCGGGTTTCCGGCCTCAATGCCGGCGCCGACGACTATCTGGTGAAGCCCTTTGCGCTCGCCGAGCTGGCGGCGCGGGTCAACGCGCTCGGGCGCCGGCCGCTGCGGCCGGCGCCGGAGACGGTGCTCCGGGTCGGCGACCTCGAACTCGACCTGCTGGCGCGCACGGTGCGCCGCGCCGGGCACAAGATCGAGCTGCAGCCGCGCGAATTCCGCCTGCTCGAGTATTTGATGCGCCACGCCGGCCAGGTGGTCACGCGCACCATGCTGCTGGAGCAGGTCTGGGAGTTTCATTTCGATCCGCGCACGAACATCGTGGAGGGCCATATCAGCCGCCTGCGCGGGAAGATCGATCGTCCCGGCGGCGGGGAGCTGATCCACACCGTGCGCGGCGCCGGGTATTGCCTCCGTGCGACTGGCTAGGCTGCTGCGCACCTCGAGCTTCCGCCTGACGCTGCTCTATTCCGGCGTGTTCGCGCTTTCGGCGGTGGTGCTCTTCGGCGCGGTTACCTGGCTTGCGACCACCTTCATGGCGCGGCAGATCGATGCGACGGTCGCCAACGAGCTCGCCGAGGTGCAGGCGGATGCCGGCGGCAAGCAGGGTGCCCGGCTCGCCCAAGTGATCGAGGAGCTGACCGTCCGCTCGCCCGGCATCTACTACCTGCTGCAGGATGCCCGGGGCAGGGTGCTGGCCGGGAACATGCCGGCGATCGACCCGGTGCGCGGCGCGCGGGTCCTCTCGCCGGAGGCGCTGCCGTCCCGCGGCATCGCCGGCGGCGGGATCCGCGGACGCGGCAGTGTGCTGCCGGATGGCGGGTATCTCTTCGTCGGGCTCAGCGACTTCGAACTCGGCGCCATGCAGCAGGCGGTCACGCGCGCCTTCCTCTGGGGCTTGGCCGCGACCGTGGTGCTGGCGCTGGCCGGCGGGCTTGTCCTGAGCCTGGGCGTCCAGCGCCGGATCGAGGCGATCAGCCGTGCCAGCCGCGACATCATGGCGGGCGATCTCAAGCGGCGCATGGCGCTCAGCGGCGCGGATGACGAGTTCGACCATTTGGCGGCCAGCCTCAATGCGATGCTCGACCGCATCGAGGAGCTGATGCGGGGCGTCGTGCAGGTGTCGACCGACATCGCCCACGACCTGCGCACGCCGCTGAGCCGGCTGCGCCAGCGTCTGGAGCTGGCCTGCCACCGCGAGCCGACGGTCCACGGGCTGCGCGCCGTCATCGATGCCTCGATCCGCGATACCGATGCGATCCTCGACACGTTTTCCGCGCTCCTGCGCATTGCCCAGATCGAGGCCGGCACCCGCAAGGCGGGGTTCGCGGCGGTCGCGCTCAGCGAGCTTCTCGACGGGCTTGTCGAGACCTATCAGCCCTTGGCCGAAGAGCAGGGCCAGGAGCTTCGCAGCCGCGTGTCGCCCGGTCTCGCCGTGCACGGCGACCGCGAGCTGCTGACCCAGCTTTTCGTGAACCTGATCGACAACGCGATCGGCCACACGCCCCGCGGCGCCCGTATCGACATCGCCGCGGCGGCCGAGGGCGGCGGCGTGCGGGTAGTCGTCTCCGACACCGGCCCCGGCATTCCCGCCGAATTCCGCCGCAAGGTGCTGCAGCGCTTCTTTCGCCTCGACGCCAGCCGCAGCACGCCGGGAAGCGGGCTCGGCCTGAGCCTGGCGGCGGTGGTGGCGAACCTGCATGGTGCGGCGCTCGAGCTCGAGGACAACGCGCCCGGCCTGCGCTGCGTCGTGAGCTTTCCGCCGTAGTCGCCGCGTGTCGGGAGGCGATCCTCACGGTCCGGGGCGGAGATCGCGGGTTTATCCGGCGGCTTGCGCGAGCGCGATCCCGGCGAGCGCGCTGACGGCGACGACGACAAGCGGCGGCGTGCGCCAGACGGTGAGGAGGACGAAGCCCAGCAGTGCCACGGCAAAATCGCCGCGCCCGTGCACCGAGCTTGTCCAGACGGGATCGTAGAGCGCCGCGCCGAGCAGGCCGACCACCGCCGCATTGACGCCGCGCATCGCCGCCTGCGCACTGCCGCGCCGCCGGAAGCTCTCCCAGAAGGGAAGGGCGCCCAGCAGGATCAGCATGCCGGGAAGAAACAGGCCGACCAGTCCGAGCGCCGCGCCCGCCAGCCCGTGCGGCGACGGGCGCACGACGGTGCCGAGATAGGCTGCGAAGGTGAAAAGCGGGCCGGGCACCGCCTGGGCCGCGCCGTAGCCGGCGAGGAAGGCCGTGTCGCTCACCCAGCCGGGCGCCACGAACGCCTGGCGCAGCAGCGGCAGGACCACGTGACCGCCGCCGAAGACCAGCGCGCCCGAGCGGTAGAAGGCGTCGAAGAGCGCGACGCCCGGCGACGGCGCCAGGGCGTCGAGCAGAGGAAGGCCGACGAGACCGAGAACGAAGGCGATCAGCGCCGCCAACCCGGCGCGGCGCGAGACCGGCACGGCGAGACGGCTCGCCGGCGCCGGCGGCGAGCCGCGGCAGAGCCAGAGCCCGGCGATGCCGCCCAGCAGGATAGCGGCGATCTGGGCGGAGGAGGCGGTGATGGAGAGAATGAGCAGCGCCGCGGCGAGCGCGATCGAGGCGCGCTGCCGGTCGGGGCAGAGCGTGCGCGCCATGCCCCAGACCGCCTGCGCTACGATGGCGACGGCGACGAGCTTGAGCCCGTGCAGCAGCCCGGCCGCCGCGGGGCCGGCCAGCATGCTGGCGCCATAGGCGAAGAGCACGAGGGCGACGGCCGAGGGCAGGGTGAAGCCGGTCCAGGCCGCCAGTGCGCCGCGATATCCCGCGCGTATCAGGCCGATGGAAAAGCCGACCTGGCTGCTCGCAGGTCCCGGGAGGAACTGGCACAGCGCCACCAGATCGGCATAGGCGGCCTCGTCCAGCCAGCCGCGGCGCCGGACGAACTCTTCCCGGAAATAGCCGATATGGGCGATCGGCCCGCCGAAGCAGGTGAGCCCCAGCTTGAGAAAGACGCGCAGCACCTCGCCAGGCGATCCCGCGGGCCCGATCGCGGCAGCCTCGGCTTCCTCCGCGCGGTTCATCCTGCGGCGCGCCCGATCGTTCAGACGTAGGTGAACAGAGCCATGAACCCGAAATCCATGTGCAGCTGCTGGTGGCAATGGAAGAGCGTCGGCCCGGGATTGTCCGCGACGAAGTCGAATTCGACCTCCTGATATCCCCCCAGCATCACTACGTCCTTGATCACCCCCGCCGTCGGCTTGCCGCCGACGCGCGTCAGCTCGAAGCTGTGCCGATGCAGGTGCAGCGGGTGGATGTCGTCGCTGGCGTTGCGGAATTTCAGCCGGTAGCGGCGTCCCCGGTGCAGCGGGTACATCGGTTTCAGCGTGGCCATCGAGAAGGCCTCGCCGTTGAGCGTCCACTGGTTGAAGCCGTCGAGGGCGGCGTTGTGCTTGACGACGGTGATCTCGATCGTCTCGTCCGGCGCTGCCGGCGCGAGGTCTGCTTTTCCGAAGCGCGTGTAGTCCCAGCGGAAGGGCTTTGGCGCGACCCATTGGGGCCGGCCGGATCCGCCGGCATATTCGACGACGATGCCCATACCGTGGCGGCGGTCGTCATCGGCGAGATCGCCCATCGCCCAGACGCCGGGATGGTTCATCTCGACGATGGCGGAAATGCGCTCGGCAGTGCCGAGCCAGAGCACCGGCACCGTTGCCGGGTTCGGCACCGGGTTGCCGTCGAGCGCCACGACGCGGAACGCGTGGCCGGGCAGAGCGAGGCTGCGGATTTCGGTGGCGCTGGCGTTGAGCACGTGGAACAGCACGCGCTCGCTCGCCTTCACGCGCAGCGGCTCGCCATGCCCGAGCATCCGGCCGTTGATCGAAAAGAGGTCGTAGCCCACCTCGAAGCCCTTGGTCGTGGTTCGCGCCGCGGCGTCGGCAGCCTTGCCCATCTGCTGCAGCGCGGCGATCGGCGTTCCCGCCAGCACGTCCATCGCCATGTCGCCGCCTCGGCTGAAGGTCGGCAGGAACTCCTTCATCACCAGAAAGACCTCGCGGTCGTAGGCGCCGGCGTCGTGGCGCGGCTCGATGTAGACCGGTCCGGCCTGGCCGGTGTAGGTACCGCGGCCGAGGTCGCCGCCGGCCATGACATGGGTGTGATAGAAGCGGAAGCCCGAGGGCTTCGGCACGAAGGCGATCCGCCGCATGCCGTGCGCCGGCACGAAGGGCGTGCCTTCCTCGGCGGCGCCGTCGACCTCGCTCGGGATCATCTGCCCGTGCCAGTGAACCAGCTCCGGCGTGTCGGTGTCGTTGTGAATGTCGACGACGACGCGCCGCCCCTCCGTGAAGCGCAGCAGCGGTCCCGGGAACCGGCCGTCATAGAGCGTGGTCGAGACGATATGCTCGGGCGACAGCTCGACCAGCCCCCTGGCGATGCGCAAGGTGTAGTCCGCCTTCTCGGCCGCGAGACGGTCGGCGGCGCGCGCGAGGCGGGGGGCCGCGCTCGTCACCGGCAGGGCGGCGGCATAGCGCAGCAGCGAGCGGCGATCGACGGTCATGGCGTCACTCCTTGCGCAGAGCGGGTCGGGTGCGGGCGCGGGCGAGCAGCGCGTCGAGCGACCACGCGCCGCCGCCTTCGATCAGCAGGTAGAGCGAGCCCAGCAGCATGTCGAAATCCGCGCGCGCCTCGTGCATCATGCTCCAGAAGCCGGATCGTGCGAGCTTGGGCAGATGGAAGATCCAGACATCCTGCCCCAGCAGGATCGGCAGCTTGGTCGAGGCGATCGCGACGATCATGATGACGATCAGCGGGATCGCCGCGAGCCTGGTCAGCAGGCCGAGGACGACGAGGCCGCCGCAGACGATCTCGACCACGCCGACAAAGGGACCCATCACCTCGGGATAGGGGATGCCGATATGGACGAAGCGGCCGGCGCCGAGAATGTCGGGAAAGGCGAGCTTCTGCATCCCCTCGGGCAGGAACACGACGAGCCCGACGAGCAGGCGCACGAGGATCGACCAGCCCGGAGCGCCGGTGGCGAGGAGCGCACCGCGCCGCTTGCGTTGGGGGCCGCCGTTCATCGTTCGCCTCCTGCGTCCTCGAACAACTCGCCGAACAGCTCCCGCACCTTCGCCTTGGCGGCGGCGAGCGCCTTGCGGCCCGCCGCCGTCGCGCGATAGACCCGACGCTCGGTGCTACCGACGCGCTCCGTCGCGGAGCGGAGCAGCCCCCGGCGCTCGAGCCCGTGCAGGATCGGATAGAGCGTGCCGGCGCTCAGCGCGTAGCCGTGGCGATGCAGCTCCTCGATCAGGGCAAAGCCATAGACCGTCTCTTTGGCGGCGTGGTGCAGCACATGGAGGCGAATGAGGCCGGTATAGAGGCCGTGCTCCCGGCGATCCGCGGCCGCCGCCAGGGGACGACGGCGCGCACCGTTGCGCCTCTTGCCCGCCGGACGGTCGAGCGCGACGAGCCCAGTGTCGTGTTTCGCCATCGAGATTCGATAGTGGAGGTCGCCGACGGCGTCAAGCCGGCGAACCGTCGCGCTCACGGCGCCGCGGCGGCGACGCGCCCGAGACGCGACGCGGGCGGCTAAGGCGTCGGCTTGGCGCCGTTGGCGGCCGTCAGCACGTGCTGGCGCTGCTCGGAGGTAAGTTCGGTCTCGTAGACGATGGTCTGGTTGCGCCGCGCGCCGGCGACGCCGAGGTCGGCCGCGGCGCCATAGAGTTCGAAGGCTTCAACCGGGTCGCGGGCGACGCCCAGGCCCTTGAGGCGGCACCAGGCGAGCAGCTCGAGGGCCCGCTTGTCGCCGGCTTGCGCCAGCCGGTGCAGCCGCCCCGCATCCTCGGCCGACGGCCGCCCGGCCTCGATCCGCGATGCGATCGCGCGCAGCGGATCGACCGGCGGCGCGCGGCGCGCGGTCGTTCTGTCCGGCCCGCTCGCCTTGGCCGCGGCCGCCGGGGCGGCGGGCGGCAGTTCCACGGGCGCGGCCGGCGGCGGCGCCTCGTCCGAGGTCGCGTCGAAGCACACCGCCCGGGGATCGTCGAGGCATTGGAAGCGCCCCTCGAGGCTATAGAACTGCGCTCGCGCAAGCGGCGCGCCGGCGCACCAGGCCGCCAGGGCAAACGCCGCAATACTGGTCCGCCTCATCGACTCTCCTGCGCCAGCGGCCGCATGGTCCGGCCGCCCGTCGGCAGTCGCAAGCCGCGTGCCAGCCGGGGAGGCGCCGAACGCCGCCGGATTCGTCCGCGGATGCCGGCACCCGGCACGGCCTGGCCCGGCAAGAGCTGCCGGCCGGGTCCGGACACCTCCCGGGAGTTCGATGGTAAATAAGAGAATCTTAGAAACCAGAATCCCTGAAAACGCGTATTTCGATGCGCCGCCCGCGCCTTTGTCGCGTGACCGTAACCATCTTGAGCAAGCTTTAACCGCCGCCCGGTAAGGATAGGCAGCTACGGCCCTTTCACAACCATGGGCGCCAGCGGCGCGGGACATCATGGCGGTCAAGTACCTGAAACCGATGCTCGACCCCGGCTCGTCGCGGGTCTTCAACTGCAACGCGCTGACGCGCAAGCTGCAGGAGAAGGACGCCAACGCGCAGCGCTTCTTTCACAATCCGCCGCTCAACAATCTGGTGCTGATCAAGGATGCGGTGCCCGAGGAAGAGCGCAAGGGGCCGCGCTGCCCGCCGGTCGGCACCAAGCTCTATTTCCCGTTCAACGAGAACGACATCTACGAGGGCGGCCGTACCATCTTCCTGCACGATCCGCATCTGGCGCAGACCATCACCGATAATTTTGGACAGAACGCGGCGCTGACCAAGGAGGCGCTCGCCCTCGATCTGCGCATCCTGGAGACGCTCGACAGCCTGCCCTCGCTCGACCCTTTCCTGATGAAGGACGTCTTCCAGCGCGCCGGGCTGGGGGTCAACGAGGCTTATTTCGACATCAGTCCGGAGCAGTGGAAGGAGATCGAGCTCTTCATCCTGCAGCGCTTCGAGCCGCTGGCGAAGGCGGCGTTTCCTGACGCCCTGTCGTCGGATGTGAAGGCGCGCCAGCTGGTGGAAAAGATCTGGGAGGCGACCGACATCGTGGCGCTGGCGCCGCTGATCGAGGCCTTCCGCCTGCCCGAGAAGCAGGCGCTGGAGATCTTCGCGGCCTGGAAGGGCATCAACTTCTACTCCTTCCAGTACTCGCGGGTGCAGCCCAAGCTCATCGACGTCGCCAAATGGCTGAAAGCCGTCGACGTGCCGTTCGGCGCCATCCCCAATGACCAGCGCACCAAGCTGCTGCAGACCCTCGAGACGGTGAAGGATCAACTGCGCCGCGAATGGCAGAGCATCGACGCGATCCTGCGCGAATACACCGACGGTTACGACAAGATGTTCAAGCACAAGGCCAGTTCGACGGAATTCCTCAATTTCCTGCGCAACTGCAGCAAGGCCTATTGGAACCTCGGCAGCGGCCTCGGCAAGACCAGCCACGCGGTCTATTGCTGGCAGATGCTCACCGGCCGCTACCAGAACGGCAAGCTGCCCTGGCCGGTGATGCATCAGACGATGCGGCTTCTGGCCGAGATCCTCCAGCCCGAGAAGAAGGTCGCCGCCAGCGTAGCCTGGGCCTGACGTCGCCGCTCCGGCGTCAGGAACAGCGGCGCAGACGCGGGCGTTAGCCGGCGACAGAGGCAAGCGCAGGCGGCGGTCATGTGGCAGATGTCGAATTACTGGTCGGCCTGGATGGCAGGCTGGGCCGGCGCCGTGAAGGCCATCTTGACGGCGCAGCAGCGCGCGCTGGAGCCGTTCCTGCAGGCGCCGCAAGTCCCGCCAGCCGGGACCAGCCTGTCCGCCACCGCCGGCGACAAGCCGCGGCTGCCGCCGCGCCGCCGCGGCCGCCCGCCCAAGAGCGCGGGCCCGTCGACACCGCGCCGGCGCGGCCGGCCGCCGAAAGGCGCGCGCCGGCGTTCCTGATCCCGGCCGTCGCGCGCCGCGCAAGCCCGCTTCGCCGCCTTCCGACCGACGACCTCCTGCCCACGCTGCGGCCGGCTTCTGCCCACGCGGTGCGCGGTGCCTGCGTGGGCGCCAAGCCGCTTGGCGTCGCACGGGGGATGTGGCATGGATAGGCATCACTACAACGAGCCCGCCAGGGAGGCGCATCGATGAAGCTCTACATGCACCCGGCCTCGACCACGAGCCGTCCGGTCGTCCAGTTCATCACCGACAACAATATCGCCTGCGAGATGCAGGTGGTCGACCTCTTTACCGGCGAGCATCTCCGCGAGCCCTTCACCAAGATCAATCCGAACAAGATGATCCCGGTGCTCGAGGACGGCGACTTCCGCCTTACGGAAAGCTCGGCGATCCTCAAATACCTCGCCGACAAGATCAATTCGCCGGCCTATCCCAAGGACCTGAAGCAGCGCGCCCATGTCAACGAGGTCATGGACTGGCTCAATTCGAATTTCTACCGCGATTACGGCTATGGCCTGATCTATCCCCAGGCCTTCCCCGCGCATAAGCGCCGCTCCGACGAGGCGCACGCCGCGACGATCGAATGGGCCAAGGACAAGACCCGCGGCTGGCTGCAACTGCTCAACGACCACATCATCGCCGGCAACAAGTACATCTGCGGCAACGAACTCACCGTCGCCGATTATTTCGGCTTCGGCATCGTCCAGGTCGGCGAACTCATCCGCTGCGACTTCAAGCCCTATCCCAATGTCGCCCGCTGGCTCGACACCATGCACAGCCGGCCGAGCACGGCCAAGGTCTACGAGGTGATCAAGGGCTTCGCCGAGCACATGAAGTCGCAGCAATTCGTCGCCATCTGATCGGTTGGGCGCGGCGGCGGCGCTGTCGCCGCCGCGCCGGCAAAGGAGATCGACCGTGATCAAGGGCCTCCACCACAACGCCTATCGCTGCCGCGATTCCGAAGAGACGCGGCGCTTCTACGAGGGCTTCCTCGGCCTGCCGCTGGTCGGCGCGCTGCACATCAAGGAATCCATGACCGGCCGCCACACCGACGTGCTGCACACCTTCTACGCGATGGACGACGGTTCCTGCCTCGCCTTCTTCGAGGCGCCGGACCGTCCCTTCGAGTTCAGGGACCAGCACGATTACGATCTGCATATCGCCGTCGAAGTCGACAATGACGAGCTGCATCGCATGTTCGAGAAGGGCAAGGCCGAGGGCCGCGAGGTGCGCGGCATCTCCAACCATGGCTTCATCCACTCGATCTATTTCCGCGACCCCAACGGCTATGTCATCGAGCTGACGGCCAAGCAGCCCGGGGCCGAGGATGCGCTGAACCCCGCCAAGAACGGCGCGCGTCGCATCCTCGACACCTGGCAGAAAGAGAAGCAGGCCGAGAAGGTCTGAGCCGGACGGTCCGGCGGCGAGGCGAGACCCCTGCCGCCTCGGCGGCGGAGGTCGGAAGGCGTGCCCGGCTTGCGGCCGAAGGCGGCGCGTTGAAAAAAATCGGGATCAATTTTAAGGTGGGACGGCGCGTATCTTTGGGGGGCTCATGCTTCGCGACTGGCTTTACAACCATCCCGTCTGGGAAGTCGGCGGCGTCATCGTCGCGCTCTCGGTGATCGCGTCTTGGGTCGGGCTCTTCGCGTTCGGCCGCTTCGTCCATGTCTCGGTCCGCAGCCGGCACAATGATGTCGCGGGCTTCATCATCGCCATCATCGGCGTGGTCTATGCCGTGCTGCTCGCCTTCATCGCCGTCGCCGCCTGGGCTTCCTTCGATTCCGCGGCCCGCGTCGTGCAGCAGGAGGCCAATCTCGTCGGCAACCTCTATCGCGACAGCGTCGCCGTCGACCAGCCGGCGCGCGGCGAGATGCAGCAGGCGCTGTCGGACTATCTCGACATCGTCATCGACCAGGAGTGGCCGGCGCAGCAGGCGGGGCATGTCGACAACGCCCAGGCCTGGAAGGCGGTGCAGAAGCTGCACGCCACGGTCACCGGCATCGACGCCAAGACCCTGGGGCAGTCGGTGGTCGAGGCCGAGATGCTGCGGACGCTGAACGAACTCTATACCGCCCGGCGCTCGCGGCTCTCGGCGGCGGGCGACGGCATCCCCGATACGATCTGGTGGATCCTGGTGCTGGGCGGCGCGATCACCGTCTGCTTCACCTTCTTCTTCGGCATGCCCAGCATGGGCATGCACTACGCCATGACCGGCGTGCTGGCGGCCTCGATGGCGCTGGTCATGGTGCTGATCATCGCCCTCGACTGGCCGTTCCGCGGCACGGTCAGCGTCTCGTCCGAGCCGTTCAAGGCGGTACAGGAAAATATCAAGATGGAGCAGCAGGCGCGGCGCTAGCGGCGCCGGCGGCCTGCCCATCGGTGCCGGCGAGAGTGGGCGGGCAGAAGCTCTCCCGCGCCGCGCCGCGCCGTGTTAAAGAAGAGGCAACAACATGACGGGGAGACGCCACATGTCGAAAGGATGTTCCGCCGCCGGACTGGCCGCGCTCGCGGCTTTGGTGCTCGGCCTGGTCGCGCCGGGCGCGGCGCGCGCCGAGGAGACGATCAAGATCGGGCTGCTGCTGCCGTTTTCCGGCCCCTTCGCCGAGACCGCGCGCCAGATCGACAACGGCGTCAAGCTCTATGTGAAGCAGCATGGCGATACCGTCGCCGGCAAGAAGATCGAGATCCTCGATCGCGACACCACCGGCCCCGCGCCGGACGTCGCCAAGCGCCTGGCGCAAGAGTTGGTGACGCGCGACAAGGTCAACTTCCTCGCCGGTTTCGTGCTGACCCCCAATGCGCTGGCGGTCGCCGACATCGCCACCGAGGCCAAGGTGCCGACCGTGCTGATGAATGCCGCGACCTCGATCATCACGGTGAAGTCGCCCTACATCGTCCGCCTCTCCTTCACCCTGCCGCAGGTCACCGTGCCGCTGGCGCAATGGGCGGCGAAGAACGGCATCAAGCAGGTCTATCTCATGACCTCCGATTACGGGCCCGGGCATGACGCCGCGGCGGCATTCGAGAAGGCCTTCACAGCCGCCGGCGGCCAGATCGTCGGCAAGGTGGAGATGCCGCTGAAGAGCCCCGATTTCGCCGCCTATGTGCAAAAGGTGAGCGACGTGAAGCCGCAGGCGGTGTTCCTCTTCGTGCCGTCCGGGCAGCAACCGACGGCGCTGATGAAGACCTTCGCCGAGCAGGGGCTGACGCGCTCCGGGCTCAAGATCCTGGCCACCGGCGACGTCACCGATGACGACGTGCTGGAGACCATGGGCGATCCCGCGCTCGGGATCATCACCACGCACCACTACTCCTATGCCCACGACAGTCAGCTCAACAAGGCCTACGTCAAGGCTTATGCCCAGGCCTACGGCCCCGATATCCGCCCCAATTTCATGTCGGTCGGCGGCTATGACGGCATGGCGGCGATCTACAAGGCGATCGCCGAGCTCAAGGGCAATGTCGATCCCGACAAGGTGATGGCGGCGTTCAAGGGCATGCGGTTCGAGAGCCCGCGCGGGCCGATCGAGATCGATCCCGCGACGCGCGACATCGTCCAGACCGTCTATGTCCGCCGTGTCGAGAAGGTCGACGGCAAGGTCGTCAATGTCGAGTTCGACAAGATCCCGGACGTCAAGGATCCCGGCAAGCCGCGGTGAGCCGGGTGCGGGCGGCGGTCAGGGCGAAGCCGTCGCCGCCTCGGCGCTGCATTTCACCTCGGTGAAGCTGCCGGTTTCGGGGTTCTCATAGGCGAGCGCCGCCGCCATGACGGCGCAGAGGCTGCTCGACGTCTTGGCCGACAGCATGTGCGGCGTCTCGCCGGTCGCGGCGCGGAAGTGCACCTTGATGCGTGCCGCGCCGTCGCCGGGAAAGGGAAGGAAGGGCAGAACCAGCGCCGCCAGGACGACAAATCCGGCGGCGGCGTCACCCAGCGTCGAGAGCCTGTCCCGCAGCATCGGGGTACCTCCAGCCGACCCGTCCGCGGGCTGCCAAGCCCGGCCGAGGGCGGATCGTGCGCATGATACGCGCGGGGCGGCTTGTCCCATCCCCGGCGCAGGTCGCCGGCGCCGGGGCAAATATCGGTCGTGGCGGGGAGCGGCGCCGTCGCCGGGGGCGGCGCCCGCGGCGGCTCAGCCGCCCTTGACCCGGCGTGCGACCTTGAGCGCCGGTCGCTGGTTGAGGGTCTGAAAGACGACGCAGTAACGCTCGGTGAGCTTCATCAGCGTGTCGATCTGCTCGGGGCTGGCGTCGCTGTCGAGGTCGAAGGCGAGGCGGATCTCGCGGAAACCCACCGGCGCCGCTTTGTCGACGCCAAGCGTGCCGCGGACGTCGAGGTCGCCCTCGGCGCTTACCGAGCCGCCGCGCAGCGGCAGTTCGAGCGCGGTCGCCACCGCTTTGAGGGTGACGCCGGCGCAGGCAACCAGCGCCTCCAGCAGCATGTCGCCCGAGCACAGCGCGATGCCGTCGCCGCCGGTCGCCGGGTGAAGGCCGGCCTCGACCAGCGCCCGGCCGGTCTCCACCTTGCAGGTGACCCCATCCTCGTCCAGCGACCCTTTCGCCTTGAGGGTGATCACCGCCTTTTCCGGGGCCTCGCGGTAGAGCGTCTTGAACGGCGCCTGCGCGGCGCGCAACTGTTCAGCCTTCATGCTTTTCTCTCCCGCACATCAATAATCGTAAATAAATCAGGAAGGTCGGCAGACAGCGCCATGCTTCTTGCCTCTCGCCTCTTGCCGTCCGAAGGCCTAGAATGGCGCTGAAACCCTAGTCGCCCTACGTTCGATGGTCACCATGCAGGAAGAGTTTTACCGCATCAAGAGGCTGCCGCCTTACGTATTCGCCGAGGTCAATGCGCTCAAGGCCAAGGCGCGGACGGCGGGACGCGACGTCATCGATCTCGGCATGGGCAACCCCGACGGCGCCACGCCGGAGCACATCGTCCGCAAGCTGATCGAGGCGGTGCAGAATCCGAAGACCCACGGCTATTCGGTGTCGCGCGGCATCGCCGGCCTGCGCCGCGCCTACGCCGCCTACTATGCCCGTCGCTTCGGGGTCGAACTCGATCCCGAAAGCGAGGTCATCACCACGCTCGGCTCCAAGGAGGGATTGGCCAATTTGGCGCAGGCGATCACCGCGCCGGGCGACATCGTGCTGGTGCCGAACCCCTGCTACCCCATTCACGCCTTCGGCTTCATCATGGCCGGCGCCTCGCTGCGCCATGTGCCGCTGGTGCCCGGGGTCGATTTCATGCGCGAGTTGAAGCAGGCGGTGGCGCATTCGGTCCCGAAGCCGCTGGCGCTGGTGCTGAACTTCCCGGCCAATCCGACCGCCGAGGTCGTCGGCCTCGATTTCTACGCTGAAATCGTCGATTTCTGCCGCCGGCAGGACATCATCCTGCTGTCCGACGTGGCCTATGCCGAGATCTACTTCGACGGCAATCCGCCGCCGTCGGTGCTGCAGGTGCCGGGTGCCCGCGACATTGCCGTCGAGTTCTCCTCGCTCAGCAAGACCTACTCCATGGCCGGATGGCGCATCGGCTTCGCGGTCGGCAACAAGCGCCTCATCGCGGCGCTGGCGCGGGTGAAATCCTATCTCGACTACGGTGCCTTCACGCCGGTGCAGGTCGCCGCCACCGCCGCGCTCAACGGGCCGCAGGACTGCATCGCCGAGATCCGCGAGCGCTACAAGGCGCGCCGCGACGTGCTGATCGAGGGGCTGCGCCAGGCCGGCTGGGAGGTGCCGAGCCCGGCCGCCACCATGTTCGCCTGGGCGCCGCTGCCGGCGCGCTTCCGCGACATGGGCAGCCTCGCCTTCTCCAAGCTGCTGCTCGAGGAGGCCAATGTCGCGGTCTCTCCGGGGGTGGGATTCGGCGAGCATGGCGAGGGCTTCGTGCGCATCGCGCTGGTCGAGAACCGCCAGCGCCTGCGGCAGGCGACGCGCAACATCAAGCAATTCCTCGGCGGCCGCTCCCAGGCGGCCAGGCCGCGCGAGCGCGCCATCGCTGCGCCGGCAGCGGAGTGACCCCGGGCTTGACCCGACTCGGGGCGCTGGGGAAGTGTAGCGCAGGCGCGGGCGCGGGGCCGCGCCGTCAGAACCAAGGGAGATGATGGCCGGACGCGCCGACAGCCCTGATACCGCTGCCGCCCGACCGTCGCTGCTCGCCAGGATCAAGTCGCGCTTGTGGGGCGAAGCGGCCGGCGACGCGCCGCTTGCGGCCGAGCCCGGGTTCGTTGCGGGGGCGCATGCCGCCGCCGAGGTGGTACCGCCGCTGTCGCCGCTGGTGCTGCGGCAATGGCTGTGGGGGCCGGGCTTCCATCAGCCGGGCAACACCGAATACGTGCTGAAGCTGGTCAAGCCCTTCGGCCTTACGCCGGCGATGAGCATGCTGGACGTCGCCGCCGGTCTGGGCGGCGCGGCGCGGACGATCGCCGAGGAGTTCGGCACCTACATCACCGGTCTCGAACGCGACCCCGAACTGGCGCGGCTCGGCATGGAAATGTCGATTGCCGCGGGCAAGCAGAAGCACGCGCCGGTCAGCGCGATCGATCCCGAGAGCTTCGAGCTGCGCACCGGCGCCTTCGACTGCATCCTCGGCCGCGGCTCGACCTACATGGTCCAGGACAAGGAGCGCTTCATGCGCGTCCTGATCCTCGGCCTGAAGCAGCGCGGTCAGCTGCTGCTGACCGATTACGTCATCGAGCCGAGCCTGGCGCAGCGGCCGGAATACGCTATGTGGGCTGGGCTGCAGCCGTTCCGGCCGGCGCTCTGGACGGTGCAGCAATATGCCGACTGCTTCAAGAGCCTGGGCTTCGACGTCCGCATCACCGAGGACATCACCCATGACGTCAAGATGCAGATCGTGCTCGGCTGGGACAATCTGGTGCAGAACGTCGATATCAAGGCGCTGCCGCGCGCGCACAAGCTGCAGATCGTCGCCGAGGCCGAGCACTGGGTGAAGACCATCATCGCCCTCGACAGCGGCGTGGTCAAAGGCTACCGCTTCTACGCGCTGGCGGGCTCGGCCCGACCGCCGCTCTCCTCGATCCGCAAGGCGCGGTAGCCCGGCGCCTCTGCCGCGTCGCCTCTCCGATTTCATGGGCGCGGCCGTTTCCGGGACCCCGATTAGGGGAAATTCCGGCGTGCCGCCGGCGGGGGAGAGGAGGAATTGACTTCCGCCACCGCGCTCTCTAAGTTCCGCTCCTTCGCATCCGGCCGTGCCGCGTTCGAGGGTCTGCCATGAAGATCACCAATTCGCTGAAGACGCTGAAGAAGCGCGACAAGAACTGCCGCATCGTGCGCCGCAAGGGCCGCGTCTACGTCATCAACAAGACCAATCCGCGCTTCAAGGCCCGCCAGGGCTGAGCGCGTCTCTCCTCGTCTGCCGACGGGACCGCGCCCTCCGGGGCGCGGTTTTTTGTTGGCCCCGTCCGGCCTGCCCTCTACATAGGAGCCGGTAAGGCGGCGAGAACCGCCTCGGGCTCACGGGAGGGCTCTCATGCGCATGCCGACCCCCGATGCCGCGGTGATCGCGCGCCGTGCCGAGATTGCCGCGGCGCTGCGCCAGATCGTGCCCGGCGAGGGCGTCGTCCTCGACGAGGAGGAGCGCCGCGCCTATGAAAGCGACGGGCTCACCGCCTATCGTCAGCCGCCGCTGCTGGCGGTGCTGCCGTCCACCACCGATCAGGTCGCGCGCGTGCTGCGCTATTGCTACGAGCACGGCGTCAAGGTGGTGCCGCGCGGCGCCGGCACGTCGCTGTCGGGCGGCGCGCTGCCGCTGGCCGACGGCATCATCCTCGGCCTCGGCAAGTTCAACCGCGTGCTCGAGATCGATTACGCCAATCGCTGCGCGGTGGTGCAGCCCGGCGTCACCAATCTCGGCATCTCGCTGGCGGTGCAGCACGCCGGGTTCTTCTATGCGCCCGACCCGTCGAGCCAGATCGCCTGCACCATCGGCGGCAATATCGCCGAGAATTCCGGCGGCGTGCACTGCCTCAAATACGGCCTCACCACCAACAACGTGCTCGGTATCGAGATGGTGCTGATGAGCGGCGAGGTGCTGCGGCTCGGCGGCAAGCATCTCGATGCCGAGGGCTATGATCTCCTGGGGGTCATGACCGGCTCGGAGGGGCTGCTGGGCGTCGTCACAGAGGTCACCGTGCGTATCCTGCGCAAGCCGACCACGGCGCGCGCGCTGCTCATCGGCTTTCCCAGCAACGAGAGCGCCGGCAATTGCGTCGCGGCGATCATCGCCGCCGGCATCATCCCCGGCGGCATGGAGATGATGGACAAGCCGGCCATCCACGCCGCCGAGGATTTCGTCCATGTCGGCTATCCCCTCGACGTCGAGGCGCTGCTCATCGTCGAGCTCGACGGACCGCCCGCCGAGGTCGATCATCTCATCGGCGAGGTCGAGGCGATCGCCCGCGCCAACCGCGCCGCCTCGCTGCGCATCTCCGTCGGCGAGGAGGAGCGCCTTGCCTTCTGGGCCGGACGCAAGGCGGCGTTCCCGGCAGTCGGCCGCATCTCGCCCGACTACTACTGCGTCGACGGCACCATCCCGAGGAAGCGTCTGCCCGAGGTGCTGACCCATATGCGCGAGCTCTCTGTCAAGCACGGGCTGCGTGTCGCCAACGTCTTCCATGCCGGCGACGGCAACCTCCACCCGCTCATCCTCTACGACGCCAACAATCCCGGCGAACTCGAGCGCGCCGAGCATTTCGGCGCCGACATCCTGCGCTTCTGCGTCGCCGTCGGCGGCGTGCTCACCGGCGAGCACGGCGTCGGCGTCGAGAAGCGCGACCTCATGCCGGTGATGTTCGACCCGGTCGATCTCGAGCAGCAGCAGCGTCTCAAATGCGCCTTCGACCCCGACGGGCTGCTCAATCCCGGCAAGGTCTTTCCGCAGCTTCACCGCTGCGCCGAGCTCGGCCGCATGCATGTCCATCACGGCCGGACCGCTTTCCCCGACCTGCCGCGGTTCTGAGGACGCGCATGGCCCGCTTTCGCCCCGCCGACGAGCGCGAGTTGGTCGAGATCGTCGCCGCCGCCGCGGCCCGCGACGAGGCGCTGGAGCTGGTCGCCTCCGGCAGCAAGCGCGGGCTCGGCCGGCCGCTGCAGACGCCGCACCTGCTCGACCTCTCGGCCTTCGCCGGCATCCGCGCCTACGAGCCCGAGGAGTTGGTGCTGACCGCCGGCGCGGCGACGCCGATGGGCGAGATCGAAACCGCCCTCGGCGCGCGCGGCCAGTGTCTCGCCTTCGAGCCGCCCGATTGGCGTTCGCTGCTCGGCGCCGAGAGCGGCGGCACGCTGGGCGGCGTCATCGCCTGCAACCTCTCCGGCCCGCGCCGCGTCCGGGCCGGCGCCGCGCGCGACCATTTTCTGGGATTCCGCGGCGTCTCCGGCCGCGGCGAAGCGTTCAAGGCCGGCGGCAAGGTGGTGAAGAACGTCACCGGCTATGATCTCTGCAAGCTGCTGGCGGGCTCCTTCGGCACGCTGGCGGCGCTGACCGAGGTGACGGTGAAGGTGCTGCCGCGCGCCGCCGCCGAGAGCACGCTGCTGCTGCGCGGCCTCGACGACGAGGCGGCGCAGCGCGCCATGGCCGTCGCGCTCAACAGCTCGCACGAGGTGAGCGGCGCCGCGCATCTCCCCGCCGGCGAGGACGGGCGCGACCGGGCGCTGACCCTGCTGCGCCTCGAAGGACCCGCGCCGTCGGTGGCGGCGCGCGCCCCGGCGCTGCGCGACGAGCTTGCCGCCTTCGCCGCCGCCGAGGAGGTGCGCGGCGAAGACTCGGCGCGACTCTGGCGCGCGGTGCGGGACGCGGCACCGTTCGCCGGCGCCGCCGGCCGCGCCGTCTGGCGGGTGTCGGTGCCGCCCACCGCCGGCCCCGCGCTTGCCGCCGCCGTGGCGGGCACGCTCGACGCGCTGCATTTCTTCGATTGGGGCGGCGGCCTGGTCTGGCTTGCCGTCTCGGCCGCGGGCGACGGCGGCGCCGCGGCGATCCGCGCCGCGCTGGCGGCCTCCGGCGGCCATGCGACGCTGATCCGCGCCCCCGGCGCGCTCAGGGCCTCGGTGCCGGTGTTCGAGCCGCAGCCGCCGGCGCTTGCCGCGCTCGCGGCGCGCGTCAAGGCCGGCTTCGACCCCAAGCGCATCCTCAACCGCGGCCGGATGTACGTCGATGTCTGAGCGACGCGCAGCGTCGTCTCAAGCGGGTGCCGGCGGTTGTCCTTGCCGCCGTGAAAGCCCGCACCCGCACCCGCGCCGGCATTCGCCCGGAGCTCGCTCCGACCTCCGTACCAGGACCTGACCGCGATGCAGACCCGTTTCTCGCTTGCCCAGCTCGCCGACCCCGAGCTCCGCGAGGCCGACAAGATCCTGCGCAACTGCGTCCATTGCGGCTTCTGCACCGCGACATGTCCGACCTATGTGCTGCTCGGCGACGAGCTCGACGGTCCGCGCGGCCGCATCTACCTCATCAAGGAGATGCTGGAAAACGGCCGCCCGGCGAGCCCGGTGGTGGCGAAGCATGTCGACCGCTGCCTGTCCTGCCTCTCCTGCATGACCACCTGCCCCTCGGGCGTCAATTACATGCATCTCGTCGATCAGGCGCGCCACCGCATCGAGGCCACGTATCGCCGGCCGCTGGCCGACCGGCTGCTGCGCGGCCTTCTCGCGCTGGTGCTGCCGCGGCCGCGCCTCTTTCGCCTGATGCTCATCGGCGCGCGCCTGGCGCGGCCGGTCGCGGCCCTGCTGCCGGGGCGGCTCGGCGGGATCGTCGCTATGGCGCCGCGGCGGCTGCCGGCGCCGTCCGCCGTCGACCGGCCCCAGGCTTTCGCCGCCGAGGGTGCGCGGCGCAGGCGCGTGGCGCTGCTCGCCGGCTGCGCGCAGCAGGTGGTGGCGCCAGCGATCAACGAGGCGACGGTGCGGCTGCTCACGCGGCATGGCTGCGAGGTGGTGGTGGCCCAAGGCGCCGGCTGCTGCGGCAGCCTCAGCCATCACCTCGGCCGCGATGCGCTCGATTACGCCCGGGCCAATATCGACGCCTGGCTGGCGGTTGCCGAGCGCGGCGGGCTCGACGCCATCGTCATCAACACCAGCGGCTGCGGCGTCACCATCAAGGATTACGGCCACATGCTGCGCGAGGACCCGGTCTATGCCGAGAAGGCGAAGCGCGTCGCCGCGCTGGCGCGCGATGTCTCGGAGCTCATGGCCGAGCTGGGACTGGCGCCGCGCCGCGGCGGCGCCGGCGGCCGTGTCGCCTATCACGCCGCCTGCTCGCTGCAGCACGGGCAGCGGCTGCGCGATCCGCCGCGCACCCTGCTGGTCCAGGCCGGCTTCACCGTGCTCGACGTGCCGGAGGGGCATCTCTGCTGCGGCTCCGCCGGCACCTACAACATGCTGCAGCCGGCGATCGCCGGCCGGCTGCGGCAGCGCAAGCTCGCCGCCATCCTCGGCACCGGCGCCGAATTCGTCGCCGCCGGCAATGTCGGCTGCATCGAGCAGATCGCCGCGCCCGGCGCATTGCCGGTGGTCCATACCGCGGAGCTGCTCGACTGGGCGACCGGCGGTCCGAAGCCGGCGGCGCTGGCGCGCTGAGGCGCCCTCTCCGTCCGATCGGGCGAAGAGGGCGGCCGCCTTACTTCAACTCGTCGATGGACGAGATGATCTTGGTGGCGAGGCCGTACTCGATCGCCTCCGCAGCCGACATCCAGTAGTTGCGGTCGGTGTCCTTGCGCACGCGCTCGACCGGCTGACCGGTCTCGGCGGCGATGATCTGGCTCAGCCGCTCGCGCATCTTGATGATCTCGCGTGCCTCGATCTCGATGTCGGTGGCGGGGCCCTGCACGCCGCCCATCGGCTGATGCAGCAGGAAGCGGGTGTTCGGCAGGCAGAAGCGCAGCTTCTTCTCGCCCGCGGCGTAGATCAGCGCGCCGGCCGACGCGACCCAGCCGGTGCCGATCATGAAGATCGGCACGCTCGCGCGCACGAATTTGATGATGTCATGGATGGAATCGCCGGATTCGACGTGGCCGCCGGGCGAATTGACGTAGACGTGTATGGGCTTTGCCGATTCGTCGGCGAGCGCCAGGATCCGGGCGACGACGTCGCGCGCCAGCCGGTCGGTGATCTGGCCGAACACCATGACCTTGCGCCCCTTGAACAGGCGCGCTTCCAGCTCGTTGACCGGCGTCTCGGCCGGCCGCTTCTCTCCCATCTCCGGCATGTCGGGTTCTTCCGGTGCCTCGTCGGGGTCGCGGAGCGTCGATGGCTGATGGCTCACGGGATCGTATCCTCTCTGGGGGTTGCCGCAGGGGGCGCGAACCGGGCCGGCGGCATCGCGGACATACTAGCGGCTATCGGGCGCGGAGGCACCTGCCGCGTCGTCGGCACTCCGGCCGCCGCGGCCGTCAGGGCCGCTGTGCGTTTCTGCGCGCCAGCAGCCGCGGCAGCGTCGCCGACAGCGCCAGCACGGCGAGGCCGATCAGCGTCGGCGCCAGCCAGCCCGCCTTGCCGGCGGCGAGCGTCTGGCCGGCCGCGCCGAAATCGGCACAGGCGACGGTCATCGGCAATTGCCCCAGCAGCGAGCCCAGCGCATAGGCGCCGAGTTCGAGCCGCGTCAGGCCCAGCGCGTAGTTGGAGAGCGTATGCGGGATCAGCGGAATAAGCCGCAGTGCCGCCACCGCGCGCCAGCCGCCGCGTTCGGCGCGCAGCAGCACCGGGCCGAGGCGCTTCAGGCTTTCGAGATCGACCAGTCCGCCATTGACGTAGCGCGCCAGCGCGAAGCCGGCGAGGGCGCCGAGCACGCTGCCGAGCGACGACCATAGCGTTCCCCACCACACGCCGAAGACCGCCCCGGCCGCCACCGCCAGCACGGTGCGCGGGAAGAAGATCAGGCTCGCTACCATCTGCGCCGCTAGGAAGATGAGTGGCGCGCCGCGATAGCCGGACAGGGTCTCGGCGATCGCGGCAGCGTCGAGCGCGCCGCGATGCGTCAGCGCCAGGACGCCGCCAGCGAGCACCAGCAGGACCAGGACCATGCGTCCCAGCCGACGGAAGCCGGCCAGCGGCGGGAGCGGCGCGTCAGACATCGTCGGCCAGGATAACCGGCAGCTTGGCGCGGCGCATCAGCCACATCACGCCCAGGAGATCGGCGATGCCGACGAAGAGCCGGTCGAGCGTGCCGTAATTGGAGGCGCCGCGCTGACGCGGCCGGTGGTTCACCGCCACCGACACCACGCGGCCGCCCTGGCGCTTCACCAGCGCCGGCAGGAAGCGGTGGCAATGATCGAAGAACGGCAGCTCGAGGAAGAGCGCGCGGCGGAACAGCTTCAGGCCGCAGCCGGTGTCGGGCGTGCCGTCGCCGAGGAGCGCGCCGCGCACGCGGTTGGCGATGCGCGAGGAGAGCCGCTTCACCGCGCTGTCCTGTCGCTTCCGCCGCCAACCGGCGAGCAGTAGCGGCGGCTCCGCCGGCGCCGCGCGCGCCATCTGCCAGAGACGCGGTATGTCGGCGGGATCGTTCTGGCCGTCGCCGTCGAGCGTGGCGATCCAGGGCGCCTGCGCCGCCCTGACGCCGCTCAGGATCGCGGCGCTCTGCCCGGCGCTGGCGCGGTGGCGCACCAGGCGCAGGCGCGGACAGCCGCGCTGGAGATCGCGCACCGCCGCCACCGTGGCGTCGCTCGATCCGTCATCGACATAGACGATCTCGTAATCCGCGACGCCGTCGAGCGCGGCGCGGATCTCGGCCACCAGCGGCGCGATGTTGGGCGCTTCGTTGCGCACCGGGATGACGACGGCAAGTTCCATGAGGCGGGGCGGTTTAGCATGCTTCCGCGGGCAACACAAAAGCCCCGGTTTCGGCCGCGCCGGCGCCGCCCCCCGCGGACCATTGGCGCCGCCGCCGCCCGGGCCTATCTTCAGGCGGATGAGGCGACTTCTTCCGGCCGTCTTCCTGCTCGCGGCGCTCGCGCTGGCGCCGGCGCGCGTCTGGGCGGGGCAGGACGATCCCCGGCTCGATGCGCTCTTCGCCACGCTCAAGACCGCCCCGTCGGACGAGGCCGGCGCCGCGGCCGAGCGGCAGATCTGGCAGATCTGGGCCGAGCACCAGAACCCCGAGATCGAGCGGCTGATGCGCCAGGGAATCGCGGCGATGAACGAGGACGACGCGGATGCGGCGCTCGACGCCTTCGACGCCGTGGTCAAATACGACAAGAATTTTGCCGAAGGCTGGAACAAGCGCGCCACCGTCGAGTTCGCGCGCGGCGACTACACCGCCAGCATCGCCGATATCGAGCGCACGCTGGCGCTGGAGCCGCGCCATTTCGGCGCACTCTCCGGCCTCGGCCAGATCTATCTCGCCATGGAGCGCAAGGCTCTCGCGCTCAAGGCCTTCCGCGCCGCGCTCGCCATCGACCCGCATCTTTCGGGCGTGCGCGACACCATCCAGGAACTCGAAAAGGACGTCGAGGGCACACCCCTCTAAGGCGACGCGCAGCGTCGTCGCCGGCGGGCGCCAGCGGTCGCTGTCGCAACCGCGAAAGCCCGCACCGCGCCGGAAAAGCCCGCACCCGCGCAGGACAAGCGCCGCCTTTAGGGATATCTGAACCCACGCCGGCCTATCACCGGAAGATGCTGTCCGGTGATCGATAGAATGCCCGACACCGCCGCCCTCATTGCCGCTACGCGCCTCGGCTTTGCCGCGCGCCCCGGCGATCTCGCCGACCTGTCGCGCGATCCTCGCGGCTGGGCGCTGGCGCAGCTCGCGCGTCCCGCGCCGCCGCTGTCCGCGGCGCTGCCGAGCGCGGCCAGCATGATCGTGGCCGAGTTCGAGATGCGCCGCGATCAGCGCGCGCGGCCCGACGAGGCGGCGAAGCGGCAATTCAACGAGCGCGTCCAGGCCGTCTACCTCGCCGAAATCGGCGCGCGGGTCGGTGCCGCCGTCGGCAGCCCGATGCCGCTCCTGGAGCGGCTCTGCCACTTCTGGAGCAACCACTTCACCGTCTCGATCCAGCGCCCGGCGGTGCGCGGCTTTGCCGCCGCCTTCGAGCGCGAGGCGATCCGGCCGCATGTCACCGGCCGCTTCGCCGACATGCTGCTGGCGGCGGCGCGCCATCCCGCCATGCTGCTCTATCTCGACAACGCCGTCTCGATCGGGCCGGACTCGCCGGTCGGGCGGCGCCGCGACAAAGGCCTCAACGAGAATCTCGGCCGCGAGCTGCTGGAGCTGCATACGCTCGGCGTCGATGGCGGCTACAGCCAGCGCGACGTCGAGGCGCTGGCGCGCATCCTCACCGGCTGGTCGGTGGCGCGGCCGCAGGAGCCGTCGCCCGGCGGCTTCTTCTTCCGCCCGATGGTGCACGAGCCCGGGGCCAAGATGCTGCTCGGCCGCAGCTTTCCCGAAGCCGGCTACGGCGAGGGCGAGGCGGCGCTGCGAATGCTCGCCGCCCACCCCGCGACCGCGCGCCATGTCGCGCGAAAGCTCGCCCGCCATTTCATCGCCGACGACCCGCCGCCGGACAGCGTCGAGCGCATCGCGCGCGTCTTCCGCGACACCGGCGGCGATCTGCGCCGGGTGAGCGCCGCGGTGCTGGGTGAGGATGCGCTGTGGCGCACGCCCTTCGCCAAGCTGCGCATGCCGGGCGAGATGGTGATCGCCGCCTGCCGCGTCACCGGCTTCACGCCGCCGCCGCCGATGCTGGTCGGCGGCTTGCGCCAGCTCGATCAGCTGCCGTTTGCCGCGCCTTCGCCGGCGGGCTGGCCCGACACTGCCGCCGACTGGGTCTCGCCCGAGGCGGTGCTGCGCCGCGCCGATTGGTGCCAGAGCTTCGCCCAGCGCCTGCCCGAGCCGCCCGATCCCGTCGAACTCGCGCAGGCGAGCTTCGGCGCGGCGCTGTCGGAGGAGACGCTGCAGGCGATCCGCCGCGCGCCCTCGCGCCGCCTCGGCGTGGCGCTGCTGCTCGCAAGCCCGCACTTCCAGCGACGGTGATGCCCATGCTTCGACGCCGCGATCTCGTCCACCTGCTTGCCGGTTCCGGCGCCGTTGCCGTGCTGGGCCTGCCCGGCGCGGTCTTTGCCGCCGCACCGGGCGAGCGCCGCCTCGTCGTGGTGCTGCTGCGCGGCGCGCTCGACGGGCTTGCCGCGGTGGCGCCGCTCGCCGACCCGCATTACGCCGCAACGCGCGGCGCGCTGGCGCTGGCGCCGCCGGGCGCTCCCGACGGCTGCCTCGCCCTCGACGCCACCTTCGCGCTCCATCCCGCGCTGGCACCGCTCTCTCCCTATTGGCAGCGGGGCGAACTGGCCGTCGTGCACGCCGCCGGCAACGGCTATCGCACGCGCTCGCATTTCGACGCGCAGGATCTGATGGAAACCGGGCTCTCCGCCAAGACGCGGACGAGCGACGGCTGGCTCAACCGCGCACTGGCGCTGCTGGCGCGCGGCGAGCGGCGGCTGGGCCTGGCGGTGGGCGGCGCGGTGCCGCTGATCCTGCGCGGCCCGGTGCCGGTCGCCTCCTGGGAGCCGCCGGGCGGCCTGCACCAGGCGAGCCCGGAATTCCTCGCCGCGCTGGCGCCGCTTTATCGCAGCGATGCGCTGCTCGGCCCGGCGCTGGCCGGCGGTCTCAAGGCGCAGAATTTCTCGGCCGCGGTGCTCGGCGGCGGCATGGCGGGCGGGCGCGGCTTCGGGCCGAAGAATTTCGCGCCGCTGGCCGAGGCCGCCGGCAAGCTGCTCGCCGCCGAGGACGGGCCGCGCATCGCGGTGCTCGAGATGGGCGGCTGGGACACGCATGTGAACCAAGGCGCGGGCGCGGGACGGCTGGCGCAGAACCTCGCCGGCTATGCCGACGGCCTCGACGCGCTCGCCAAGGCGATGGGCCCGGCCTGGAAGACGACGGCGCTGGTGGCGGTGACCGAGTTCGGCCGAACCGTGGCGGTCAACGGCAACAACGGCACCGATCACGGCACCGCGTCGGCGATGCTGATCCTGGGCGGCGCCATCCGGGGCGGGCGCGTGCACGGCGACTGGCCGGGCCTCGCCCGGCTGCAGGACGATCGCGATTTGCGTGTCGCCACCGACAGCCGCCGGGTGATGAAGGCGCTGCTGCGCGACCATCTCGGCCTCGATCTCGGGGATATCGACCGCCGGGTGTTCCCCGACGCGGCAGGGCTGAAGCCGCTCGACGGGCTGGTGCGGGCTTAGCTCACGCCGCCGTCGCGAACTTGCGATATTCCTCGGCGATGTCCGTGACCGCCGCCGCGACGAATTTCGCGCCGTGCTCGGGCGCGGCCAGCGTCGGGTCCGAGGCGATGCGGCCGTCGGGGAAGAGGCGGCGGTAATCCTCGGCGTCGCAGAAGGCGCGCACCCGGCCATTGGCCTCGCCCATGGCGACGCGCTTGATCGCCTCGGGATATGCCCATTGCGTCACCGACACCTCGCTCGGCGTGGCATGGCTGCCTTCGCGCTTGCCGAACAGCTCCTTCGACAGCTTCTGCACCGCCGGCGTCTCCCACCAGTTCTTGAGCGCGAGCCGCACGCCCGGCGCGTTGCCGCCGCGGCTCAGCGAGCTTGCGGCATAGATCTCCTGGAAGGCGGCGCCCACCGTGCTGATGTTGCCGCCATGCCCGTTGAGAAAGAAGAAACGCTCGAAGCCGTGGCGGGCGAGCGAGGCGACGTAGTCGGAGATCACCGCGATCAGCGTCGAGGGCCGCAGGGTGATGCTGCCGGCAAACGCCATGTGATGCTGCGCATTGCCGATGTTGATGGTCGGGCCCACCAGCGCGCCCGTCGCCTCGCCGATGCCCTTGGCGATCACCTCGGCGCAGATCGCGTCGGTGCCGACGAGCCCGTTGGGCCCGTGCTGCTCGGTCGAGCCGATCGGCACGATGACGCCCTTGGCGCCTTGGAGATAGGCCTCGACCTCTTGCCAGGTCAGGAGATGCAACAGCACGGCGGCGCGCCCTTTCCGGTTGCTTGGCGGCGCAGCTTAGCACGCTCGCCGCCGCCTCGCAGCCCGGCGCCACCCGGCGCCAGCCGGGCGCCAGATTGTGCTTGCCGCGGCGGCGCCGGCGGCTTACATCGCGGCGCAGCATGGACCGGGATACCCCAGAAACGATCGGCGCCCTGCCGGTCGCGCGCACCGTCGCGGCGCTCCGCCGGCGCATCGACGCCTGGCGGCGTGCCGGCGAGAGCGTGGTGCTGGTGCCGACCATGGGCGCGCTCCATGCCGGCCATCTCGCGCTGGTGGCGCACGGCCGGGCGCTGGCGTCGCGCTGCGTCGCCAGCATCTTCGTCAACCCCAGCCAATTCGCGCCGCAGGAGGATTTCTCCCGATATCCCCGCGACGAGGCCGGCGACGCCGCCAAGCTGGCCGGGGCGCGCTGCGACCTGCTCTACGCGCCCGATGCCGCGCAGATGTATCCCGGCGGCTTCTCGACCACGGTCACCGTCGGCGCCGTCGCCGAGGGGCTGTGCGGCCGTTTCCGCCCCGGCCATTTCGCCGGCGTGGCGACGGTGGTGGCGAAGCTGCTGCTGCAATCGGGCGCCGACATCGCCTGCTTCGGCGAGAAGGATTACCAGCAGCTTCAGGTGATCCGCCGCGTCGCGCGCGACCTCGACATCCCGGTGCGCATCGAGGGCGTGCCGACGGTGCGCGAGCCCGACGGCCTCGCGCTCTCCTCGCGCAACCTCTACCTCTCGCCGCCCGAACGCGAAGCGGCGCCGGCGCTGCAGCGGGTGCTTGCGGCGACCGCGCTGGATATCGGCCGGGGCGCGGAGATCGCCCAGGCGCTCGCCGCCGGCCGCGCCGCGCTCGCCCGCGCCGGCTTCGCGCGCCTCGACTATCTCGAGGCCTGCGACGCCGAGACGCTGGCGCCGCTGGCGCGCGCCGACCGCCCCGGACGGCTGCTCGCCGCCGCCTGGCTCGGCCGGACCCGGCTCATCGACAATCTGCCGCTGCCGCCGCGCGCGGCCTGAAGAAGGCCCGCCTCGGCGGGCGGGCGTCTCTCACTTCCCCGGCTTGAAATGGCCGAGCAGCGACTGCAGCAGCGGCGCCAGGCGCTCCAGCTCGTCGCGGTGAGCCGCGGAGAGCTCGGCCAGCAGCGCCTCCGCCCTGGGCGTCAGCGCGATCAGCACCTGGCGGCGGTCGGCGGCGCCGCTTTGCCGCCTGACCAGGGCTTTGGCGGCCAGCCGGTCGATCAGCCCCACGGCGCTGTGGTGGCGGATGCCGAGGCGCTCGGCGAGCGCGCCGGTGGCGATCGGGGCGGCCCCGGCAAAGCCCTTGATGGCGAGCAGCGCCTGATGCTGCTGCGCCGTCAGCCCGGCCGCCTCGGCCGCGGCCTCGCTGAAGATGAGAAACCGGCGGAGCACATAGCGGAACTCGGCAAGCCGCCGGTAATCCGCCTCGGCGAGCGGCCGGCCGTTTCCGGCGCCCTTCCCGGTCATCGACGGCCCCGCCTCTTTGAAAAATATCGCAATACGATATAAAGGAGGATTCCCGCCGGCTTCCGCCGATCCCCGTCCTGCCTCGTCGAGGTGCTGCATCCCATGCCAAATCCTGTGCCTGTCGATCGTGCGTCCCGGCTCTCTCCGACCCGCCCGGCCCACGCCGTCGGCGTCGACCGGCTGCGCGATTTCACCACCGACCGGCGCCTCCTTCTGCTGGCGGCGATGGCGCTCCTCGTCGGCACGGCCGGCGCGGCCGCCGCCTGGGCATTGTTGCACCTGATCAACCTCGCCACCAATCTCGCCTATCACGGGCGGTTCAGCGACGCGCCGGCGGTGATCTCCGGGCCGCTCGGACCGGCCAGCGCGCTGATCCCGGTCGCCGGCTGCCTGATCGTCGGGCTGATGGCGCGCTTCGGCTCGGAGAAGATCCGCGGCCACGGCATCCCCGAGGCGATGGAAGCCATCCTGATCGGGCGCAGCCGCATCGAGCCCAAGGTCGCGCTCCTGAAGCCGCTGTCCTCGGCGATCTCGATCGGCACCGGCGGGCCGTTCGGCGCCGAAGGGCCGATCATCATGACCGGTGGCGCCTTCGGGTCGCTCTTCGCCCAGCTCTTCCGCCTCTCGAACGCCGAGCGCAAGACGCTGCTGGTGGCCGGTGCGGCCGCCGGCATGACCGCGACCTTCGGCACGCCGGTGGCCGCCATGCTGCTGGCGGTGGAACTGCTGCTGTTCGAATGGAAGCCGCGCAGCTTCGTGCCGGCGGCGGTGGCCTGCGTCGTGGCGGCGGCGTGGCGGCCTTGGCTGATGGGGGCGGGCGCGCTCTTCCCCATGGCAGTCAGCGCCGCGCTGCCGCCGCTGGGATTGCTGCTCGCCGCCGGCCTCGGCGTGATCGCCGGCCTGGCCTCCGGACTGCTGACGCAGATGGTCTATGCCAGCGAGGATTTGTTCCAGCGGCTGCCGATCCATTGGATGTGGTGGCCGCTCTTCGGCGGTGCCGTCATCGGCCTCGGCGGGCTGATCGAGCCGCACGCCCTGGGGGTCGGCTATGATAACATCGCGGCGCTGCTGCACGGAGAGCTGACCACGACCGCGAGCTTGCGGCTGATCGTGGTGAAGGCGGCGATCTGGTCGATCGCGCTGGGCTCGGGCACGTCGGGCGGCGTCCTCGCGCCGCTGCTGATCATGGGCGGCGCGCTCGGCGCGCTCTTCGGCGGCGTGATGCCGACGGGCGAGGTCGGGCTGTGGGCGCTCATCGGCATGGCGGCGATGATGGGCGGCACCATGCGCTCGCCGCTGACCGCCATCGTCTTCGCCATCGAGCTGACGCACAATCTCGGCGCGCTGCTGCCACTCGCGGTCGCCTGCACGGCGGCGCACGCGACGACCGTGCTGCTGCTGCGCCGCTCGATCCTGACCGAGAAGGTGGCGCGCCGCGGCCATCACGTGATGCGCGAATACGTCGTCGATCCCTTCGAGACGATGCGGGTGAGCGAGATCATGGCGGCACCCGCCGACAGCCTCGCGGCCGAGACGCCCATCGGCGAGGCGATCGCGTTCTTCACCGCGTCCGACGCGCCGCGGCGCCACAAGAGCTATCCCGTGGTCGAGGCCGATGGCCGCGTCGTCGGCATGGTCGCGCGCGCCGACGCGCTGCGCTGGACGATGACGGGATGGCCGGCGGGGCAGTCGCTGCGCGAGGTGGCTCCGGCGCGGGATCTGGTGGTGGGATATGAGGACGAGCTGGTCGGGCAACTCGCCGATCGCATGGCCGCCGCCGATGTCGGCCGCGTCCCGATCCTGCGCCGCAGCGACGATGGCCTGGTCGGGCTGGTCGCCCGCCGCGACCTGCTGCGCGTCCGCGCCAGCGTCGTGCGGCAGGAGCGCGAGCGCGACGTGCTGATCCGCCTGCGCGGCGGACCGCCGGCCGGGTGACGCCGCCGCTCAACCGAAGAAGGAGAGGCCGTGACTGCCGGCAACCGCGCCGAAGACGGTCGCCAGGCTCAGCGCCAGCAACGCCCAGTGCAGGCGCTGGACCAGCGCGAAGGTGCGTTCGGGCGCACGCCGCGCGCGCGCCACGAGCCAGCGGTTGAGGAAGAGCGGCTCGGCGACGAACAGCATCACGGTGAAGATGATCCACACCAGGACCATCGCATCGAGCCACCAATACTGCAGGGACGGGAAGGCGGACCACAGCCGCAGGCGGTGGACCATGTAGAAGCCGCTGGCGCCGGCGAGCAGGGTGGTGCCGCGCGCCTGCCGGGCAAAGCGGCGTTCGACCAGCTCGAAGAAGGCGAGCCGCTCCTGCGCGTCCTTGAAGCGCCGCACGGCGGGCAGCAACACGGTCGTCACCATCGCGACCCCGCCGATCCACAGCACGATGGCGAGCACATGGAGCGCCAGCGCGATGGTCACGTCATCCATGCGGCAGGCTCGATGCCGGCCGCGCCCGCTTCGGCCTGATCTCGCCCTTCCGCGCCGCGATGCCGAGCGCCAGGCTGTCGGCGATCCGATGCGCGCGCTCGAGAAAGTGCTCGGCTGCCGGCGGCGGGCAGACCTCGCCCGCGGTCTCGGCGAAGAGCTCGAGCCAGCGGTCGAAATGCGGCGTGTCGATCGGCAGCGGCAGGTGGGCGGCCATCGGCTGGCCGTGATAGCGGCCGCTCATCAGCGCCACCGACGACCAGAAGACGCACATCCGCGCCAGATGGCTCTCCCAATCCCGCACCGCGCTGTCGAAGATGGGTCCGATGAGCGGATCGCGGCGGGCGCGGCCGTAGAACGCGCGCACCAGCCGCTCGATCATCGCCTCGTCGATGCCGGTGCGCCGAACGATGTCGGCGGCGATCAGCTCGCGCTGCGCTGCGCCGGCTTGCGGGTCCACGCTCATCCTCGCCTCATCCGAACGGCCGGCGAGCGCCGGGCGGTTGCTTCTGGCATAAAGATACATATAATATGTATATTATGGAGTCAAGCGCCGAGGCCGCCGCGTCGGCGCCGGAGGGCGATCGCTCATGCGTCTTACCCTGTGGACCGACTATGCCTTGCGCACGCTGATCTATCTCGGCGCCGGCGCCGGCCGGCTGTCGACGATCGCCGAGATCGCCGACAGCTTCGCCGTCTCGAAGACCCATCTGATGAAGGTGGTGAACCGGCTCGGCCGGCAAGGCTATGTCGACGCCGTCCGCGGCAAGGGCGGCGGGATCAGGCTGGCGCGTGCGCCGGCGGAGATCGGCGTCGGCGCGGTAGTGCGCGCCACCGAGGAAGACCTGGCGGTGATGGGATGCCTCGCGACGACCGGGTTCTGCCGCATCGAGGGATGCTGCGTCCTGCGCCGTGCGCTGCGCGAGGCGACGCTCGCCTTCCTGCAGGTGCTCGACGGCTACACACTCGCCGATCTTCTGGCGCCGGGCGCGGTCCTGGTCCGCAGCCTCGGCCTCGCCGCCGAGCCGCCGGCAGTCCCGGCGGGCCGCGCGCCTGCCCGAAAAGGAGGGAGGCGCTGATGGCGATGGTGCGCGGCCGGAAACTCGACGGCGCTGCACGCCGTTCCGCGCCGGCCTTCCTGGCGCAGGGCTTCCGGCCGTTCTTCTTCGCCGCCGCCCTCTGGTCGGCCGCGGCGCTGGCGGTCTGGATCGCGATGATCGCCACCGGCGCGGCGGTGCCGAGCCGGTTCGAGCCGCTCGCCTGGCACGTCCATGAGATGCTGTTCGGCTTCGTCATGGCGGCGGTGGCGGGATTCCTGCTCACCGCCATCCCGAACTGGACCCAGCGACTTCCGGTCAGCGGCGGTCCCTTGGCGCTGCTCGCCGCGCTGTGGCTGCTCGGCCGCATCGCCTGCCTGGTCTCCGCGCTGGTGCCGGCCTGGCTCGCCGCGGCCGCCGATCTGTCCTTCCCCGCGGTGCTGGTCGGCGTCGTTGCGCGCGAGATCGTCGCCGGCCGGAACTGGCGCAACCTGCCGATGGTGGCGCCCGTGGCCGTGCTCGGCATCGCCAATCTGCTGATGCATCTGGAAGCGGACGGCGTGGGAGTGCCCACCGGGCTCGGCTGGCGCCTCGGCCTTGCCGCGGTGATCGTGCTGATCTCGGTGGTGGGCGGCCGGATCGTGCCGAGCTTTACCCGGAACTGGCTGGCGAAGCGGCCGGATGCGGCGCTCCCGGCGTCGCCCGGCGGGATCGACCGCGCCGCGCTCGGCATGCTGCATGCCGGCCTTTTCGGCTGGGCGTTCCTTCCATCCTTCGCGCCGCTCGGCGCGGTCCTGCTGGCGGCCGCGGCGCTCAATCTCTGGCGCCTGCTGCGCTGGCGCGGCGGCGCCGCGGTGGCGGAGCCGCTGCTGCTCGTGCTGCATGTGGGATATGCCTGGCTGGTGCTGGGGGCGGCCTTGCTCGGCCTCGCGATGCTCGATGCGGCGGTGCCGCAAGGCGCCGCCATCCACGCGCTGACCGCGGGTGCGGTCGGCACCATGATCCTGGCGGTGATGACCCGCGCCACGCGCGGCCACACCGGTCGCTCCCTGTCGGCCGACCGCGTGACCAGCGCGATCTACGTTCTGGTCAGCCTCGCCGCGATCGCACGCGTCGCGGCGGCCTTTGCCGCTTCCTGGACCATGCCGCTGCTCATCCTCTCGGCCTGCCTCTGGATCGCCGCCTTCGGCGGCTTCGCGCTCGCCTACGGCGCGATGCTGCTGTTGCCGCGCCGCGGAAGCTGAGGGCGGCGATGCCGGCGCGGTCGCACGCCGAGCCGGCGCCGTCTTCCGCCGCCTGCTACCCGTAACCTGCAAGCCGCGCATGCGGCAGCCGGGTGACGCGCTCGCGCGCCAGCAGATGCACGGCAAAATCGCCGGGAAAGAGCGCGCGCAGCGCCGGCTCGAAGACATCGAGCCCGCCGGCATAGGCGCCGAAGGCCGGCAGCATCAGGCGGTGCTCGTCGAGCACGAAGCAGCGGCCCGAGAGCCGCCGCCCGCGCAGATCGATGCTGGCCTTGGGATGGTAGTGGCCGCTGATCTCGCCGGCGGCGAAGAGCGGCTCGGCGATGTGGCGGAAGGTGAGGGGGCCGAGGCGGAACGCGCCCTCGACGACGCGTCCGCCAAGCTCCGGAGGCGGCGCCGGGTCGTGATTGCCGGCGAGCCAGATCAGTTCGGCCGACGCGCCGAGCGCCGTCAGCCGCGCCGCGTCCTCGGCATCGAGCCGCGCCGGTCCGTCGCCGTCATGGAAGCTGTCGCCGAGACAGAGAACGCGCCGCGCGTCATGGCGCTCAGCCACCCGCGCCAGGCGCTCCAGCGTCGCCCGGGTGTCGTAGGGCGGCAGCATCACGCCGCGCCGGGCGAAGCTCGATCCCTTCTCCAGATGGAGATCGGCGACGATCAGCAGCCGCTCCTCGGGCCACAGCAGCGCGCCCTCGGCCTCGACGAGCAGGTCGACGCCGTTGAAGCGGATGGGCTGAGGCTCGGGCATCGGCGGCAGGCATAGAAGATTTCCGCCGCCGCTGCCAGCGCCGCGTCAGGCGGCGTCGCGCCGTTCCGCGGTCTCGCCGCGCGCCGCCTCGGCGCGCATCGCCGGCTGCCATGCGCGGAAGCCTTCGAGCATCGCCTGCGTCCCGAGATCGGCGAGCTTGCCGGCCTCGGCGAAGTACTCGCGCAGCGTGGCGCGGGTGAAATCCGCCTGCAAATCCATCGCCTCGTCGATGCTGCCCGAGCGTACGATCGCCTTGCTCGCCTCGAGATTGCGGTCGAGGCGGGCGCGGCCGAAGTCGAGCAGCTCGGAACTCACCGCCGCCCAGTTCTCGAGCCATTTGTTGCCGGCCTGCAGCAAGGGCTCGATGCCGCCCAGCGCGCGGCTGGGATCGAACGCCGCGGAGATCTGCATCTCCTCGCGCTTCGTGCGCATATCCTCTACCGGAGTTTTGGCCATTGCCATCTCCCTTCCCATTGCCGATGGATGTCGTTTCGAGCGCGGCGATGTCTCGTGCATCGCGCGCTGCCTGCGAAAAGGATACGACAAGTAGGGACGATGGCAATGGCGATTAGGTATTAAATCACGGTCGCCGCGGTTGCGCGGGCCGCGGACGTCACGAAGCCGAGGTCCGCGCCGCCGGCGCGGGCGCGATGCCGGCCTCGTGCAGCAGCTCCGCCGTCACCTCGTCGAGCAGATGGTCGAGCGCCGCGCCGTAGACCGCCTCGCGGCCGATCTCCAGCAGCACCGGCACGGCGAGCGGCGAGACGCGGTCGAGCCGGCGGTGGGCGATGCGGCCTTTGACACGCGCCAGCATGTCGCCCAGCCGACGGATGTCGGTGAGGCCCGAGGCGGCGTCGGCGCGCGCCGCGCGCAGCAGCAGGTGGTCGGGCTGGTGCTTGCGCAGCACGTCATAGATGAGGTCGGCGCTGAAGGTGACCTGGCGGCCGGTCTTCTCCTGGCCGGGATGCTTGCGCTCGATCAGCCCGGCGATGATCGCCACGCTGCGGAAGGTGCGGCGCATCAGCGAGGATTCCGCGAGCCATGCCTCGAGATCGTCGCCCAGCATGTCCTGGTCGAAGAGCGCGTCGAGGTCGCGCGCCGGCTCCAGGCTCCAGACCGCCAGCACGTAGTCGGTGGCGACGAAGCCCAGCGGCTTCAGCCCGGCGCGCTCCATGCGCCGCGTCAGCAGCATGCCGAGCGTCTGATGCGCGTTGCGGCCCTCGAAGCAATAGGCGACGAGATAGTCGTGCGGGCCGCGCGGGAAGCTCTCGACCAGCAGGCCCTCCGGCCCCGGCAGCTCGGAACGGTGGCGCTGCAGGCGCAGCCATTCCTGCACCGCCGCCGGCAGGTCGCGCCAGGCGCGGGGATCGGCGAGCAGCGCGCGCACCCCCGCGGCAAGATGCGTGGTGAGCGGCAGCCTTCCGCCTTCATAGGCGGGCACCTTGGGGGCGCCGCCGCCGGCGCGGCTGGCGATGAGGTCGTTGCCGTGGACGCCCTCGAAGGCGAGGAGCTGGCCCGCGAACATGAAGGTGTCGCCCGGGGTGAGCGTGCCGGCGAAATACTCCTCGACCTCGCCCAGCACCTTGCCGCGGCCGAGCCGCACCTTCAGCATCGAGGCCTCGACGATGGTGCCGATATTCATGCGATAGCGCCGCGCCACCGCATCGGAGACGATGTGGTAGCGCCCGAGGCTGTCGCGGAACAGCTTGCGCCAGCGCTCATAGCCGCTGAGCGCGTAGCCGCCATTCTCGGCGAAGCCCAGCGCCGCGTCGAAATCGGCGCGCTTGAGCCCGGCATAGGGCGCCGCTCCCGTCACCTCGGCATGGAGCGCGTCGGCGGTGAAGCTGCCGGCGCAGGCCATGCCGAGGATGTGCTGCGCCAGCACGTCGAGCCCGCCCGGGCGCGGCCGCTCGCCGTCGAGCTCGCCGCGGCCGAGCGCGGCCAGCGCGGCGCGGCATTCCAGCACCTCGAAGCGGTTGGCCGGCACCAGCAGCGCGCGGCTGGGCTCGTCGAGCCGGTGGTTGGCGCGGCCGATGCGCTGGGTCAGCCGCGACACGCCCTTGGGCGCGCCCACCTGCACCACCAGGTCGACATCGCCCCAGTCGATGCCGAGATCGAGCGAGGATGTGGCGACCACGGCGCGCAGGCGTCCGGCCGCCATCCACGCCTCGACCTTGCGGCGCTGCTCCACCGCGAGGCTGCCGTGATGCAGCGCGATCGGCAGATGGTCGTCGTTGAGCCGCCACAGCTCGTGAAAGCACAGCTCCGCCTGCGCCCGCGTGTTGACGAAGACCAGCGTGGTGCGGTGGCGCTTGATCGCCTCGTAGACCTCGCCGAGCGCGTGCAGCGCCATGTGCCCGGACCAGGGCAGTTCCTCGCGCGTTGCCAGGATGGCGAGATCCGGCTTGGCGCCGCCCGATGCCACCAGCCGCGCCACCTCGGCGCCGCCGGAGCCCAGCCAGGCGGCGAGATCGTCGGGCCAGGCGACGGTGGCGGACAGCCCGACGCGGCGGCAGTCGGGCGCGAGACGCCGCAGCCGTGCCAGCCCCAGCGCCAGCAGGTCGCCGCGCTTGCTGCCGGCCAGCGCGTGCAGCTCGTCGATGATGATCGCGCCGAGTCCGGCGAACATCGCCGCCGCCTCGGGGTAGGAGAGCAGCAGCGCCAGCGATTCCGGCGTCGTCATCAGCATCTGCGGCGGCTGCTCGCGCTGGCGCTGGCGCTTGTGCGCCGGGGTGTCGCCGGTGCGCGTCTCGCTGCGGATGGGCAGGCCGAGCTCGACGATCGGCGCCGTGAGATTGCGCTGGATGTCCACCGCCAGCGCCTTCAGCGGCGAGATGTAGAGCGTGTGCAGCCCGTCGCGCGGGCGCTCGGCCAGGTCGATCAGGCTGGGCAGGAAGCCCGCCAGCGTCTTGCCGCCGCCGGTCGGCGCGATCAGCAGCGCCGACCGCCCGCGGCGCGCCGCCTCGAGCAGCGCCAGCTGATGCGGGTGCGGCGCCCAGCCGCGGCGGGCGAACCAGTCGGCGAAGAGCGGCGGCAGCACGGCCGAAGGCGAAGGCATGGCGGCGGACTATGGCCGCCGCGGCGCTCCGCGCCAAGCCGGCGCCGCCTGGCGCTGGCGCGGAACTTGCACCAATTTTGAGCAAAGGGAGGTCTTCGCGCGGAGGGCGGATCATGGCGGAAGCGAAACTCATCATTGCGAGCAAGAATTACGGTTCATGGTCGCTGCGCGGCTGGCTGCTGGCCAAGATGGCGGGCCTCGACTTCAGCGAGGAGATCATCCCGTCGGATGACCCCATGATGCGCGCCGAGCTGCTGCTGCTGGCACCCTCCTATCTGATCCCCTGCCTGGTCCACAACGGACTCAGGGTCTGGGACGCGCTGGCGATCGGCGAATACCTCAACGAGATCCGCCCAAAAGCTGGGCTGCTGCCCAAGGATCGCGCAGAGCGCGCCCGCTGCCGCTCGATCTGCGCCGAAATGCATCAGGGATTCAGTGCCTTGCGCTCCTCGATGCCGATGAACATCCGGGCCCGCCATCCCGGCTACAGGCCGCATGCCGGCGCCCGGGCCGATATCGAGCGCATCACCTCCATCTGGCGCGACTGCCTCGACCGGTCGAAAGGCCCCTATCTCTTCGGCGAGCTCACCATGGCGGATGCGATGTACGCGCCGGTAGTGACCCGGTTCATCACCTGGGACGTGAAGCTGGATGCGGCCTGCGCCGCCTATGCCAGGCACATCCTCGACTGGCCGGCCATGGCCGAATGGATCGAGGCGGCGCGCAAGGAGCCCGAGGAGGTGCCGGAGTTCGAAGCGGAATTCTAAGCGCGACGCTGCGCCTCGTCGCCTCGTCGCCTCCGGCGCCCCCGCGGGCGCTCGCCGGGCGCCGGAGGCATTGGCCCCGCCGCCGTTCACCCCGAGAGGAGAAGGGGATGGACGCGGTGGCGGCGACCAGGACCGACGTGCCGGCGCGGCTCGACCGGCTGCCCTGGAGCGGGTTCCATCGCCTCGTCATCGCCGCCCTCGGGATCACCTGGATCCTCGACGGGCTCGAGGTGACGCTGGCCGGGGCGGTGGCGGCGGCGCTGCAGCAGAGCCCGCGGCTCCATCTGAGCGCACAGCAGGTCGGCCTCACCGGCAGCTCCTACCTCGCCGGCGCGGTGCTCGGTGCGCTGTTCTTCGGCCATCTCGCCGACCGGCTCGGGCGCAAGCGCCTGTTCAACGTCACCCTCGGCGTCTATCTCGTGGCGACCGCGCTCACCGCGCTGTCGTGGAACTTTCCCGCCTTCGCCGTCTTCCGCTTCTTCACCGGCGCCGGCATCGGCGGCGAATACGCGGCGATCAACTCGGCGATCCAGGAGCTGATCCCGGCGCGGATCAGGGGTCGGGTCGACCTCGCCGTCAACGGCAGCTTCTGGATCGGCACGGCGCTGGGCGCGGTGGGCTCGGTCTGGCTGCTCGATCCGCACCTGCTGCCGCCCGACCTCGGCTGGCGCCTCGCCTTCGGCAGCGGCGCGATGCTGGGCGTCTTCATCCTCTACCTTCGCCGCTTCCTGCCGGAGAGCCCGCGCTGGCTGATGACCCATGGCCGCGTTGCCGAGGCCGAACGGGTGGTGGCGGAGATCGAACGGCGGGTCGCCCTTGATGCCGGGCCGCTGCCGCCGGCGCCGGAGCGGAGCGGCATCGCGCTGGTGGCGCCGCGGCGGCTCTCGCTCGGCGTGGTGGCGCGCACCCTGCTGCGGCTCTATCCCGCACGCACCGTCCTCGGCCTGGTGCTGATGGCGGCCCAGGCCTTCTGCTACAACGCCATCTTCTTCACCTATGCGCTGATCCTGACGCGCTTCTTCGCGGTGGCGCCCGACCGCATCGGCCTCTACCTGCTGCCCTTCGCCATCGGCAATGTCGCGGGGCCGCTGCTGCTGGGGCCGCTGTTCGACACGCTCGGGCGCAAGCCGATGATCGCCGCCACCTACGCGCTGGCCGGGCTGCTGCTGGCGCTGTCGGGCGCGCTCTTCGCCGCGTCGCTGCTCGGCGCCGTCAGCCAGACGCTGATCTGGACGGTCGTGTTCTTCTTCGCCTCGGCGGCGGCGAGCGCCGCCTACCTCACCGTCGGCGAGAGCTTTCCGCTGGAGCTCAGGGCGCTGGCCATCGCGCTGTTCTACGCCTTCGGCACGCTGCTGGGCGGCGTCGGCGGGCCGCTGCTGTTCGGCGTGCTGATCGCCAGCGGCGCGCGCAGCCGCATCCTGCTGGGCTATCTGCTGGGCGCCGTGCTGATGCTGGCGGCGGCCGCCATCGAGCTCAGGCTGGGCTTCAGCGCCGAGGGCCGCCCGCTCGAGGAGATCGCGCCGCCGCTCTCGCTGCAGCGCGGCGAGGGCGGGCGAGGGGCTGCAAGCTCGGTGCCGCCGCTCCTATAGTCTGCCCGTCATGCCCAATCCCGCCACCTGGCTCAAGCCGACCGGCAAGGGGCTCTATTGCGAGCCCGGCGATTTCTACATCGACCCGGCCCGGCCGGCGCCGCGCGCGGTCATCACCCATGGCCATGGCGACCACGCGCGCGCCAACAACCGGCAGGTGCTGGCGACGGCCGAGACCATCGCCATCATGCGCAGCCGCTTCGGCGACGAGGCCGGCGGCAGCCTGCAGCCGCTCGCCTATGGCGAGTGGGTGGCGCTCGGCGATGTCAGGGTGAAGCTGGTGCCGGCCGGGCACGTTCTCGGCAGCGCGCAGGTGGTGCTGGAGCATCAGGGCACGCGCGTCGTGATCTCCGGCGACTACAAGCGGCGGCCCGACCCGACCTGCCCGCCCTTCGAGCCGCAATCCTGCGACGTCTTCGTCACCGAGGCGACGTTCGGCCTGCCGGTGTTCCGCCATCCGCCCGACGCGCAGGAGATCGGGCGGCTGCTGCACTCCATGCGCCTCTTCCCCGAGCGCTGTCATGTCGTCGGCGTCTATGCGCTGGGCAAGTGCCAGCGCGTGCTGGCGCTGCTGCGCCGGTACGGCTACGCCGAACCGGTCTTCCTCCATGGCGCGCTGCAGGCGATGTGCGAGGTCTATGAGCGGCTGGGCGTCGATCTCGGCCCGCTGCTGCCCGCCACCGGCGCGCGGCGCGCCGATCTCGCCGGACGCCTGATCCTGGCGCCGCCCTCGGCGATCTCCGATCTCTGGTCGCGGCGGCTGCCCGATCCCGTGATCGCCATGGCCTCGGGCTGGATGCGCATCAGGCAGCGCGCCAGGCAGCGCGGCGTCGAGCTGCCGCTGGTCATCTCCGATCACGCCGATTGGGACGAGCTCACCGCCACGCTGAGCGAGGTCGGCGCCGGCGAGATCTGGGTGACCCATGGCGCCGAGGAGGCGCTCATCCGCCAGGCGAGCCTGCAAGGGCTGAAGGCGCGCGCGCTGTCGATCGCCGGTTTCGAGGACGAGGCGGAATGAACGATTTCGCGGCGCTGCTCGACGCGCTGCTCTTCACCCCGGCGCGGCTCGGCAAGCTGCGGCTGATGAGCGAGTATTTCGCCGCGACCCCTGATCCAGAACGCGGCTGGGCGCTGGCGGCGCTCACCGGCGAGCTGGCCTTCGCCGAGGTGAAGCCGATGCAGATCCGCGAGCTCGTGCTGGGCCGGGTCGATGCCGAACTCTTCGGCTGGTCCTACGATTTCGTCGGCGATCTCGCCGAGACCGCGTCGCTGATCTGGCCGGCGCGGCCGGGCGCCAACCGCGCGCCGGGGCTGTCGGAGATCGTCGCCGAGCTCGCCGCCGCGACCCGCGCCAGCGCCGGGGCGCGGCTCGAGCGCTGGCTCGACGCGCTCGACGCTACCGGCCGCTGGGCGCTGCTGAAGCTGATCACCGGGGGCCTGCGCGTCGGCGTCTCGGCGCGGCTCGCCAAGACCGCGCTGGCCGAGCGCGCGCAGATCCCGCTCGACGAGATCGAGGCCGTCTGGCACGGGCTGGCGCCGCCCTATGTCGAGCTCTTCGCCTGGCTCGAGGGCAGGGGGCCGCGCCCGGAGACGGCGGGCAAGCCGACCTTCCATCCGCTGATGCTGGCGCAGGCGCTGGCGGAGGACGATCTCGACCGGCTCGATCCCGGGTCATACCGCGCCGAATGGAAATGGGACGGCATCCGCGTCCAGCTCGTCGCCCGCGGCGGCGAGAAGCGGCTCTATTCGCGCTCGGGCGACGATATCGGTGCGGCCTTCCCCGACATCCTGGCGGCGATGCCGGCAGACATCGTGCTCGACGGCGAGCTGCTGGTGCTGCGCGACGGCGAGGTGATGCCGTTCAACGAGCTGCAGCAGCGCCTCAACCGCAAGACCGCCTCGGCCAGGATGCTGCAGGACTATCCCGCCTGGGTGCGGCTTTACGACATGCTCGACGAGGCCGGCGCCGATCTCCGGCCGCTGCCCTTCGACGAGCGCAGGTCCCGGCTCGAGAGCTGGTACGGCGCCGGCCCGCGCGAGCGCCTGGACCTGTCGCCGCTGATCCCGTTCGCGAGCTGGGACGAGCTTCGCCGCCTGCGCGAGGGCGCGCGCGCCCGCGGCATCGAAGGCTTGATGCTGAAGCGCCGCGACGCGCCCTACCTGTCCGGCCGGCCCAAGGGCCCGTGGTTCAAGTGGAAGCGCGGTGCGCTCACCGTCGACGCCGTGCTGATGTACGCCCAGCGCGGCCACGGCAAGCGCTCCTCCTTCTATTCCGACTACACCTTCGGCGCCTGGCGCGACGGCGCGCTGGTGCCGGTCGGCAAGGCCTATTCCGGCTTCACCGACGAGGAGCTGAAGCGGCTCGACCGCTGGGTGCGCGACAACACGGTCGAGCGCTACGGCCCGGTGCGCGAGGTGGCGCAGCAGCTGGTGCTGGAGATCGCCTTCGACAGCGTGCACCGCTCGACCCGGCACAAATCGGGCCTCGCCCTGCGCTTCCCGCGCGTCCACCGCATCCGCTGGGACAAGCCTGCATCCGAAGCCGACACGGTGGCCGCGCTGGAGCGCCTGCTGACCTGAAGCGCTATCGCGGAATCGCGGTCGGCTATTGCTTCATCACGTTGCCGCGGTTGTCGGCGAGCACCGACACCGACTTGCCGCCTTCCATGGCGGTGGCAACCCAGCCGTTCTTCACCTTGTGCAGGTCCTGCACGTTGCGATAGCCGTCGAGGGTGATCTCGTTCCGGGCCTGCGCCTCGGTGATGGCGTGGGCGCGTCGGGCCGCGAAGGCGTCGGTCGGAGCGAGAAGGCCCAGCAGCAAGGCCGCTGCCACGGCGGGCATCATCGATCTGGTCATGCCGTTCTCCCTTGCATGAACGCCATGCAAACGATGGGATGGCGCCGTCCTCCCGCGAGCTTCCGTTACAAAAATGCCATGATGCGGAAGGCCGCGG
>DAHUYF010000034.1 GCA_027315365.1 Rhodospirillales bacterium | reverse complement strand
CACCCAAGTCCTGGCACCGCTCGATCGCACTACTTGTCCGGAATTGACAAGAACAATTCCTACCAAGATGCGCAAACTTACAGCGCCACTTAACGCCGCCGCCTGCGCATCCCTTCCTCAAACTCACAATGTCAAAGAGCGGATCCCGCGAAGGCCCTCGCTGTCGCGCCAGGCACCCCCGAAGGAGCCGCGCTTATAGGCCCCCACCCCCATCGAAGTCAATAAAGATTCATCCTTCCGTCCACCGAAATCTCGGGTGGCCGCGACGCTGGTCCGCGCCCGCGACGAGCGCGGCACGGCCCTCCGAGCCACCCCGTGATGCCCTTCAATTCACACGGAAAATGCCCGGTCGCCAGCCAGCTTTAGGTTGACAGCCCGGCCGGGCTCTGCGATCTCTGCCGCCGCATGGTTATGGTTAACGCATTCCTGCCATGGGCCGGGGGGATGATGGACGGCACCGAGCGGCGCAACCCGACGTGAGACCGTTGCAGCACCTGGCCGCCGCCTTGGCCATCGGCCTCGGCGTATGGCTCTTCGCTCCCACCGCCGAGGCGCCGGAGGCACGCGCCGAGGTCGCGCCGCCCGCCCCCGTCTTCGTCACGCCGCCGGCGCCCGTCCTCGCCGTGCCCCCGACGACGCGGCTGCTGCGGCTGGCCGCGGGAGACACGCTCGACGCCGTTCTCCTCGGCGCCGGCCTCGGCGCCCGCGATGCCCAGGCGGTGATCGCGGCGCTCGCACCGGTCTTTCCGCCGCGCGCGCTCAAGCCCGGCCAGGAGCTGGCGCTCGACTTCGTCGGTCTCGATCTCGGCGAGCTGCGCCTTGCCACCGGCGTCGACCGCGACGTCGTCATCACCCGCGCGGCCGACGGCAGCTTCGCCGCGCGCTCGCGGCTGCGAAAGCTGACGCATGTGCCGGAGCTGGCGGCCGGGGTCGTCCGTACCAGCCTGTTCGAGGCGGCAAACGGCGCCGGCGTGCCGATGCCGGTGCTCAACGAGATGATCCGCGAGTTCAGCTATGACGTCGATTTCCAGCGCGATCTTCAGCCCGAAGACAGTTTCGAGGTGCTGTACGACCGCCTTTATGACGAGCGCGGCAAGGCGGTGGGCGTCGGCGATATCGCCTATGCGACGATGACGCTCTCCGGCAAGACGCTGACGCTTTACCGCTATGTCCCTACCGGCGCCAGGACGGCGGAATACTTCACCGCTTCCGGCGAGAGCGTCAAAAAAGCGCTGCTGCGAACCCCCGTGGACGGGGCCAGGCTGAGCTCCGGCTTCGGCCTGCGGCTCCATCCCATCCTCGGCTATACCAAACTGCATCGCGGGGTCGATTTCGCGGCGCCGCCGGGCTCGCCGATCATGGCGGCAGGCGACGGGATCGTCGAAAGCGCCGGCCGCGCCGGCACCTATGGCAATCTGGTGGTGCTGCGCCACGCCGGCGCCTATGAGACGGCCTATGCGCATATGAGCCGCATCGCCCGCGGCGTGAGGCCGGGAGTGCCGGTGCGCCAGGGGCAGGTGATCGGCTATGTCGGCGCCACCGGACGCGCCACCGGCCCGCACCTCCATTACGAGGTACGCTTCCGCGGCACGGCGATGAACCCGATGTCGGTCAAGAGCGAAGCGGGCCACCTCCTGGCCGGGGCGGATATCGCGCGCTTCCACGCCGCGGCGGAAGCCACCGATCGCGAGCTGCTGGCGCTGCGCCAGGCGACCGTCGTCGCCAGCATGCCGCCGGCGCGGATGCCGCAATAGCGGCGCGCCGCCTCAGCCGCGCGCGATATCGGCGCCGCCGACGAAGAAACGGTTCCAGGTGGGGCTGATCAGTATCTCGTTGATGCAGACGCGCGGCGGCATCTCGGCGACGAAGCGGATGGTGCGGCCGAGATCCTCGGGCTGCAGCATGCGGGATATCTCCTCGGAAGAGGGCGGCTTGGGGCGGTTCTTGAGGATCGGCGTCGCCACCTCGCCGGGATAGATGACGCAGGCACGAATGCCGTTGACGCATTCCTCGTCGTTCAGCGAGTGGGTGAGCGCCGCCATGGCGTGCTTGCTGGCGTTGTAGGCCGGGCCGGTCATGTAGGTTTCGAAGCGCCCCGCCCAGGACGAGACGTTGATGACCAACCCGTCCTTGCGCGCCCGCATCGAGGGCAGCACCGCGTGGATGCAATAGAGCGCGCCGTTGAGATTGATGCCGACGATCTCTGCGAAGCTTTCCGGCGTCAGCGTCTTCCAGAAGCGGGTCGGCAGATTGATGCCGGCGCTGTTGACCAGGATGTCGACCCGGCCGTGGCGCTCGAAAATCTCGGCGCCGACTCGCGCCACGGCCTGGTTGTCGGCGACATCGAGCGGCGCGATCTCGGCCCGGCCCCCGGCGGCGGCGATCGCGGCCGCTACCGCCTCGAGCTGACCCGGGCGCCGCCCGCTGAGCACGACGGTCGCCCCGGCCTCGGCCAGCGCGCCGGCGCCGGCGCTGCCGATGCCGCTGCCCGCACCGGTGATCCAGGCCACTTTGCCCCGCAGCATCCACACCTCCCCGTCGCTCGTCGGCGCGGCATCATGGCAGCGTCGCCCCACCCCGGCAACCGCCGCCTGCCGCGGGCGCGGCGGCGCGCCTCGTCGCGCTTCCTCGCCGGCGGCCGCGCCGCCCGAGTGCGGCGGCTCCGTCAGTATTGCTTGTAGGGCAGGAACTTGCCGCTCATGCTGACGCGCACGCGATCGCCCTTCTGGTCGGGCTGGCGCTCGATCGCCATGTCGAAATCGATGGCGCTCATGATGCCGTCGCCGAACTCCTCTTGGATCAGCGACTTCCAGGTGGTGCCGTAGACCTGTACCAGCTCGTAGAATCGGTAGATCAGCGGATCGGTCGGCACCGCGGTCGGCAGCGAGCCGCGATAGGGCACTTCCTGCAGCAGCGCCACCTCATCCTCGTCGAGGCCGAGCAGCTTTCCCGCCGCCTCGGCCTCGGATCGGCCGAGTTTCATCTGGCCGTGCAGCGCCGCGGTGTAGTAGACCGGCGAGCCCGGCCCGATCTTGGCGGCGATCTCCTTCCAGGAGAGCCCGCGCTTGCGCTTCAGCACGGCGATCTTCTCGGTGAGCTCGGCACGTGTCATCTCTGCCTCCCTGAGGTTGCGGCCCGCATCGGCTATCGTGCAACCGCCATGCCAGGGAGGATGTCTCGACCCCGGCGACAGGCGGCCGCGGAGCTGCTCAATTCCGCGTCTGTCCTGCTCGCCGATTGTGCGGCGGAGAGGGCGCGGCCCGCGCCCGCCCCGTTGCCGATGGGCCGCCCTATTCCGCCGCCTTGGCGACGTGGCCGGCGATCGCGAGGCCGGTCTCGCCGGCGGTGACCTCGACCGTCTCGCCGTCGCCGATACGGCCGGCAAGGATGAGCTCGGCCAAGGCGTTCTGCAGCGAGCGCTGGATCACCCGCTTCAGCGGCCGTGCGCCGTAGACCGGGTCGTAGCCGGCCTCGCCGAGCCAGGCACGCGCCTTGTCGTCGACCGCCAGCGTGATCTTGCGGTCGGCAAGCAGCTTCTGCAGCCGGTCGAGCTGGATGTCGACGATACCCTTCATATCGGCGCGGGTGAGCCGGCGGAAGACCAGGATCTCGTCGAGCCGGTTGAGGAATTCCGGCCGGAAGGCGCCGCGGACGATCTCCATCACCTCGTTGCGCACGCTGGCGACCTCGGCGGTCTCCGGCAGGTTGGCCAGGATCTCGCCGCCGAGATTGGAGGTGAGCACGATGAGCGTGTTGCGGAAATCGACGGTGCGGCCCTGTCCGTCGGTCAGCCGCCCGTCGTCGAGCACCTGCAGCAGCACGTTGAAGACGTCGGGATGCGCCTTCTCGACCTCGTCGAACAGGATCACCTGGTAGGGCCGGCGGCGGATCGCCTCGGTGAGCGCACCACCCTCGTCATAGCCGACATAGCCGGGCGGGGCACCGATCAGGCGCGCGACCGAATGCTTCTCCATGTACTCCGACATGTCGATGCGGACCATCGCGCTCTCGTCGTCGAACAGGAACTCGGCGAGCGCCTTGGTGAGCTCGGTCTTGCCGACGCCGGTGGGGCCGAGGAAGAGGAACGAGCCAATCGGCCGGTTCGGGTCCTGCAGCCCGGCGCGCGCGCGGCGGATGGCATTGGCGACCGCGACCACCGCCTCGTCCTGGCCGATGACGCGGCGGCGCAGATTCTCCTCCATGGCCAGCAACTTATCGCGCTCGCCCTCGAGCATCTTGTCGACCGGCACGCCGGTCCAGCGCGACACGACCGCGGCGATATGCTCGGGCGTCACCGCCTCGTCGATCATGCGATGGCTTTCGGCCGTCTCCGCCGTCTTGAGCTTGCGCTCGAGTTCGGGGATGACGCCATAGGTGAGTTCGCCGGCGCGCGCCCAATCGTTCTTGCGTTGCACCTGCTCGAGTTCGACGCGCGCCTGGTCGAGCTGCTCCTTCAGCTTCTTGGCGCCGGCGAGCTTGTCCTTCTCGGCACGCCATTGCGCGGTAAGCTCGGCCGAGCGCTGCTCGGCCTCGGCCAGTTCCTGCTCGAGCTTCTCGAGCCGCTCCCGCGAGGCCGGATCGGTCTCCTTCTTCAGCGCCTCGCGCTCGATCTTCAGCTGGATGATGCGCCGGTCGAGTTCGTCGATCGCTTCGGGCTTGGATTCCGCCGCCATGCGCAGCCGCGCCGCCGCCTCGTCCATGAGGTCGATGGCCTTGTCGGGCAGGAAGCGGTCGGTGATGTAGCGGTTGGAGAGCGTCGCCGCGGCGACGATGGCGCCATCGGTGATGCGCACGCCGTGATGGACCTCGTATTTCTCCTTGATGCCGCGCAGGATCGAGATCGTGTCTTCGACCGTCGGCTCGCTGACGAAGACCGGCTGAAAGCGCCGCGCCAGCGCCGCATCCTTCTCGATGTGCTTGCGGTACTCGTCGAGCGTGGTGGCGCCGACGCAGTGCAATTCGCCGCGCGCCAGCGCCGGCTTCAGCATGTTGGAGGCATCCATCGCGCCTTCCGCCTTGCCCGCCCCGACCAGCGTGTGCAACTCGTCGATGAAGACGATGATCTCGCCCTCGGCCGCGGTGATCTCCGCCAGCACGGCCTTCAGGCGCTCCTCGAATTCGCCGCGAAACTTGGCGCCGGCGACGAGCGCGCCGAGATCGAGCGCCAGGAGGCGCCTGTCCTTGAGACTGTCGGGGACATCGCCATGGACGATGCGCAACGCCAGCCCTTCGACGATCGCCGTCTTGCCGACGCCGGGTTCGCCGATCAGCACCGGGTTGTTCTTGGTGCGCCGCGACAGTACCTGCACGGTGCGGCGGATTTCCTCGTCGCGCCCGATCACGGGATCGAGTTTGCCCTCGCGTGCCGACGCGGTGAGATCGCGCGCGTATTTCTTGAGCGCGTCATAACCCTCTTCGGCACCGGCGCTGTCGGCGCGCCGCCCCTTGCGCAGCTCTTCGATCGCGTGATTGAGACTTTGCGCACTGAGGCCGGCATCGGCGAGCGCCTTGGCGGCGGCCGTACCCTTCATCAGCGTCAGCGCCAACAGCAGCCGCTCGACGGTGACGAAGCTGTCGCCCGCCTTCTCGGCGATCTTTTCCGCTTCGGCGAAGAGCCGCGCCGTTTCGGGCGCCAGGAAGACCTGTCCCGCGCCGCTGCCTTCGACGCGCGGCAGCTTGTCGAGCCCCGCCGCGACCGCGACGCGGGCGCGGCTGGGATCGCCGCCGGCGGCGGCGATCAAGTTCGAGGCCAAGCCTTCCTTGTCGTCGAGCAGAACCTGCAGCAGATGTTCAGGCGTGATCTGCTGGTGACCGCGCCGCTGCGCCAGGGTCTGTGCCGCTTGCACGAAGCCCTTGGAGCGCTCGGTATATTTCTCGAAATCCATGGCGACCCCACTTCGAACCGACGCGCGGACCCCTCTTCGAGGCGATCCGGCACGTCCTCCGTTGCATCAATATGGGGGTGGTCGCCGCCCTCACCAAGTCCCGCCGCGGCGACTCGCGCGCGCGACCGGCGGGCAACAGCCTGGCGCCGCACCCTGAGCGGGTGCGAGCGCGATGCTGCCGCAGATCAGGCGCTGGGCGGCGCTTCCGGATCGTTCGGCGGCGGCGGTGCCGACTGCACGTCGCCATCCTGGTCGCCATCGGGCCCCATCATTTCCGTATCCGCGGGGGTCATCGGCCGCGGCGGGTTGATCGCGTTATTAGGTCCCTGGCCGTCGGCATTCATGATCCGGAAATAATGTTCCGCGTGCTGATAGAGGTTTTCAGCGGCGATGCGGTCGCCGGCCGAGGCCGCCTCGCGCGCCAGCGCCACATAGCGCTCGAACACCTGATAGGCGTTGCCTCGAATCTTGACGCTCGGACCGTTGCTGTCGAACGTCTGCATGCGGTGCGGCGGGCGGGGACCGCGGTTGTTGGGGTTACCGCCGCCGCCATTGTTGTTGCGGCCTCTATGCCGCTTGTTCTGGCCTGGTCTCATGACACCTTTGAAATCGCGATACGACATCATGCCACGACATGTGTGATTGCTGCGGATGCTCTCTCGGCGTCCACCCGCCTCGGCGGTCAACACCATTATCGGTAGGAGAGCGATACCGGCGCCCACAGGCGCAGGAGCCCTTGGCTCCATCTCTTCGCGTATTCCACCCTAGACGGGAAAATCGCGCATTCCAACTAGTTTTTTTTGATACCTCGCCTGCTCTATTGCTGCGTCACGACCAGCACGCGCTCGATGCCTGCCAGATCGCGCCGTATTTCTTTGACGGCCAGCCCGGCGCCGCTCATCAGGTGCGCCACCGCCGCCGCTTGGCCTTCGCCCAGTTCGAACAGTCCCAGCCCACCCGAACGCAGCAGCCGCGCCGTATCCCCTGCCAGCCGTCGATAGGCGTCGAGCCCGTCGCTTCCGCCATCGAGCGCCATGCGCGGCTCGTAGCGGGCGACTTCCGGGGCGAGGCTGTCGATATCTCCCGAGCATATATAGGGAGGGTTGGCGACAATAACATCCGCCGTCCCGCCGAGCGCCCCGCCCCAGTCACCAACGGCAAACGCGGCGCGCCCGGCGAGCCCCGCCGCCGCGGCATTACGCCGCGCGACCGCCACCGCGCCGGGCATGACGTCGATGCCGATGCCCCTGGCCTCGGGGAACTCCGACAGCAGTGCCAGGAGCAGACAGCCGCTGCCGGTGCCGAAATCCAGGAGGCGCAGCGGCGCGCTCCGGTCGGGCAGCAACGCCAGCGCCGCCTCGATCAGCGTTTCGCTGTCGGGGCGCGGATCCAGCGTCGCCGGCGACAGCGCGAGATCGAGGGTCCAGAAAGGCCGCCGGCCGGCGAGTCGGGCATAGGGCTCGCGTGCCGCACGCCGCTGCGCGAGAACGGCCAGCCGCGCGGCGGCGGCGGCGTCGAGCCTGCGTTCGGGCCAACCCAGCGTCACCGCCGGCTCGACCCCCATCGCCAGCGCAACCACCAGCCGCGCCTCGCGGCGGGCCTCGGCGATGCCCGCCGCGGCAAGGCGCCGGGCCAATGCGGCGACCGCGTCGCCGACGCCGACGCCGGCCTCGCAGGCCCCGCCGGCGCTCATTCCACCTCCGCCAGCCGCGCCGCCTGATCCTCCGCCAGCAGCACATCGACGAACTCGTCGAGCGCCTCGCCGCTCATCACCTTGTCGATCTTGTAGAGCGTCAGGTTGATGCGGTGATCGGTGACACGGCCTTGTGGGAAGTTGTAGGTGCGGATGCGCTCGGAGCGGTCGCCGCTGCCGACCTGGCTCTTGCGCGAGGCGGCGCGCTCGGCCTCGCGCGCCTGCCGCTCGCGTTCATAGAGCCGGGCGCGCAGCACCTTGAGCGCCTTGGCCTTGTTCTTGTGCTGCGATTTCTCGTCCTGCTGCGAGACGACGAGACCGGTGGGCAGGTGGGTGATGCGCACCGCACTGTCGGTGGTGTTGACCGACTGGCCGCCCGGCCCGCTCGAGCGGAAGACGTCGATGCGCAAATCCTTCTCGTCGATATGAATGTCCACCTCCTCCGCCTCGGGCAGCACGGCTACCGTGGCGGCCGAGGTATGGATGCGGCCGCTCGCCTCGGTCTCCGGCACGCGCTGCACGCGATGCACGCCGGATTCGAATTTGAGGCGCTGAAAGACCCCGCCGCCGCTGATCGTGGCGGTCGCCTCCTTGAAGCCGCCGAGCCCGGTCTCCGATACCTCCAGCACCTCGAAGCGCCAGCCATGCTGCGCGGCATAGCGCTGATACATGCGGAAAAGCGCCGCCGCGAACAGCGCCGCCTCCTCGCCGCCGGTGCCGGCGCGCACTTCGAGAATGGCGTTGCGCTCGTCGGCCTCGTCCTTGGGCAGCAGCAGCAGCTTCACCGCCTGTTCGAGCTGCGGCAGGCGCGCCTTCACCGCCTGCAGCTCCGCCTGCGCCAGCGCGCGCATCTCGGGATCGCCGCCGTCCTCGGCGAGCGGCGCGAGATCGGCGAGCTCCGCCTGCGTCCGGCGCAGCGCCGCGATGCCCTCGACCACCGGCGTCAGCTCGCTGTACTCCTTCGACAGCTTCGCGACCTCGCTGCCCGGCAACGCGGGATTGCCGAGCGAGTCGCTGAGCTCGGCGTGGCGCCGCACCACCCGATCGAGCTTCACGTCCAATGAATTTTGCGCCGTCACTCGCTCCTCTCCTCGCCATCGTCCAGCCGGAACAGCCGGCGCAACAGCCTCTCCATCGCCTCCGCCTCGCCCGGCATCGCCGCCGTCAGCGCGCGCAGCACCTCCGAGGGATCATGCAGCAAGCGGTTGGCCAAGAGCCGCGTCGCCGACTCGGCGTCGCCGCCGGCCTCGGCAAGCGCCTCGCGCCGCAACGCCTCGACATGGCCGCGCAGCGCCACCACCGCCGGCACCGCGCGCCGCGCGGCGCGGCGCGCGGCGAAATCCGCGAGTTCCGCATCGAGAATGCGCCAAGCTTCGGCGGAGGCCGCCTCCCGCGTCGCGCGGCCGGCCAGCGCCGCCCGCTCGAGATCGCCGAGATCGTAGAGAAACACGCCGTCGAGATCGTTCACCGACGGCTCGGCGTCGGCGGGGATCGCCGTGTCGATAACGAAGATGGGCCGCGTCGGCCGCCGCCGCAAGGCCGCGGCAAGGCGCGGCCGGGTGAGCACGGCGCGGCCGCTGCCGAGCGAAGCGATGACGATGTCGGCCGCGGCGAGCGCTTGATCGAGTGGCTCCAGCGGCGCCAAATTGGCGCGCAGGCGCTGCGCCGCCCGCTCCACCCGGGCCGGCGGGCCGGCGACGACGAGATGCGCAAGGCCGCCGCGCTGGAACTGCTCGGCCATCAGCTCGCCCATCTCGCCCGCGCCCAGCAGCAGCGCGCTGCAGCGGGCGAGATCGCCGTGGATATCGCGGGCGAGCTGTAGCGCGGCCGCGGCGATCGACACCGGCCGTTCGGCGATCCGCGTTTCGCGCCGGACGCGGCGCGCCGCCGCATAGGCGGCGGCGAACGCCGCTTCGAGTCCGGCGCCGGCCAGGCCCAGCTCAGCCGCCAAGCGATGCGCGGCCTTGACCTGGCCCAGCACCTGCGGCTCGCCGATGACCAGGCTGTCGAGCGCGCTCGCCACGGCGAAGAGATGCTTCAGCGCCGCCGCACCGTCATGCCGGTAGAGCGCGGCCGCGATGTTGGTGCCGCCGCCTCGCCGCGCCAGCAGATCGGCCAGCGCCGCGGCGGCGCGCGCGGCGTCGGCGGCGGTGGTCACGAGCTCGACCCGGTCGCAGGTGGCGATGAGCGCCGCCTCGCCCAGCCCGGCGCCGCGCAGCTCCTCAAGCGCCGCGGCGAGATCGGCCTCGACCAGCGCGAAGCTGTCGCGCAGCTGCTGCGGTGCGGTCTTGTGGTTGGTGCCGAGGACGAGCAGCGCGATACCCGTCCCGGCCTCGCTGGCGCCGGGCATGGCGGACGCTAGCGAAACGGCGCGAGGCGATCCCTAAGCGCGGCAAGCGGCACCTCGATCTGCTCGCCGGTATCGAGGTCGCGCAGCGTGGCGGCATCGCGCGCCATTTCATCCTCGCCCAGGATCACCGCGATGCGCGCCCCGATCTTGTTGGCCCGCTTCATGCGCCGCGCGAGATTGCCGGAATATCCGAGATCGACGGTGAAGCCGTCGCGCCGGAGCGCGTGGGCGAGCTTGAGCGCCGGCGCCTCGCCCTGGTCGCCGACCGGGATGACGGCGACCGGCCGCGCCGCGCGCGGCGGCTCGCCGATGAGGAGCGCCAGGCGCTCGACCCCCGCCGCCCAGCCGACACCCGGCGTCTCGGGTCCGCCCATGACGCCCATCAGCCCGTCATAGCGGCCGCCGCCGAGCACGGTGCCCTGCGCGCCGAGATCGGTGGTGACGAATTCGAAGGCGGTGTGGCAGTAGTAGTCGAGGCCGCGCACCAGCCGCGGGCTCTCGCGATAGGATATCCCGAGCAGATCGAGCCCGGCGCGCACCGCATCGAAGAAGCCTTGCGCCACGGGCGTCAGGTATTCGGCGAAGGACGGCGCCTCGGCATTGACGCGGCGATCGCCCTCGTCCTTGGAATCGAGGATGCGCAGCGGATTGCGCTCGAGCCGCGTCAGACTGTCCTCGGAGAGCAGCGCGCGACGCTCGCGGTAATAGGCGAGCAGCGCGTCACGATAGGCGTGGCGGCTGGCGATATCGCCCAGCGTGTTGAGCTCCAGCACGGTGCGCGGCAGGACGCCGAGCGCATCGAGGATGTCGGCGCCGAGCGCGATCACCTCGACATCGGCCTGCGGCTGCGCCAATCCGATCAGCTCGACGTCGATCTGGTGGAACTGGCGGAAGCGGCCCTTCTGCGGCCGCTCGTAGCGAAACATCGGCCCGCTGGCGAAGAAGCGCAGCGGCAGAGACTGGGTGAGCCCGTTGGAGATGACCGCGCGGACGATGCCGGCGGTATATTCCGGCCGCAGCGTCACCTCCTCGCCACCGCGATCGGCGAAGGTGTACATCTCCTTGGTGACGATGTCCGAGGTCTCGCCGATCGGGCGCGCGAACACCTCGGTGAACTCGAAGATCGGCGTGGCGATCTCGTGATAGCCGTAGCGCTCGGCGATGCGCCGGGCGGTGTCGGTCACGGCGCGGTGGCGGCGCTGCTCGTCGGGCAAAAGATCCTGGGTGCCGCGCACCGGCTGCAGGGCGGGCATGGCGACCGGCGTCTCAGGACGCCGCGGCGTCGGCAGTCGCGTTCTTCGCCTTGGCCGCTTCGAGCTCCGCCGCCTTCTTCTCGACGAGATCGACGAGGTGATCGACGATGCTCTGATCCTTCAGGCGATGATGCGGCACGCCGGCGACATAGACCTGGTGCGTGTTGTTGCCGCCGCCGGTGAGCCCGATATCGGTCTCGCGCGCCTCGCCGGGACCGTTGACGACGCAGCCGATCACCGACAGCGTCATCGGCGTGGTGATATGCGCGAGGCGCTGCTCCAGCACCTCGACCGTCTTGATCACCTCGAAGTTCTGGCGCGCGCAGGAGGGGCAGGAGATGACGCTGACGCCGCGCCGGCGGAGCCCCAGCGCCTTCAGCATCTCGTAGCCGACGCGAATCTCCTCGACCGGGTCGGCCGAGAGCGAAACGCGGATGGTATCGCCGATGCCGGCCCAGAGCAGCGAGCCCATACCGATCGAGGATTTGACCGTCCCGGTCATCAGACCGCCAGCCTCGGTGATGCCGAGATGCAGCGGATAGTCGCAGGCCTCGGCGAGCTGTTGATAGGCCGCGACGGCAAGGAACACATCGGACGCCTTGCATGAGATCTTGAACTCGAAGAAGTCATTGTCTTCGAGGATCTTGGCATGGGTGAGCGCGCTCTCGACCATGGCCTCGGGGCAGGGCTCGCCGTAGCGCTCGAGGAGTTCGCGCTCGAGCGAGCCGGCATTGACGCCGATCCGCATGGAGCAGCCGTGGTCCTTCGCCGCCTTGACCACTTCGCGCACCCGCTCGGACGAGCCGATATTGCCGGGATTGATGCGCAGGCAGGCGGCGCCGCTCTCCGCCGCCTCGATGGCGCGCTTGTAGTGGAAGTGGATGTCGGCGACGATCGGGACCTCGACTTGGCGGACGATGTCCTTGAGCGCCAGGGACGATTCCTGATCGGGGCAGGAGACGCGCACGATGTCGGCGCCGGCCTTCTCCAGCGCCCTGATCTGCGCCACGGTCGCCGGCACGTCATGGGTGAGCGTGTTGGTCATCGATTGCACGGTGATCGGCGCACCGCCGCCCACCGGCACTTTGCCGACATGGATCTGCCGGCACTTGCGCCGGTCGATGTCGCGGTAGGGACGCACGCTCATCGGAAGACCTCTCCAACACCGGCCGATGACGAGGAAACGCCAGCGCTATATAGCGCGTTTCGCGCGCGAGCAAAAGAACGGGCGGCGCGACCGCCCGCCCCGCTGATCAGTCGGCGACGGCGGTCCCCGCCAGCAGCCGCTCGGGGTCGAGGTAGACGTTGGGCCGCACCGCGCCGCCGATGGCGGGCGTCTGGCGGCCGTCGACGGTGATCACCAGCCCCGCCGCCTTGCCGGTCTTCATGGTGAGTCCGGGCTCGTCCGGCACGTGATAGGTGTCGCCGGCATGAAGCTCGCGGGTGAAGATCGGCTTATGGTCCCGGTCGCGGACCTGGATCCAGCTGTCGCTCGAGGCGCGGATGAGGATGCGCGTTTCGCCATTGGCAAGGCCGTAGACCCGGGGTTCGCCGGGCGCCGGCACGGCGCCGCCGGGCACCGCCGCGGCCTGGACCGGCGGCACCGGAACCGGCGGCGGGGCAGTTTCAGCCGCGGGCGAATCGGGTGCCGCGGCGGCGGGAGCGGCGCTTTCGCTTGCAGGCGCACCGGCCGGAGCCGGGCTCGCCCCCACCGGAGAGGGTGGCGGCGCGGGTGCGGCAGCGGCCGGGGCCGGGGCCGGCGCCGCGGCGGCAA
>DAHUYF010000037.1 GCA_027315365.1 Rhodospirillales bacterium | reverse complement strand
GTCCACGGGCGGTTGGCCGCAGTGATGCCGGGCTTCGCGGCCATCGGGGTCACCATCGGCGTCTCGCCGCGCACGGCCAGCGGGAAGCTCACCTCGCTCTCGGAGCTGAACTCCGGTCCGACGATGGCCACGACGTCGTCGGAGTCGATCAGCTTGCGGGTGAGGCTGATCGCGTCGGTGTTTTCGCCGCGCGTATCATAGATGATCAGCTTGAGCTTGCCCTGCTTGCTGCCGAGCCCGCCGTATTTCTCCATGAACATGTCGATGGCGGTCTGCTGCTGCTGGCCGTAGGAGGCGCCTTTCCCCGAGGAGGGGATGAGCACTCCCAATGGAACATCGGCCCGCGACTCCCCCGGCGCCGCTGCCAGCGCCGCGGCGCACAAGCCGAGAACCCCCATCAGCCGCGCCATCCACCCCACATGATCGCCCAGAGACATGACACCTCTCCTTCTTTTCCGCCGACCGCGGCGTCGGCCGGTCTGAACCGCACACATCGCTAAAGCTGCGGGACGATGCGATGGCCGACCACGCGCTCGATTGCCTTGCCAATTGCGAGAACGCGGAGATCATCGCCGCGCCGTCCGACGAGCGTTATCCCGAAGGGCGCTCCCGAGGACGAGGCGCCTGCCGGCAGCGCCAACACCGGCGCGCCCGCCTTGCCCGTGCATTTCGCCGCGGCCGACATCGGCAGGACCAGCGCCTCGGCGGCGCCCGCCGAGAGCGCCGCGTCGATGCCGGCGGCGCGGCTAAGCACGATGTCGCGCGCCCGGTCCTGCCGGTATTGCGGCTCGTCAAGGCCCCCGGTTTCGTTCGCGGCGATCAGCAGCGATTGCCCATAGGGGATCCTGTCCGGATGGGTGTCGTTCCAGCGGATGAGCTCGGCCAGCGACCGTATGCCGCCCGGCGCGTCGTGATCCTCCAGGAAGGCATCGAGCGCGGCCTTGAACTCTGTGCGAAACACCGAGGAACGCACGTCTTGCAACTGCTCGGCGGAAGGCAGGTCGCAGGGATCGACGATCACCGCCCCGGCACGCGACAGCTCCGCCAGGACGTCCTGGAACAGGGCCATGACGCCCTCGAATTCCGGGCGCGCGGCCATGGCGCGACGCGGCACCCCGAGCCGTAGCCCCCGCACATGGTCGAGCGGCGCAGCCGGGGCGAGGAGCGCCTCCAAGGTAGAGGTATCGGCGCAATCCGCACCGGCGACGACGGAAAATACCAGCGCCGCATCCTCGACGCTGCGAGCCAGCACGCCCGGCGAATCCTGGCTCGGCACCAGCGGAACCACCCCGGCACGGCTGACGACGCCGGCGCTCGGCTTGAAACCCACTATGGACGTGTGAACGGCAGGGGCCTGGATCGAGTTTTGCGTCTCGGTGCCGAGAGCGACTGGCGCCAGTCCGGCCGCCACGGCAGCGGCGGAACCGACGCTCGAGCCCTGTCCACGACCATAGGCGACGCCGAGCGGGTTGCGGACGACGCCGCCGCCACCACTGAACTCCGATGGCATGGCGTCAGAGACGTAGTCCGCCAGCTCCGTCATGTTCGTCTTGCCTAGTATGATCGCCCCTGCCTGCCGCAGCCGCCGGACGATCGACGCATCGCGTCGAGGCCGGAAGCTGGCGAATGCCGCCGCGCCGGCAGTCGCGGTCATGCCATCCCCACTCAGGAAATTGTCTTTGACCAGCACCGGAATGCCGTGCAGCGGTCCGCGTACACGCCCGGCTGCGGCAGCGGCGTCCGCGCGGGCCGCGATATCGCGCGCATCCGGCGACACGATGCGCACGGCGTTGAGTGCCGGCCCGCGCTCGCTCACCGTCCCGATGCGCCGCAGATACCACTCGACCATCTCCGTCGCCGAGACGGCGCGCTTCAGCAGCGTCGCGCGGAGATCGGCGATCGAGCCCTGCTGCAGCGCGTGATCGACGTCGCTCATCAGGCCGGCTCGCGTTCGTGGTCTTCCTGGAGCCGTCGCGCCTCCTGCCATGGGCGGTCGGCGGGAATCACCATTGAGACGCCCCGGAGATCATAGTCGACCGCCGCGTCGTGGCCAGGGAGCGCCCGCCCCGCCTCGTTGTCCTCGATCGAGCGCAGCAGCAGCCGCCTCAGATACGCCACCGCCAAGTCGCTCGTGCCGAGAGTCTCCTGGCTGCGATCGGTGATCGGACCCATGCTTTCCTGCAGCGCGAGATCCTGGATCGCCGCGCCGGGGATGCCGGAGTAGTTGCGGCTCATCTCCTCGCGCGACTGCAGGTGATGGTTCGCAACGGTGAAGCGGGTGGCGTAGTCAGGGGGTGCGGTGCGATGTCCCCAATTCTGCCAGATCGCCTCGCGGTCTAGGGGCCGGCGAGGATCGTAGTGGACATAGAAGGTGAAGCAGCTCACATCGTCGATCGGATGCCACGCCTTGAAGAGCTGCGATTCATGCGGGCCGGACGGAATGAACGAGTAGAACGGCGCGACCGTCTCGTAGGTGCGCACGAACTTCAGCGCCGGATCCGGCATCTTGCGAATCGCTGCGCTGCGCATGCCATAGGGGGTGCGCTCGCAGACGATCCTCGGCGAGGGATCGTTCATGAGCGACTGCATCGAATGCCAGCCGCCGCCGCGCCAGCTCTCATCGGCTCCGACGTCGAAATCCTGATGCAGGAAGTTCGCGTGCACCGGGTCGAAATCGCCTTCGACGCCCTGCAGGTAGTTGCATGCCTGATACATTTTGACCGGCAGAAGATGGGTCGGGTCGAGGTCGAGCCAGGGAAAGCGGGGGAAGGGCGGCTGCTTGTCGCGTGGCCCCAAATAGCTCCAGACGATGCCGCCGGCCTCGCGTGTCGGATAGGCGACGGCGCGAACGCTGCGCTTGAGCGGCGTGTCGGGCGGCTCCGCCGGCATCTCGGCGATCTCCCCCGATAGGCAGATCTTCCAACCGTGATAAAGACAACGCAGGCCGTTGCCCTCGTTGCGAGCATAGGACAGCGACGCTCGCCGATGGGGACAAAACTCGCCGACGAGGCCCACCCGCCCGTCGTCGCCGCGGTAGGCGACCAGGCGCTCGCCGAGCAGCCGTACGCGCACCGGGGCCGCCCGCTGCACCTCCTCCGTCATGGCCGCGGGAATCCAATACCGTCTGAGAAGCCGCCCCATCGGCGTCTCGGGCCCGACGCGGGTCAGAGCTGAATAATCCAGATCCGGCATGCGCAAAGAGCCTCCGCATCGTCGCCGCCGCGGTCGGGGCGATCGTGCAATTAGTTGTGAAACACAATAACCTTGCGGGCGGCAGGCTGTCGAGTGTGTTCATCAGTCGCCGAACGGTCCGAGAAGCGCGTCTATGATTTATTGCGATTCACAATTTTTTGCCTCAGGATGACCACGAGAAATTGCGACGGACGGCACCATGAACCGGTCAGGCAGCGCGATGGCCAACACCAACAGGCTCAAGCTTGGCCTGTTCTCGCCGAACTGCTCGGGCGGCCTCGCGGTAACGACGGTGCCGGAGCGGTGGGCGGCCGGCTGGGACGACAACCGCGAGCTTGCCGTCGCCGCCGATCAGGCGGGGATTGAATTTCTGCTGCCGGTGGCGCGCTGGCTTGGCTATGGCGGCGCGGGCGGCTTTCACGCGAGTTCCCTGGAGAGCGTCACCTGGGCGGCGGGGCTCTTGGCCGCGACGCAGAGAATCACGGTCCTCGCCACGGTGCACACGGCGTTCACGCACCCGGTGATGGCAGCAAAGCAGTTCGCCACCGCCGATCATATCGGGCATGGCCGGTTCGGGCTCAACGTCGTCTGCGGCTGGAACGCGCCCGAATATCGCCTGTTTGGCCTGGCGCTCCCGCAGGAGCACCGCGAGCGGTATGCCTATGGCCAGGAGTGGCTGGACATCGTGCGCAAGCTCTGGCGCGAGGAGCCAGCCTTCGACTGGGATGGGCGCCATTTTCACCTGCAGCAGGCAACGAGTTGCCCCAAACCGTGGCAAGGCCTGGAGCCGATCATCTTCAACGCCGCCGCGTCACCCGAAGGCCGCGACTTCGCCATCCGCAACTCCGATTTCCTGCTGACCTCGCTGGTCGACCTGGACAAGACGCGCCGAGAAGTGGCGAGCCTGAAGAGCCTCGCCGCGGAGCGGCACGGACGCGCGATCGACATGCTCGGCGTCAGCTACGTCGTATGCCGGCCGACACGTCAAGAGGCCCTGGACTACCATCGGTACTATGCGGAGAAGCTCGCGGACGAGGCGTCTGTGGACCGGCTGATGGCGCTGCTGGGACAGCACGCCAAGTCGTTCACGCCCGACGAGCTGCGGCAGCATCGCGTCCGCTTCGCCGGCGGACACGGCACCTACCCGGTGATTGGCAGTCCCGACGACGTCGCCGATGAGCTGGAGCGGATCGCCGACGCAGGGCTGGCGGGAACGACGATCGCGTTCGTGAATTACACGCGCGAATTTCCCTATTTCCGCGACGAGATCCTGCCCCGGCTCGAGCGCAGGGGCTTGCGCCAAGCGACGCATCAGTGACCTCGCACGACTGAAAGCAATGTTGCAATACAGCTATCGCAAAGATGCTCCGGCGGCACGCCAGACGCGGCGCGGCGCCGATCAGCGCTGGATGGACTACTGGCCAATTGTGAGCCGCCCGCCCATCCGCTGGCCGGGCGGTGCGCGCCTGGCGCTGTGGCTCTGTCCCTGCGCCCTCCATTTCGAGTTCACGCCGCCGCCTGACCCCTGGGTCGACTCGTGGGCGCGCACGCCGCCGCCCGATGTCCTCGGCTACGCGCGGCAGGAATATGGCAACCGGGTCGGACTGTGGCGGATGCTCGAGGTTCTCGATCACCACAAGGCGCGCTGCACCGCGGTCGTCAATGCCGTGGCGCTCGAGCGTTATCCCGCCATCGCCGAGGCGATCAGGAAACGCGGCTGGGACGTGCTCGGGCACGGCGTCGTCAACACCCGCTTCGTCTTCGGTCTGAGCGAAGAGGCGGAGCGCGCCTATTATCGCGACCTGCGCGATCGGGTCGAGGCGGCAACCGGAGTACGCATGGCAGGCATGGGCGGCCCCGGACCGCAGGCCGCGACCGAAGCAACCATCGACCTCGTGGCCGAGCTCGGCTTCGCCTATCACGGCGACTGGTTCTGCGACGACCAGCCGGTCCCGTTGCGCGTGCGTTCCGGCCGCCTGATCGCGCTCCCCTACGCGTCCGAGATCAACGATAGCGGCTTCCTCGGCGTCGCCTTCGAGGCGGATGACTTCCTCGAGGCGACCAAGCGACAATTCGACCAGCTCTACAGGGAAGGCGCTGAGAACGGCCGCATCCTGTGCATCGCGCTCCACCCGCACGTGTTCGGGCAACCGCACCGCATCCGCTATCTCGACGAGCTGCTGCGTTATTGCCTATCGTTTCCTGACGTCTGGCATGCGACCGGCGCCGAGATCGCCGCCTACTACTATGCGCACCATTACGACGAGGCGGTGCGGCGCCTCGACGCTCAGGCGGCAGGCAGCCGATGATGTCGCCTGAGCCCACTGAGCATGACTATTACTCTCCGAACCCGATCGTCGCGCGAGAGCCGTTGCGCTGGCCGAACGGCGCCCGCCTCGCCTTCTCCGTCGTCGTCAGCGTCGAGTTCTACGAACTGCAGCCCTCCGCCGATGCCTTCATGCCGCCGAACCTGCCGGGCGGGTTCGGCCGCGGGCCCTATCCGGACTTACGCAACTACACGCATCGCGACTACGGTCCGCGTGTCGGGCTGTTCCGACTGATGGATGTGCTCGAAGCCAGGCGGATCAAGGGAACCGCCGCCATCGATGCCCGAACGGCGATCGAGCGGCCGGTTATCGTCGCTCACTGCCGCGACCGCGGCTGGGAGATCGCGGCCCATGGCCGGGCGGTCACCGATGTTATCTCGAGCCGTCTCGGCGAGGCGGACGAGCGGGACTACATCCGCATGTCGCTTGCGGCTCTGTCGCAGGCGGCGGGCACCCCGCCACGCGGCTGGCATGGGCCGGAATACGGGGAAAGCCATCGTACGGTCCGGCTTCTCGCCGAGAATGGCCTCGACTATGTGCTCGATTGGCCGAACGACGAACAGCCCTATATGATGCGCGCCGGCGGCCGCAGACTGGTCGCGTTGCCCATGTCGGTCGATCTCGACGATGTCGTCGCCCATTGGCAGCGCAAGCTGTCGATGCCGCGCTGGCGGAAGGCGGTCATCGATGCGGTCGACCGGCTGCGCGCCGATGGCGAAACAACCGCGCGGCATCTGATTCTGAATGTCCACCCCTGGTTGATGGGCCAGGCGTTCCGCAGCACCTATTTTGCAGAGGTGCTGGATCATGTGCTCGACTGCAAGGACGTCTGGATCGCGACCGCGGGCGAAATTGCCTCGGCCTATGTCGAGGCGGCGGCTGCTTGAAGAAAGAAGGGGTAAAGGTGGCGGGATCGAGGCAAGCAGCGCTGCGCAAGGCTGACGGCGGCTTCGGCGCGATTCGACTGGATCTCGCCGAACGGTCGTTTTACCGCCTGTCGATCCTGGCGACGCAGATCAACGGCTGCGTGACGGGCGGTTATATCCACAAATTTGCGCGTCCGACGAACGCTTGGAAGGTGCTCACTCTGGTCGGGCATTTGGGACCGACCTCAGTGTCGGAGATTACGGCCCATGCCAGCCTCGAGATCGACAAGGTAACGCGACTCATCGACTGTCTCGTGCGCCAGGGTCTCACGGTGCGCAAGCAGGACGATGCCGACAAGCGACGAATTATCGTCCACCTCACCCCCAAGGGGAAGAAGGTCGTTCGACAACTTGAGCAGATGATCTCAACGATGGAGCGTGAGTTCCTGATCGCGCTGTCAGCAGAAGAGCGCGAAGCGTTCTACACGATCCTCGACAAACTGCAGACCAGAGCGAACCAAATCTTTTCCGGCAAGATGCCTTGGAGGAAGTTTGTCTAGCGCGGGATCGCCTTAGGTTCGCTCATTCTCCTTATCCGGTTAGGCAGGTAGCAGCCATTTCTGGCCGGAGATCCGGTTCGGCACCGCCCAGGAACACTGCCCGGCGACGGTACGTCGGCATGACATCCTCTCCGCTGGCGGCGCGCCGGCGCGCCCGGCGCGGCTTCCCGTGTACGAGTTGCGGAAGAAGGTCGCGTGCGCCTCGACCACTCCGGATTTCCAGGCGGTTATAGTTCACTCCGGCAGGCGCTTGCGCCGTCCCTGCCCTCAGGCGCCAAGATAGGCGCGGACCAGAGCGTCGTTTTGGAGCAGGGTGGCGGATCGGCCGTCGATCACGTTCCGGCCGGTCTCGATGACATAGGCGCGCGCGGCGAGGTCGAGCGCCATGTGCACGTTCTGCTCGACCAGGAGCACGGCGACGCCGTCACAGTGAATATCGAGGATGACGCGGCGGAGATCGTCGACCAGCATCGGGCTCAGCCCCAGCGAGGGCTCGTCGAGCAGCAGCAGCTTCGGCGCCGACATCAGCGCACGGCCGATGGCAAGCATCTGCTGCTCGCCGCCGGAGAGCGTGCCGGCGAGCTGGCGCCGACGTTCCTCCAAGCGCGGGAAATAGGCGTAGACGCGGCGGCGGTCGCGCTCGGCACCGGCGGCGTCGCGGCGAGTGTAGGCGCCGAGCTCAAGCGTCTCCGCCACCGTGATGGCCGGCCAGATCTTGCGCTCCTCCGGGCAGTGGGCGATGCCGGCGCGCAGGATGTCGCGCGGCGAGAGGCTGTCGATGCGCCTCCCCTCGAAGCTGACGCGTCCGGCGCGCGGTCGGAGCAGGCCGGAGACGGCGCGCAGCACCGTGCTCTTGCCGGCGCCGTTGGCGCCCACCAGGGCCACGATCTCGCCCGCCTCCACCGCGAGCGAGACGCCGGCAAGCGCCTGTACCTGACCGTAGGCGACGTCGAGGTGGTCGACGCTCAGCACGGCGGTCATGGCTCCCCCTGCCGGCGACCGAGATAGGCCGCGATGACGCGCTCGTCGCTCCGGATGGCGTCGGGAGTGCCTTCGGCGATCTTCTCGCCGAAATTCAACACGACGATGCGGTGCGAGGCCTCCATCACGACGCCCATATTGTGCTCCACCAGCAGGATCGAGAGGCCCCAGTCGCGGTTCACCACCCGGAGCAGGCGGACGAGGTCCTTGGCCTCGGCGGTGTTTAGGCCGGCGGCGGGCTCGTCGAGCAGGAGCAGCTCGGGCCCGGCGGCCAGCGCGATGGCGATCTCGAGCCGGCGCAGATCGCCATAGGGCAGGCTCATGGCGGGATCGTCGCGGCGGCGCTTCAGGTCGAGGAAGTCGAGGAGGCGCTCGGTGTTGCGCCGCATGTCAGCGTCGCGCGCGCTCGCGACACGGCCGGGGAACCAGGTGCGCCAATAGGGCAGCCGCGCCTTCAGATACTGGCCGGTGACGATGTTGTCGAAGACCGAGAGGCCGCCGAAGACATTGGTCTTCTGGAAGGTGCGGACGACACCGAGCGATGCCACGCGATGCGGCTTCAGGCCGGTGATGTCGGCGCCGCGGAAGCGAACGCGGCCGCTGCTCGGCCGGAGGAAGCCGGTGATGAGATTGAAGGTCGTGGTCTTGCCCGCGCCATTGGGGCCGATGAGGCTCAGAATCTCGCCGGAGCGCGCGGCGAAGCTCACCTCGCGCACAGCGGCCAGCCCGCCGAAATGGCGCGACACGCCGTCGAGCTCGAGGAGGGCGGCGCTCACTGCCTCGCCTCGCCTCGCATGGCCGCCGCGCGGCGCAGCTTCGCCGGCAGCCCTACGAGCCCCTCGGGGAAGAACAGCACCACGGCGATCACCAGGAGACCGAAGAGCGTGAGGCGCAGCTGCTGCGCCTCACGCAGGTATTCATCGGCGAGCGTCACCAGCACGGCGCCGAGCACCGGGCCGATCAGCGTCCCCTTGCCGCCCACCAGCACCATGATGAGCATGCTCATCATGAAGGAGAAGCCGAAGACCTCCGGCCCGACATAGGTGAAGTAGTGCGCGTAGAAGGCGCCGGCGAGGCCGGCGAAGAGCGCGCCGAGCACGAAGGCGGCGAGCGCATAGAAGAAGGGGTCGATGCCGACCGACTGCGCGACGTGGCGGTTCTCGCGGATGGCGATGGCGGCGCGGCCCATATTGGAATGGACGAAGCGGTACATCACGAACAGCGCCAGCGTGGCGAGCACGAGGACGAGATAGAAGAAGGCGGCCTGGCTGTGCACGGCCAGCACCAAGCCGCGGCCGAGCGCGAGATCGGGCGGCTTCAGGCCGGAGATGCCCATGGGGCCGTTGGTGAGCTCGACCCAGTTGCTGGCGACGAGGCGCAGCACCTCGGCGAAGCTCAGCGTCACGATGACGAAATAGGGCCCTTTGAGACGCAGCGTGAGGGCACCGATGACGAGGCCGCCGATACCGCCCGCGGCCGCGCCCGCCAGCAGCGACAGCGCCGGCGAGAGACCGAGGCGCGTGGTGACGAGCGCCGCGGCATAGGCGCCGAGGCCGAGATAGGCGGCATGGCCGAGCGAGAGCTCGCCGACATAGCCGACGATGAGGTTGAGGCTCGAGGCGAGGATGACGTAGAAGCCCGCGACCACCAGCAGGTGGAGGAAATAGTCGTCGTGGATGACGAGCGGCAGGACCGCGGCGACAGCCAGCAGCGCCAGCAGGATCCGGCCTTCGCCGCGCATCAGACGCGCTCCGAGCGGATGTGAAAGAGACCGTAGGGTCGCACCAGCAGGAGGAGGATGACGAAGGCGAAGCCGATGACGTCCTGATAGCCCGAGGAGACGAAGCCGCCCCAGAGGCTTTCGGCGACGCCGAGGATGAGGCCGCCGATCACCGCGCCGGCAAAGCTGCCCATGCCGCCAAGGATAACGACGACGAAGGCCTTGAGGCTGACGAGGCCGCCCACCGTGGGCTGCGCGACATAGATCGAGCCCAGGAGCGCGCCGGAGACCGCCGCCATGGTGGTGCCAAGCGCGAAGGTGAAGCCGTAGATCCGCTCGACGTCGATGCCGACGAGCGCCGCCGCCTCCTTGTTCTGGAAGGTGGCGCGCATGGCGCCGCCCAAGCGGGTGCGATGGATGAGGAGATGCGTGCCGAGAATCGCCACGGCGGCGACGGCGACGGCGAAGAGGCGGGTCTCGTTTATGACCACCGGGCCAAGCAGCAGCGGCGCCGTCGGGAAAGGCGTCGCGACCTTGTGCGGCGCCGTGCCCGCCAGCAGCAGGAAGGTGTTCACTAGGAAAATCGAGAGGCCGATGGTGACGAGTGCGGTCGAGAGGGTGTCCTTGCTGCGCAGCGGGCGGATCAGCAGCCGATCGACCACCCAACCGAAGGCGCCCATGACGAGGACGACGATGGCGAGCGAGGCGAAGAAGTCGAGGCCGAGGACGCCCGTCAGATAATAGGCGATGATGCCGCCCATCATGTAGAACTCGCCATGGGCGAAATTCACCACTTCCATCAGCCCGAGGATCAGAGTGAGGCCGAGCGCGCTCAGCGCATAGAAGGCGCCGACCACCAGGCCGTTGACGGTGAATTGCAGCGCGAGATCAAGCATGGCCACACCACCATGCAACATCAACATCGTCATGCCCGGCCCTGTGCCGGGCATCCACGTCTCGCGAGCGATAGGCGGAAAGACGTGGATGGCCGGAACAAGCCCGGCCATGACGATCATCATGGGAGGGCGCAGTCACAACCCGATCACCTGTCCGAACCGGCGCTCCGCAGCCGCCGTTCACGGTTTCTCGACGGTGGTGGTGGCAACGATCACCGGCTGACCGTTCTCGAGCTTCACCAGGACCTCGTCGAAGCCATAGGCCTGGTGCTTGTCGGTGAAGCGGAACGCGCCATTGACGCCCTGGTAGTCGATCTTCTCGAGCGCCGCGCGGATGGCGTCGGGCCGGGCCGCCTTGGCCCGGGCGATCGCCTCGGCGACGATGTTGACGACGTTGTAGCCGGCGGCCGAGTACTTGCCGGGATATTCCTTGTAATGCTGCTGGTAGGCGGCGACGAAGGTCTTGTTGCGCGCATTGGGCATGGTCGCGGCGTAGGGCACGGCGGCGTAGATGCCGTTCGCGGCGTCGCCGGCGAGCTTCATGAAATCGGCGGTGGCCCAGGAGCCGACGCCGAATACCTTCGTATTGATGCCGAGCTCCTTCACCTGCTTCACCAGGATCGAGCCGTCCTGCGTCTCCGCGGCGACAAATATGCCGTCGGGATGGGCGGCGCGCCCGCGGGTGAGCAGCGTGTAGTAGTCGGTGGTGCCGTGCTCGAAGTAATCCGTGAGCACGGTCTTGACGCCCATGGCGGTCATGGCCTTCTCGAACTCGTCCACGGCGCCGCGGCCGAAATCGTCGTTGACGCCGAGATAGGCCAAGCGCGTGAGCTTCAGGTCGTCATGCAGGATCTTGGCGAAGCCCTTGGCGAGCAGCGCGTCGGTCTCGGTGGCGCGGAAGAACCAGGTGTTGCCCTTCTCGGTCAGCGCCGGGCTCGAGGAGACGCCGGTAACGAGCGGCACATGCGCCTGCTGCGCCACCGGCATGATGGCGAGCGTCGCCGAGCTGCAGAAGGCGCCGAGCAGCACCGGCACCTGATCCTTCTGGATCAGCTTCTCGGCGGCGCTCACGGACTTGTCGGGCTTGCACTCGCCGTCCTCGATGTCGAGATCGACCTTCTTGCCGAGCACGCCGCCCTTGGCGTTGATCTCCTCGGCCGCGAGCTTAGCGCCGTTGACGAAGCTCGTGCCGTTATAGGCGACCGAGCCGGTCAGCGGCTGGATCACCCCCAGCTTGATGCTGTCGGCATGGGCCGGCGCCGCCACCGCCGCGCTGACCATCGCCGCAGCCACCATCCATCTTATGCTCATCTGCTTCTCTCCTGTCCGGTCGGCTGTTTCTTGTCATGGGCGCGCCTTGCGACCGAAAAGCGCGCGAAAGAAGGCGACGATGCGATCCCTCAGGATCGACCAGAGCAGGCCGCCGGCATCGAGCGCGGGCGGCGCGGCGGGTTGTGCGGTGGCCGGAGGAGCCGCGGACGGCGCCGCGGCGGCAAGGCGCGCCTCGAAGTTCCGGGCGAACGCGGCCGTGATGCGGTTGGCGATCTCGCGGATCACTCCCGCCTTGCCGAACTGGGCGAGCGCGCCGGCCAGCGTCAGCTCGCACACGACTTCGACCCGGCTGCGGCCGGGCTCGGCAGCGGCGACGCGATAGCGCAGCGTGCCCGACGCGCGCGAGCCGCTGCCGCGGTCGCTGCCCTTGCCGGAGACGGAGCCCAAGCGCTCCTGCGGCTGGCGCGCGACCGCGACCTCGCCCTCGAAGGCGGCGGCGAGCGGCCCGAGCTTCACGGAGAAGCGGCCCTTCCAGCGGTCGCCGCCAAGCGCGTCGATGATCTCGGCGCCGGGCAGGCAGGCGGCGACGAGCGTCACATCGCCGAAGGCGTCCCAGACGCGGTCGGGAGATGCGGCAAGCTCGAAAGTCTTCTGGATCTCCATGGGTACCGCCTCAATAAGCCGCGAGCGCCGCGGCGCCCGCGCGAGGATCGGCGGCGGCGCGATGCGGGCCGGAGGCGGAGAGCGCGAGGAGCTGCTGCACCGAGCGGTGCGAGAAGCGCGGCAGCCAGCGCGCCACGGCAGTGCCTGCGGGGAGAGCCGTCCCCTCCTCCGCGGTCAGCACGTCCTGGTCATCGAGCGCCCAGCGCGGGTTGGTGACGGCCGCGGTGATCGAGGCGCCGGCCAGGAGCTCGCTCAGCGTCTGCGCGTTCCAGGGGAGCTGATTGACGCCGCCGGGCGTGCCACCGATGAAGAACGCGCCGTCTTTTTCCAGCGCCCAGGCGTGGAGCGTCGTCTGCGGCACGCGGCCGGCGGCGGGCGCGTTCTGCGCGTCGGGAGAAGCGCCGAGGTCGAAGCCGCGGCCAGGGCGATTATTGAGCACGAGGCCGCTTTCCAGCACGACGCCGGCGCCGAAACGCGGGAAGGAATTGCTGTGGACGACGACCACGGCATTGCCCTCGTCGTCGGCGGCGGTCACCACCGAGGTGTCGCCATCGGCGGGAAGCCGCCCGCGCCGCCGCGCCTCGTGGCGCTCGCCGAGCACCA
>DAHUYF010000191.1 GCA_027315365.1 Rhodospirillales bacterium | reverse complement strand
CGGCCTCGCGGGTGTAGCCGCGGATGACGGCGCGCAGCGCCCCGTCGGTGATGGTGCACTCGCCCGAGTCCAGCGCGTGCTGCGCGAGCTGGCGGGGGATGAGGTGGCGGCGGGCGATCTCGAACTTCTCCTCCTGCGTGTCCCCGGTGATCCGGATGATCTCCATCCGGTCCCGAAGGGCAGGTGAGATGGTCTCGACCACGTTGGCGGTCGTGATGAACAGGACCTGGGAGAGGTCGTACGCGACCTCGAGATAGTGGTCCGAGAACTCGCAGTTCTGCTCGGGGTCGAGGACCTCCAGGAGCGCGGCCGACGGGTCTCCGCGGAAGTCCACGCCGACCTTGTCGATCTCGTCCAGCATCATGACCGGGTTGCGCTGCCCGGCCTGCTTCATCGCCTGGATGATCCGGCCCGGCAGGGCCCCCACGTAGGTGCGGCGGTGGCCGCGGATCTCGGCCTCGTCGCGCACGCCGCCCAGCGACATGCGCACGAAGTTGCGCCCGGTGGCGCGCGCCACCGACTTGCCGAGCGAGGTCTTGCCGACGCCGGGCGGGCCGACGAGGCAGAGGATCGGCCCCTTCACCTTGCGCATGCGCTGCTGCACCGCGAGGTATTCGAGGATGCGCTCCTTAACCTTCTCCAGGCCGAAGTGATCGGCGTTCAGCACCTTTTCGGCGCTCCGGATGTCGCGTTTGACCTTGGTGCGGTGCTGCCACGGGATCGACAGCAGCCAGTCGAGGTAGTTGCGCACGACGGTGGCCTCGGCCGACATCGGGCTCATGGTGCGGAGCTTCTTCACTTCCGCCTGCGCCTTGTCGCGGGCCTCCTTCGAGAGCTTCGTCTTGTTGATGCGCTCCTCGAGCTCGGCGAGCTCGTCGCGCCCGTCCTCGCCCTCGCCCAGCTCCTTCTGGATCGCCTTGAGCTGTTCGTTGAGGTAGTACTCGCGCTGCGTCTTCTCCATCTGGCGCTTGACGCGCGAGCGGATGCGTTTTTCGACCTGGAGGACGCCGATCTCGCTCTCCATGTAGCCGAAGACCTTCTCGAGCCGCTCGGAGACGGTCTCCGCCTCGAGCAACTCCTGCTTCTCCGGAATCTTGAGCGCGAGGTGCGACGCCAGCGTGTCGGCGAGCTTGCTGGGGTCCTCGATCTGGTTGATCGACACCAGCACCTCGGGCGGGATCTTCTTGTTGAGCTTGATGTACTGCTCGAACTGCGAAACCGCGGTACGCGCCAGCGCCTCGAGCTCCTGCTGCTCGCCCGCCTTTTCCTCGATGGTCTCGGCATAGGCCTGGAAGAACGCCTCGTTCTCGGCGAAGCGGACGATGCGCGCACGCTGGCCGCCCTCGACCAGCACCTTGACGGTGCCGTCGGGGAGCTTCAGCAGCTGCAGCACGGTGCCGATCGTGCCGACGGAATAGATGTCCGCCGAGGTCGGGTCGTCCTGAGCGGCGTTCTTCTGGGTGACGAGCAGGATCTGCTTGTCGTCCTTCATCACGTCCTCGAGCGCGCGCACCGACTTCTCGCGACCGACGAACAGGGGCACGATCATGTGCGGGAAGACGACGATGTCGCGCAGCGGCAGGACGGGATAGAGAGCACCGCGGGGAATTTCGAACATGACTCCTCTTTCTACAGGGCTCGAGAAGGGGGAGATACGCTTCGGGCGCCGCAGCGGCCGAGCCGCCGCCGGGCAATCACCCGTGCTAACATGGCCTGCGCGGGGGGACAGTCAAGAGGAGCTTTAGCGCGCGGCCGCGCCGGCCTCGCTCCGCGAGGGCGGCGAACCGTCAGGCTCCCTGCCCCACGTCGCCGCGGCGGTCGGAGTAGATGTGAAGCGGCTGGGCGCGCCCCTCCACCACCTCCTTATTGATGACCATGCCGCTCACCCCATCGAGGCCCGGCAGCTCGAACATCGGCTCGAGCAGGATCGCCTCCATGATGGAGCGCAGGCCGCGGGCGCCGGTCTTGCGGTTGATCGCCTTGTGCGCGATCGCGCGCAGCGCCTCTTCGTTGAACTCGAGGCGGACGTCTTCCATCTCGAACAGCCGCTGGTACTGCTTGACCAGCGCGTTCTTCGGCTTGGTCAGGATGTCGACCAGCGCGCCCTCGTCGAGATCGTCGAGGGTGGCCACGACCGGCAGGCGGCCGACGAATTCGGGAATGAGGCCGAATTTGAGCAGATCCTCGGGCTCGAGATCCTTGAGAATCTCGCCGGTCTTGCGCTCCTCGGGGCCGCGCACCTCGGCGCCGAAGCCGATCGAGGTGCCCTGGCGGCGCTGCGCGATGAGCTTCTCCAGCCCGGCGAAGGCGCCGCCGCAGATGAAGAGGATGTTGGTGGTGTCGACCTGCAGGAACTCCTGCTGCGGATGCTTGCGCCCGCCTTGCGGCGGCACCGAGGCGATGGTGCCTTCCATGATCTTGAGCAGTGCCTGCTGCACCCCTTCGCCCGACACGTCGCGGGTGATCGAAGGGTTGTCGGACTTCCGGCTGATCTTGTCGACCTCGTCGATGTAGACGATGCCGCGCTGCGCCCGCTCGACATTGTAGTCGGCCGCCTGCAGCAGCTTCAGGATGATGTTCTCGACATCCTCGCCGACATAGCCCGCCTCGGTGAGCGTCGTCGCATCCGCCATGGTGAAGGGCACGTCGATGATGCGCGCCAGCGTCTGCGCCAGGAGCGTCTTTCCAGAGCCGGTCGGACCCACCAGCAGGATGTTCGATTTGGCGAGTTCGACGTCGTTGTTCTTGGCGCCGTGGGCGAGGCGCTTGTAGTGGTTGTGCACCGCCACCGAGAGGACGCGCTTGGCGTGGTCCTGGCCGATGACGTAGTCGTCCAGCACCTTGCAGATGTCACGCGGCGTCGGCACGCCGTCGCGCGATTTGACGAGCGTGGTCTTGTGCTCTTCACGGATGATGTCCATGCAGAGCTCGACGCACTCGTCGCAGATGAAGACCGTCGGGCCCGCAATAAGCTTGCGCACCTCATGCTGGCTCTTGCCGCAGAAGGAGCAATAGAGCGTATTCTTGGCGTCGCCGCCGGTGGCTTTGCTCATGGGCACTCCGTCAACCGATCGACCTTCGCGGCGCCACGCCGTAACCCGGAACCCCGGGGCGGACGGCGGGGCAGGCCCGCCGGACGCCCCTATAATTCAACAATAATAGCCGCCCGGCGATCAATAACTAGTTAAAGATGGGATACCGTCCGGAAACGGCAATACCGCCTTTGTGGCCGGACGGCCACGCTGCGGCACTCATGTCCGCGTCTTGTTCTCATCCTCCCGCGCCGGCCGGCCGGCCATCACCTCGTCGATGAGGCCGAACTCCTTGGCTTCGACCGGCGACATGAACTTGTCGCGCTCGACCGCCTGGGCGATGACCTCAAGCGTCTGCCCGGTATGTCTGACATACATCTCGTTGAGCCGCGCCCGCAGCTGCAGGATCTCGCGGGCCTGAATCTCGATGTCGGTGGCCTGACCCTGGGCGCCGCCCGAGGGCTGGTGGATCATGATGCGGGCATTGGGCAGCGAGACGCGCTTGCCCTTGGCGCCGGCGCAGAGCAGCAGCGACCCCATCGAGGCGGCCTGCCCGATACAGACGGTCGATACCGCCGAGCGGATGTACTGCATCGTATCGTAGATCGCGAGACCCGAGGTGACGATGCCCCCCGGCGAATTGATGTAGAAGGCGATGTCCTTGTTCGGGTTCTCCGATTCGAGGAACAGCAGCTGCGCGCAGATGAGGCTGGCGACGCCGTCATTGACCGGCCCGACCAGGAAGATGATCCGCTCCTTGAGCAGGCGGGAATAGATGTCATAGGCACGCTCGCCCCGATTGGTCTGCTCGACGACCATGGGCACCAGCGTGTTCATATAGATCTCTTGGGGATCGCGATCCATCTCTTGCCACCTCTAGGGTCTGGCGACGCCGCTCACGCTTCCGGCCGGCGCGCCGCACGCTTCTCAGGCTTTGTCCGCCGCCTCCGCCCCCTCATCCTCGTCCTCCTCCTTGAGGAGTTCGGCGATCGGGATGTGGCGATCGGCCACCTCGGCGATCTCCAGGATGTAGTCGATCACCTTGTTCTCGAAAATGGGCGCGCGCAGATTGTCGAGCGCGCCGGGCTGGTTGCGATAGTATTCCACCACCTGACGCTCATGGCCGGGAAAGCGGCGCGCCTCCTCCGCCACGGAGCGGTTGATCTCGTCCTGCGTCACCTGGATATTGTTGCTCCGGCCGACTTCGGAAAGGAGCAGGCCGAGGCGCACCCGCCGCTCGGCGATGGCGCGGTATTCGGCCTTGATCTCGTCGTCGCTCTTGCCCTCGTCGGGCTCGGCCACGCCCCGCTGCTTGGCGCGTTCGCGCTCGGCCTCGAACTGCTTCCAGATGACGTCGAGCTCGAGCTCGACCATCCCCAGCGGCACCGGGAAGACGTGGCGCTCGGCGAGCCGGTCGAGGAGCTGGCGCTTCAGCCGCTGCTGGGCGATGCCGCCGTAATCGCGCTCGATCTGCTGGCGCACGGCATCGCGCAGCGCCTGCAGGTTCTCCATGCCGACCGCCTCGGCCAGCGATTCGTCGATCGGCTGCGCGTTGATCCCGCGCACCTCCTTGACCTCGACGGCGAAGGAGGCCGCCTTGCCGGCCAGCTCGGCCGCGCCGTAATCGGCGGGAAAGGTCACCGCGACGGTGCGCTGCTCGCCCGCCGTGGCGCCGATGAGCTGGTCTTCGAATCCGGGAATGAACTGGCCCGCGCCGAGTTCCAGGCGGTGGCCCTTGGCGCTGCCGCCGGGGAATTCCTGGCCGTCGATCGAGCCGGCGAAATCGATGACCACGATATCGCCGGATGCCGCCGGACGCTCGACCGGCTCGTCCTTGCGCTGCTGCCGGGCGATGCGCTCCAGCGCCTGGTCGACCTCGGCGTCGGGCACCTCGGGCCGCAGCCGCTCGAGCTTGAGCTCGGCGAAGTTCATCGGCGCGACCTCGGGCAGCACCTCGACCGCGAGCTTGTACTCGAGATCCGTGCCCTCGTTGAACGAGACGATCTCGACCTTGGGCTGCAGCGCCGGGCGCAGCTTGTGCTCGCGCATCGCCTCGTTCGAGCTGTCGTTGACGGCGCGTTCCAGCACCTCGCCCATCACCGACGAACCGTAGCGCTGGCGCAGCACCGCGAGCGGCACCTTGCCCGGGCGGAAGCCGGGCAGCTTCACCTGGCGGCCGATCTCGTGCAGCCGCGTCTCGACACGCTGCTTGATGTCCTCGGCGCCGACGGTCACCTTGAATTCGTGCTTCAAGCCCTCGGTGCTGGTCTCGGTGATCTGCATGGGTGCGCGCCTGTTGGTGTCCCTGGGCTCCGTGGTGCGGGCGGAGGGATTTGAACCCCCACGACTTGCGTCGCTGGAACCTAAATCCAGTGCGTCTGCCAATTCCGCCACGCCCGCCCGCCCGCCGGCAAGGGCGGCTTCATAGCACAGCGCGGCGGCGAGGCAAGAGGCGGTTGCGAGCCCGTCCCGCAGCCTAGCGCCGCTCCAGGCAGGCGCGCGCCGCGGCGTCGAGGATGGCATCGGCGTCGATGCCATAGACGCGATAGAGGTCTGGGATGTCGCCGGACTGGCCGAAATGCTCCACACCCAGCGGATGGATCCGGTGCTGCGCCACGGCGCCGAGCCAGGACAGCGTTGCGGGATGGCCGTCGATCACCGTGACCAGCGCCGCGTCCGGCGCGAGCGGCGCCAGCAGGCGGGCGACATGGCTTTCCGCCCCGTCCCGCCGGCTGCGCAGCCAATCGGCGTGCAGCCGATCGGCCGAGGTGATGGCAAGCAGCCCGGCGCCGGGAATGTCCTCGGCCAGCATCTCGTGGGCGGCGATCGCCTCGGGCGCCACCGCGCCGGCATAGCAGATCGCCAGCTCGGCGCCCGCGGCGGGCGGCTTCAGCCAGTAGCCGCCGGCGATGATGTCCGCGGCAAGCACATCGATCTGCCGGCGCGGCTGCTCCACCGGGCGGGTCGAGAGGCGCAGATAGACCGAGCCGCCCGCCTCTGCCTGGAGATGGGCGAAGCCCCAGCGCATCAGCACCGCCAGCTCGTCGACGAAACCCGGTTCGAAGGCGGCGAGCCCGTCCTGCGCCAGGCCGATCAGCGGCGTGCCGATCGATTGGTGCGCGCCGCCTTCGGGCGCCAGCGTGATGCCGGAGGGCGTCGCCACGACCATGAAGCGCGCATCCTGGTAGCAGGCGTAATTGAGCGCATCGAGTCCGCGGCTGATGAAGGGGTCGTAGAGCGTGCCGATCGGCAGCAGCCGCGCGCCGAACAGCGGCGCCGCCAATCCCAGCGCGGCCAGCAGCAGGAACAGATTGTGCTCGGCGATGCCGAGCTCGATATGCTGGCCCTGCGGCGACATCTGCCAGCGCTGCGCCGAGACCACCTTCTCGTCGCGGAACACGTCGGCGCGCTCGCGCCGGTCGAAGACGCCGCGCCGGTTGACCCAGCCGCCGAGATTGGTCGAGACGGTGACGTCCGGCGAGCAGGTGACGATGCGGCCGGCGAGCGGACTGTCGCCGCCGGCGAGATCGTTGAGGATGCGGCCGAACCCCTCCTGTGTCGAGAGCCGCGCCGCCGGCGGCACCGGCAGCATCTCCGGCACCGGCACCGCCGCAGCGGCGTGCTGGCGCGGGCGGGCGGCGGCGAACGGCACCGCGGCGAGAAACCGCTCCAGCGCCTCTTCCGGCAGGCCGATCCCGGCAAAGCGGTCCCATTCCCGCCCCTCCGGCACCGCCATGGCGCGCTGGAAGCTCGCCATCTGCGCTTCGTTCATCAGCCCGGCGTGATTGTCCTTGTGGCCGGCAAAGGGCAGGCCGAAGCCCTTGATGGTGTAGGCGATGAAGCAGGTCGGGAGATCGTCCTCGACGGCATGGAAGGCCTCGAGCACGGTCGCCATGTCATGGCCGGCGAGATTGGTCATCACCGCGTGCAGCCCGGCATCGTCCTGGGCGGCGAGGAAGGCGCGGATGCCGGGCAGATGGCCGAGATCGCCCTCGAGATGCTTGCGCCAGCCTTCCCCGCCCTTGAACACCAGCGCCGAGTAGAGCGAGTTCGGGCAGGCGTCGATCCAGTCGCGCAGCGCCGCGCCGTCCGGCCCGGCAAAGGCCGCTTCGAGCTTTTTGCCGTATTTGAGCGTGACCACGCGCCAGCCCATCGTGCTGAACAGCGCGTCGATCCGGTTGAACAGGCGATCGCTCACCACCGCATCGAGGCTCTGGCGGTTGTAGTCGATCACCCACCAGAGATTGCGCACATCGTGCTTCCAGCCCTCGAGCATGGCCTCGAAGACATTGCCTTCGTCGAGCTCGGCGTCGCCCACCACCGCCACCATCCGGCCGGGAAGCGTCTCCGGCGCCAAGCCCTTGAGGCGCACGTAATCCTGTACCAGCGCCGCGAAACTGGTCAGCGCGACGCCGAGGCCGACGGAGCCGGTGGAGAAATCGACGTCACCGCCGTCCTTGGTGCGGGACGGGTAGGATTGTGCCCCGCCCAGCGCGCGGAAGGCCTGAAGCTTCTCCCGCTCCTCGCGCCCCAGCAGGTACTCGATGGCATGGTAGACCGGGCTGGCATGCGGCTTCACCGCCACCCGGTCCTGCGCCCGCAACACGTCCAGGTAGAGCGCGGTCATCAAGGTGACTACCGATGCGCTCGACGCCTGGTGGCCGCCGACCTTGAGCCCGTCGCGGCTCGGGCGCAGATGATTGGCGTTGTGGATCATCCAGGAGGAGAGCCATAGCACCTTGCGCTCCAGCGCCTGGAGCAGCGCCAGCCGCTCGGCTTCGGCTGCGACGGCCGGTCCGACAGGGCTGCGCGACAGTTCGGGCCGGGATGTGGGTGCGGCGGCCATACCGGCCTCCTGGGCAGGAGCGGCAAGGCGTCTAGTATAGGCGCAACGCGAAGCGTTGTCGCCCGCGGGCGACCGCGGTTGCTCTGCCAACCGCCGAAGCCTGCGCCGTGACGACTGACCGGGACGGTGCTGACCCCGCCATGGACGAACGCGCGGAGCGCGTTCGTCTATGCTACGCGCTCGGGATAGGCGTCGACGAAGGTGCGCAGCGCCAGGACGCGCAGTCCTTCATAGACCGAGCCATGCGACGGCTGCTCGAAAGCCAGGGTGAAGTGGACATGCGGGATGCCGAAGGGATCGGCGCGCAGCTCGAGCACCGTGGCCGTTTCGGTGACGTGGTCGCGGCGGCGGCGGCAGAACCGATTGCCCGGTTCGACCGTGGCTTGGGTCTCGACCTTCGTCCATATTTTGAAGAGTGACATCGCGGGCCTGCGAGCGCCTGAGTGCAACCATGCTCAAGCTATCCCGCAAAAGTTAATCAAGAACAAAAACGCCGCCTTTCGCATTGGATTTTATCATTTTCTTGGAGGAAATTCCGACGAATGGCTGGCGCCGAAAGGAAAATCAGGTTTTGGCCAGCCGCAGCAACGGAGCCGAGGCGGCGACCCGGCTTTCGCCGCTATAGGCCTCGTGATTGTCCTCGATCTCGTCCAGGCGATAGAGATAGTTGATCATGATGCCGGCGGATTGCTGCACCCCCTTGGGGGAGAGATCCGCCAGCCAGTTCAGCCGCTCCATGCGCGCCCCGTTGGTCAGGTGGAAATGCGCCACCGGGTCGAGCACCCGTCCGCGGGGTGTCTTCTCGGTCAAAAGATAGCGAGCGGCGAGCCGCAGCAGCGGCGCCTTGAGCGCCTGGGCCACCGGCTCCTCGGCGTGCCAGCGCGGCCGCGTCAGCAGATCGCCCAGGCTCTGCGCCGCGAGATCGGCGGGGAGCAGCAGCTGCATCGCCTTGCGCTCCGCCGGGCCGAGCAGCGCTTCGCCCTCTTCGGGGATGCGTTTGTCGAGCCAGGCGCGGAAGCCCGGGATAGGCGAGAGCGTCGCATAGGTCTTGAGATGCGGCATCTCGGCGGCCAGCCGGTCGACCACCCGCTTGATCAGGAAGTCGCCGAGGCTGATGCCGGCGAGCCCGCGCTGGCAGTTGGAGATCGAATAGAAGATCGCCGTGTCCGCCGCCGCAGGGTCGCCCACCGGCGCGGCTTCGTCGAGCAGCGACTGGACGTTATCGGCCATGCCCTGGACCAGCGCCACCTCGACGAAGATCAGCGGCTCCTCCGGCATGCGCGGATGAAAATAGGCGAAGCAGCGCCGGTCGGCCTCGAGCCGGTTCTTGAGATCGCTCCAGCTGCGGATCTCATGCACCGCCTCATAGACGATAAGCTTCTCCAGCAGCGCCGCCGGCGCGTCCCAGGTGATGCGCGTCAGCTCGAGGAAGCCGATGTCGAACCAGCTGGCCAGCAGCGTCTTGAGGTCGAGTTCGAGCCCGGCGAGCACGCGATCGCGTGGCGCCAGCTTGAGCAGCTCGGCGCGCATGTCGACAAGAAATTTGACGCCTTCGGGCAGCGCGTTGAACTGGGTGAGCAGCGTGATCCGCGGCGGCTCCAGCGCCACGCGCAGCTGCCGCTCCACCTTGCGCCGCTCGTCGTCGCCGTCGGCGCGCACCAGCCGCTCGCCGAGCGACGCCACCGCCCCCTGGTCGATATCGAATTCCTGCGCCAGCAGCTTGAGGAAGCGCTCGCGGCCGGTGTCGTTGAGCGCGAGATAGGTGCGGCCGAGATCGGCGGCCCGCGCCCGCGCCGAGACGGCGCCGCCGCGCGCCTCGAGGCATTCGCGCAGCTGGCGGCGCAGCTGCTCGGCGTCGTCGCGCGACAGGTCCGGGCGCGGCGCCCGGTTCAGGGCGCCGCGCGCCTGCGCGGCTATGTCGCGCCAGGCGGTGCGCAGCGAGCGCAGATTGCCGAGCGTGCGGTCGACGACGGTATCGAGAAAGCTGGTTCGGTCGCTCATGGCCCCTTCCGATACAAGGCGCTTGGCCGGCTGGCAAGTGCTTGCCGCGAGAAGACGCTTTGGTGAGGAAACCTCACCCTTGCGGCGCGGCCCGGGCCACCCTTTTGAGCCCGCCGAGCGTCTGCGGCAGCGTCTCAATGATGTCCTCGGCGATCAGCCCCGGCCCGAACCGGTCGGCCGCGTCGCCATGGAGCCAGCAGGCGGCGCAGGCCGCGCGGAACGGGTCCAGCCCCTGCGCCAGCAGCCCCGTCACCAGCCCGCTCAGCACGTCGCCGCTGCCGGCCGTCGCGAGATCCGGCGGGGCGTTGGCGTTGACGACGGCGCGGCCGTCGGGCGCGGCGATCACGGTATCGGCGCCTTTGAGCAGCACCACCGCGCCGCTTTGCCGCGCCGCCGCGCGCGCGCGCGCCAGCTTGTCGCCGCCGACGGCGAAAAGGCGCTGGAACTCGCCCTCGTGCGGCGTCATCACGCAGGGCCCGGCGACGGCGCGGAACAGCGCGGCGGGATCGTCGGCGAAGACGGTGAGCGCATCGGCATCCAGCGCCACGGCGCGCGCCGTGGCCAGCGCCGCCAGCACCGCGGCGCGGGTCTCGGGCGTCGTGCCGGCGCCGGGGCCGAGCAGGATGGCGTTGCGCCGGGCATCGCCCAGCAGCGCGGCAAAATCCGCCGCCGTCGCCACGCGTTGTACGATGACGCCGGTGAGCGCCGCGGCATAGACCGGCCAGGCGGCGGCGGGTGCTGCCAGCGTGACCAGGCCGGCGCCGATGCGCAGCGCGGCGCGGGCGGCGAGCCGCGCCGCCCCGGTCATCACCGCGCCGCCGGCGACGAGCGCGTGGCCGCGGCGGTACTTGTGCCCGTCGAGCCGCGGCCAGGGATAACCGTCGAGCCACAGCGGCGGGCCGTTCTCATGCGTGCGCGGCGCGATCGTCGCCAGTACGCGGGCCGGAATGCCGATATCGACCAGCACCACCTCGCCCGCGAGCAGGCGCCCGGGCAGCAGCAGGTGGCCGGGCTTCTTGCGAAAGAAGGTGACCGTCACCGTCGCCGGCGCCGCCGCGCCGAGCACCGCGCCGGTGGCGCCGTCGACCCCGCTCGGCACGTCGACGGCGACGATGGGACGTCCGCCCGCCACCATCGCGTCGATCGCCGCGCGCGCCCTCCCCTCGACCGGCCGCGACAGCCCCGCCCCGAAAATCGCATCGATCGCCAGCTCGGCGCCCTGCAGCAGTTCCGGACCGAGCGGCAGCACCGGCTCCCGCCACAGCGCGGCGTGATGAGCCGCGTCGCCGGCGAGCGCCGCGCGCTCGCCCAACAGCCCGAGCCGCACCGGCCAGCCGGCGGCGGCGAGATATCGGGCGGCGACGAAGCCGTCGCCGCCATTGTTGCCCGGGCCGCACAGCACCGCCACCGGGCGCGGCGACCAGCGCTCCAGCACCGTCTCCGCCACGGCGCGGCCGGCGGTCTCCATCAGCCGCACGCCGGCCACGCCGCCGGCGATCGCGGCGCGATCCGCCGCCGCCATCTCGGCGGGCGTCAGCAGGGCATTGTCATCGGCGCTCGGCATCCCGACCTCAGGGCAAGGCATGACGGTCGCGGCACCGTGCCAGTTCCCCGCCGGCGCCGCAATCCCGCCCGGGGGCCGCGCCGGCGCTCTGCTTTAGAGATACTGAGATATGGCGCCGCTGCCGGCTTGCCGCCTCCGCAGCGGTATCCGCCGGCGCTTGACGCTGGCCGGGCCGGCGCGGTAGGAGCAGCCTCAGTGGCGGGTGTAGCTCAGTTGGTTAGAGCGCCAGATTGTGATTCTGGATGTCGCCGGTTCGAATCCGGTCACTCGCCCCATTCTCCCCGCGGCTTCGAGACCTCGCCCGTCCAGGGATTGCGCAGCGCATGCGGCTGCCACGCTTCCGGGCGGTCGAAGACCCAGACCGCGT
>DAHUYF010000180.1 GCA_027315365.1 Rhodospirillales bacterium | reverse complement strand
GGCCCCAACGGCGCGATCGGCTGCGAGGAGGCGTGCGTCGGCTGCGCCGCGGCAAGCTGCTTTTGCGGCGTCTGGTCGGGCGGCGTCCGCGCCGGATCGCGCTTGGCGAGGTTCTTGAGCAGCGCGTCGAAGGCGGTGTCGTCCTGCTTGGGCTTGGGCGGCGTCGGCTTCGCCGGCGGCGGCGGCGGCTTGGGCGGCTCGGGCTTGGGCGCTTCGGCCTTCGCCTCGGGCTTGGGCACGGGAGCCGGCGGCGGCGGCGGCGGCGGGGGTGCCGCCTTGGGCGGCTCGGGCGGCGGCGGCTTCGGCGGCTCGGGCTTGGGCGGCTCGGGCTTGGGCGGCGCCGGCTCGGCCTGGGCCACCTGGTCGGGCTTCTTCGGCACCGGCATCTCGCGGGTGAGCTGCGTCGCATGCGTCTCGGGCGCGACATTGACCAGCTGCACGACGATCGGCTGATCCTCGTCGATCTTGCGCTCGAAGATATGGAAGTGGGTGAATGCCAGCAGCCCCGCCAGCACGGCGAGGTGAAAGCCCGCCGAGTAGACGAAAGCCCGAGGCGGCATGCTGGCGTAGGTGCTCATCCGCTCGACGCTGCTCAATGCTTCGCTTTATCCCGCTGCTGCTCGGTGATGAGCGAGACCTTGGTGAAGCCCGCGGCGCTCACCATGCCCATTACCTCCATGACCCGGCCGTAATTGATGGCGCGGTCGCCGCGCACGTAGATGTCGGCCTCGGGGTTGCTCTTGGTGATCGCCTGCAGCCGCGGCACCAGCGCGTCGTCGCCGACCTCGCTGTTCTGCAGGAACAGCTTGCCCTCGGCGTTGACGGTGATGACCAGCGGCTCCTTCGGCTCGGTGATCGCCGGCGCCTTGCTCTGCGGCAGATCGACCGGCACGCCGACGGTGAGCAGCGGCGCCGCCACCATGAAGATCACCAGCAGCACCAGCATCACGTCGACCATCGGCGTGACGTTGATGTCGCTCATCGGCTTGTAGCGGTGGCGGCCGTTGCCGTTCATGAGACCTCCGGCCATGGCTCAGGCCTTCTCGTCGAGCTGGCGCGACAGGATGGCGCCGAATTCGGTGGAGAAGCCGTCGAGCCGGCTGGCATAGCGGCCGAAATCGGTGGAGAACTTGTTGTAGGCGATGACCGCGGGGATCGCCGCCACCAGCCCCAGCGCGGTGGCGAACAGCGATTCGGCGATGCCCGGCGCGACCACGGCGAGGCTGGTGTTCTTGGAGGCGGCGATCGACTGGAAGCTGTCCATGATCCCCCACACCGTGCCGAAGAGGCCGACGAAGGGTGCGGTCGAGCCGACCGTGGCGAGGAACGGCATGAAGCGCTCGAGCCGCTCCATCTCGCGGCTCAAGGTGACGTGCATGACCCGTTCGATGCGCTCCTGCAGGTTGGTGCGCAGCGTCGAGGAGGCGGCGAGGCCCTTGGCCGCGCTGCGCCGCCATTCGCGCATCGCCGCGGCGAACACCGCCGACATCGGGTCGAGCGGCTTGGCGCCGATGCGATCGTAGAGGTCGTCGAGCGAGCCGCCGGACCAGAAGCTCTCCTCGAAATGCTCGGCGTCGCGCCGCAGCCGCCTGACCTTCATCAGCTTGTCGAAGATCACCGCCCACGACCAGAACGAGGCCGCCAGCAGCATGAACATGACGACCTTGACGATAAGGTCGGCTTGCAGAAACAGGTTGATGATCGAAAGATCGTGTGGGACGGCGCCGCCGAGCGGAACCGAGCTGACATCACCTTGCATGGGCCGTGACCATCTTCGTTGTTTCGTTGAGGGAAAGAAGCGCCGCACGCAGCGTCTGCGGCAGACGTTGCGGCCGGCCGCCGGGGCCGACCGCGGCGATCTGGAAGGCGAGCCGGACGAGGGCGGCCTCGCCGCGCCGCACCTCCTGGTCGAGGTCGAGCGTCGCCGCGCCGAGCCCGGTGAGCCGGGTCGCGACGACGAGGTCGTCGTCGAGCCGCGCCGGCAACAGGAAGTCGGCGGTCGAGCGGCGCACGACGAAGACCATGCCACTGTCGGCGCGCAACCGCTCCTGCCCGATGCCGAGATGGCGCAGCATCTCGGTGCGCGCGCGCTCGGCGAATTTGAGGTAGTTGGCGTAATAGACCAGGCCCGCCGCGTCGGTGTCCTCGTAATAGACGCGCACGGGATAGAGAAAGGCGCCGTCGGCGACGGCGCCCTCGCGCGGCAGCTTCATCATGCGCCCTCCTCCTCGGCCGCGTCCTCGGCCAGGAGGTCGAGCTGCGCCGCGCGCGGGCGCAGCGGCTTGACCCCGAGATAGCCATAGGCGAGATCGGTGAGCAGCCGGCCGCGCGGCGTGCGCTGCACCAGCCCCTGCTGGATGAGATAGGGCTCGATCACCTCTTCGACGACGTCGCGCTGGTCGGCGAGCGCCGCCGCGATGGTCTCGGCCCCGACCGGGCCGCCGCCGTAGTTCTCGGCGATGCACAGGAGGTAGCGCCGGTCCATCGCATCGAGCCCGCGCTCGTCGACCTCGAGGCGCTTCAGCGCGTGGTCGGCGGCGGCGCGGTCGATGCGCTGCACACCGGCCACCGCCGCGAAGTCGCGCACCCGGCGCAGCAGCCGGGCCGCCACGCGCGGCGTGCCGCGCGAGCGCCGTGCGATCTCGGCGGCGCCGGCGGTGTCGAGCTCCATCGCCAGCACGCGGGCGCCGCGGCTGACGATGCGCTCGAGCTCGTGCGGCTCGTAGAAGACCAGGCGCATCGGGATGCCGAAACGCTCGCGCAGCGGCCTGGTGATGAGGCCGGAGCGCGTAGTGGCGCCAATCAGCGTGAACGGCGGCAGGTCGATGCGCACCGAGCGCGCCGCCGGCCCCTCGCCGATGATGAGATCGAGCTGGAAGTCTTCCATCGCGGGATAGAGGATCTCCTCCACCGCCGGGGTCAGGCGATGGATCTCGTCGATGAACAGCACGTCGCGCGGCTGCAGGTTGGTGAGCAGCGCGGCGAGGTCGCCGGCGCGCTGGATCACCGGCCCAGAGGTGGCGCGAAAGCCCACCGCCATTTCGCGCGCCACGATCTGCGCCAGCGTGGTCTTGCCCAGGCCGGGCGGGCCGAAGAACAGCACGTGGTCGAGCGGCTCGCCGCGGCCGCGCGCCGCGTGGATGAAGATGCGGAGATTCTCGCGCAGCTGGCTCTGGCCGACGAACTCGTCGAGGTTCAGCGGCCGGAACGACGCCTCGCCCGCATCCTCCTCGCGCCGCTCCGGCATGATCACGCGCGGCTCGCTCATCGCCCGAGTTCCTGCAGCCCGATGCGGATCAGCGCGTCGATCCGCGCCCCGGCGCCGAGCCGCCGCGCCGCCTCGCTGACCGCGCCATAGGCGTCGCTGCGCGAGTAGCCGAGATTGACCAGCGCCGAGACCGCGTCGGCGGCGGCGCCCTCGGGCGCGGCGTCGGGCGCGCGTGCCGCGGCGGGACCGAGCGCCACGCCGCCGACCTTGTCCTTGAGTTCGTTGGCGATGCGCAGCGCGAGCTTGGGCCCGACCCCCTCGGCACGCGCCAGCGCCGCCTTGTCCTGCGCCATGATCGCGGTGGCGAGCGCCTCGGGCGCGAGCACGCTGAGGATGGCGAGCGCGAGCCTGGCGCCGACGCCCTGCACCGTGGTCAGCAGCCGGAACCACGCGCGCTCGGCCTCGTCGGCGAAGCCGTAGAGGTGGATGTGGTCCTCGCGCACATGCGTCTCGACCAGCAGGCGGAGAGTTTCGCCGCGCCCCGGCACGCGCGCGCGTGTCCGCGCCGAGACGAAGACGAGATAGCCCACGCCGTTGACGTCGACCACGACGGAATCGGCCCCGGCCCCGGCCTGATCGACGATCCCGGTCAGCATCGCGATCACCGCGCGCCTCCCGCCGCCCAGACGCTCCGGGTCGAGGCGTGATGCGCATGGCAGATGGCGACGGCGAGCGCGTCGGCGGCGTCGGAAGAGTCCAGCGTGGCGCCGGGCAGCAGGCGGCGCACCATCATCTCGACCTGCTGCTTGTCGGCATGGCCGACGCCGACCACCGACTTCTTGATCAGGTTGGCCGAGTACTCGAAGACCGGCAGGCCGCGCTCCGCCGGCGCCAGCAGCACCACGCCGCGCGCCACGCCGAGCTTCAAGGTCGAGGCCGGATTCTTGTTGACGAAGGTCTCCTCCACCGCGGCGGCGGCAGGCTGGTAGCCGGCGAGGATGTCGTTGAGCTGACGGAAGAGATCGACCAGCCGCTCGGCCAGCGGCCTGCCGTCGCGCGAATGGACGACGCCGTCGGCGACGTGGCGCAGCCGGTTGCCGGCGGTTTCGATCACGCCCCAGCCGGTGTGACGCAGCCCCGGATCGAGTCCGATGAGGCGCATGGGTCGGGCTTGCCTGCTGTTGCCGGCGCGATCAGGCGCTCAACCGCGCCATGACGTCGTCGGACACCTCGAAATTGGCGAACACGTTCTGCACGTCGTCGCTGTCCTCGAGCGTCTCGAGCAGCCGGAACAGCGTCTCCGCCGTCTCGCCGTCGACCGGCGCCAGCGTCTTCGGCTTCCATACCAGTCGCGCCGAGGCCGGCGGACCGAAGCGGCGCTCGAGCGCGTCGCGCAGCTCGTTGAGCGCGTCCGGCGCGCCGGTGACGACATGCTCGTCGGCACCGCTCTCGACATTGTCGGCGCCGGCTTCCACCGCCGCCTCGAAGATCGCCTCCGACGACGCGGCGGCGGCGGGATATGTCACCTGGCCCAGCCGGTCGAACAGGAAGCTCACGCTGTTGCTCTCGCCGAGATTGCCGCCGGCCTTGGTGAAGGCGGCGCGCAACTCGCTGGCGGTGCGGTTGCGGTTGTCGGTGAGCGCCTCGACGATCACGGCGACGCCGCCGGGACCATAGCCCTCGTAGCGCATCTCGGTGTAGTTCTCGCCGCCATCGGCACCCGCGCCGCGCTTGATCGCGCGCTCCACGGTGTCCTTGGGCATGTTGGCTTCCTTGGCGGCGGTGATGGCGGCGCGCAGCCGCGGATTGGCGTTGGCATCGGGCAGGCCGCTGCGCGCCGCGGTGGTGAGCTCGCGAATGATCTTGGTGAAGATCTTGGCGCGCTTTTTGTCCTGCGCGCCCTTGCGATACATGATGTTTTTGAACTGGGAATGGCCAGCCATGGCGAACCGCTAGTTCCTGAGATTTGTGCCCGGGACCATACCATATCTTGTAAAATGACCAACCCTGCATCTAAAGCGAGTCGCACTCGCCGCTGCGCCGCGTCTTAGCCGGCCAATATGGCAGCATTGCGGCGTCGGCGACGCCTAGCCGGCGAGTCGCCGCAGACCGTCGACGGCGAAAGCGAGCATGAGCAGCCCGGTCGCGCCCTTCGCCACCCCTTCCCATGCCGCGCCGGCAAAGCGCAGCCGCAGCAGCACGACCGCGGCGCATAACAGCAGCACCCAGAGATTGGTTCCGGCCAGCACCGCGCCGGCGACGACCAGCGAGGCGGCTGCACCCGCCTGAAGCGTCTGCGCCCGACCGATGACCGCGAGCCAGAAGGCGATGTTCCAGGGGCTCGAGAGCGCGAGGCCGAGCCCCAGCAGATAACCCGCGCCGCCGCCCTCGAAGCGCCGCGGCGCATCCACCGCCGCGCGGCGGCGCCACGCGGCGAGGGCGCGCCAGGCGCCGCGCAGATAGATGACGGCGAGCAGCAGCAGCAAAAGCGTGCTCAGCACCGACAGCGCCGAGCGCGCATCGTCCGAGGCGACGAGCGTGCCGGCGCCGAGTCCGACCGCAACCGCCCACGCCGCGTCGCCGGTGGACGCGCCGAGACCGACGCCATAGGCCGGCCAGAAGCCCCGCGCCAGACCACGGCGCACGATCTCGGCATTGATCGGCCCCGGCGGCCACGCTACCGACCAGCCGAGCAGCAGGCCATAGAGCGCCAGCGATGCCAGCGATGCTTCAGCCATCGCGGCGCGCGCCGGCAGGCTCGGCAAGGTCGCTGGCGGTATGGCGCTGGAGCATCACGGGCGAGGACGGGCACTCGGTGCGGAACCGGCAGCGAGCATGCGGTCTTTCGCACGGCGGCGCAACGCCGCGTGCCGCCGGGCTAGAGGCGCTTCTCCGGCTTGCCGCCGGCCGCGTCGTCATAGCCATGGCGGTGGCTGTAGAACAGCAGCGCCATCAAGCCGCCGCCCAGCGCGACCGTGCCGAGGACGCCGAGCACCAGCGCGATATAGCCGGTGGCATCCATCTCGACCTCGCCCAGCGATTGCCAAGTGTAGACGCCAAGCGCCAGCAGCGCCGCGACAGCGACGAGGCCGGCCGCCGCCAGCGCCACCTGCAGGCGCGTGGCGGATCGTGCTTCGGGGACAGGGTTGCTCATCTGCGATCACCGCCGCGCGTTGCCGCTCCCTGATATGGGGAGGATTGGCGGCGAGCGGAATAGAGGGAAATTTAACCATTCCCCGTCACCCTTCGGGGCGCGTCTGGCCGCTCCGGCTCGAGAGTTTCTTCCATGCAGAACCAGCATTCCGGCTCGCCGCCTCCCCGCCTCGGCGATCCCGTGCCGGGCTTCACCGCCGCCACCGTGACCGGCGGCACCGTGGCGCTCCACGTCGACGCCGGGCGCTGGGTGGCGCTCGCCTTCCTCGGCTCGCTCGCCGAGCCGCGCGCGGCGCAGGAGCTTGCCGAGCTGCTCGGCGCGGCCGCGCTGTTCAACGAGGACCATCTCGTCTTCTACGGCGTCCTCACCGCGCCGCCCCCGCCCGCGGCGCTGCAGCAGCTGGCGGCGATCAGCGGGCCGTCGGTGGCCTTCATCGCCGATTACGCCGGCACCATCAGCGCCGCCTATGGCGCGCAGGGCGCGCCGCGCACGGTGGTGCTCGATCCGCTGCAACACGCGGTCGCCGACATTCCCTGGGATCATCCGGCGGGGCACGGCGCGAGCGTGCGCCAGGTGCTGCACGGCCTGCCGCCGGTCGACCAGTCGGCCGGGGTGCCGCTCTTCGCGCCCGCGCTGGTCGTGCCGCGCGTGTTCGATTTCGCGCTCTGCGACTTTCTCGTCCGCCTCTACGAGGCGATGGGCGGCGAGGAGTCGGGTTTCCTGCTCGACCAAGACGGCAAGACGGCGACCGTGGTCAATCACCGCCTGAAGCGGCGCCGCGACCTGCGGATCGTCGACCCCGAACTCAGCCGCACCATGCGCGAGCAGGTCGCGCGGCGGCTGGTGCCGGAGATCGAGCGCTTCCTGGGCTTCCGCGCGACGCGCATGGATCGCTGCCTCGTCTCCTGCTACGACAGCGCCACCGGCGGCTATTTCTTCCGCCATCGCGACAATCTCAATGCCGGCGCCGAGCATCGGCGCTTCGCCGTATCGATCAATCTCAACCACGATTTCGACGGCTGCGAGCTGATCTTTCCCGAGTTCGGCCGGCGCCGCTACCGGCCGCCGCTCGGCGGCGCCGTCGTCTTCTCCTGCGGCATGCTGCACGAGGTGACGCCGATCACCCGCGGCAAGCGCTACGCCTTCGTCCCCTTCCTCTACGGCGAGGCCGAGGCGGCATTGCGCGCACGCAACAACGCGCGTCTCGCCGCCGGCGAGGCGCGCTACGTCGAGGGCGACGACGACCGCCTGGTCGCGTAGGCGCGCGCTTGGACGCCAGCCCGCTCGCCGCGTTCACGCCGGTCTCGCTCAACCTCGCGCCGGGCGCGGTTTCCGTCGACTGGGGCGATCTCGCGGGAATGCGCTTTGCCGAGCCGTTCTTCGACCAGACGGTGGAGCGCTGGGCCGGCGGTGCCGCGCCACGCCTGGTGCGCACCGATCTCGCCGCGCTGGCGGCGCTCGATGCCGCGCCCTCGCTCGACCCGGCGGCGCTGATCTTCCACATGTCGCGCTGCGGCTCGACGCTGGTGTCGCGGCTGCTGGCGCGCGTCCCCGGCATGCTGGTCGTGGCCGAGCCGAAGCCGGTCAACACGCTGCTGCTCGCCGGTCCCGACACGCTGGGCGAGGCGGAGACGGTGCGGCAGCTGCGCCTGCTGGTGCGCGCGCTCGGCCGGCGCCGCTTCGGCGACGAGCGGCACTACGTGCTCAAGCTGTCGAGTTGGAACGTGGCCCGGCACGATCTCTTCCGCCGCGCCTTTCCCGAGGCCAGGGTGGTCTGGGTGCAGCGTCGGCCGATCGAGGTGCTGGCCTCGCTGGCCGCCGACCCGCCGGGCTGGCTGGAACTGCGGCACCTGCCGCGCGAGGCCGAGCGCCTTCTCGCCATTCCGCCGGCGATCCTCGCGGCGCTCGACGACGCCGGCTTCTGCGCCCGCGCGCTGGCAGCACTGCTGCGCGCCGCGCAGGCCGCCGGCGGCGCGGCGCTCACCGTCGACTACCGCGACCTGCCCGATGCGGTCTGGAGCCGCGTCGCCCCGTTCCTGGGATTGGCGCTCGGCGCCGGCGAGATCGCGGCGCTGCGCGAGGAAGCGCGCTACCACGCCAAGGATCCGGGACGGCGGCTGTTCGCCGGCGACCCGCCCGAACGGCGCGATCCGCCCGCGGCGCTGCGCGCGCTCGCCGACGACTGTCTCGAGCCGCTTTATCAGACCCTCGACAGTCGGCGGTAGCGCGACATGGCTCCCGCGCCTGCAGACGCAAGCGCCGCCGCCGCGGACGAAGGCGCTTGCGCGCCGCCTAAGCGGTCGCCCCGGCGTGCTCGCCCAGCGGCCAATGCGGCTGCAGCCTGCCGCCCAGCCGCAACGGCGCGATGCGCCGCGCCAGGCCGGTGGCATCATCGGTCTCGATGAAGGCGGCGCAGAGCGTGCCCTCGCCCTCCGCCACCTGCAGCCGCTCGCCCGGCATCTTGCGCACGAAGCGCGTCACCGCCGCCTCCTTCTGCATGCCGATGACGCTGTCGTAATCGCCGCACATGCCGGCATCGGTCATGTAGGCCGTGCCCTTGGCGAGGATCTGCGCATCGGCGGTGGGCACGTGGCTGTGCGTGCCGACGACGGCGGAGACGCGGCCGTCGCAGAAATGTCCCATCGACATCTTCTCGGAGGTCGCCTCGCCGTGGAAATCCACCAGGATGGCGTCGACCGCGCCCAGCGGATGCTCCGCCAGCAGCCGCTCGACCGCGGCGAAGGGATCGTCGAGCGCGTCCATGAACAGCCGCGCCATGGCGTTCGCCACCAGCAGCTTGCGCCCGTCGGGCAAGGCGAAGACGCCGTGGCCCTTGCCCGGCGTGCCCGGCGGGAAATTGATCGGCCGCAGCAAACGCGGATCGCCGTCGATATAGGGAATGATCTCGCGCTTGTCCCAGACGTGGTTGCCGGTGGTGATGACATCCACCCCGGCGGCGTAGAGCTCGGCGCAGATCCGATCGGTGATGCCGAAGCCGTGCGCCGCGTTCTCGCCGTTGGCGACGACGAAATCGAGCGCGAGGTCACGCCTCAGGCGCGCCATATGCGCGACCACCACCTCGCGGCCGGAGCGGCCGACGATGTCGCCGCACAGCAGCAGCTTCATGCTTGGTCCGTCCTTCCCGCCGGCGCCGCCTGCCGGCCGCTAGCCATCGCGGCGCGCGGGAGAGAGGCGCGGCGACGAAGAAAGCGAGGATGGAGCCGCCTCGGCCGTTGGCATTGCTTAACCCTCGTGGCCCGCTTACGCAGGTGGGAGCCATATACCGAAACCAAGGCTCCGGCAGGGACAGCCCCCTTGAGGTACATATCGGCCCCGGGGTTCGTGCGACCTGACGCGCCGCGCAGCCCCATCCTCGCCCTAAATGTGGGCCGTCTCGAGCCGCGCTGCAATCGCCTCGATGCGCTGCGCGAGAGTCTCGATGCCGGCGGCGGCGCGCGCCTCGTCGGGCGCGGCGCCGTTGAGCGGGACCGGCCGGCCGGATCCCGCCTGCGCATCGGCAAGCTCGTCCGCCAGCACCAGCGCCGCGAGCACCAGCAGCCGCGTCTCGCCGATCTGCCCCAGCTCGCGCACGAAGCTCCTCACCTTGGCGTCGACATAGCGGCCGAGTTCCTCGGTGCGCTGCTCCTCGCCGTCATGGCAAGCGACGGGATAGGTGCGCCCGTTGATGGTGACGAGAATCTGCGCCATCAGCCCTCCAGCGCGCGATCGAGCCGCAGGATCGCCGCATCGAGCCTCAGCGCCACGCTGTCCGTAGTGTCCAGCAGCGTCGCATAATCGGCCTTGGCGGCGGCGAGCGCGCCGTGACGCGCCGCATCGCCGTCGGCGACGCGGCCTGCGGCCTTCTCGAGCCGTGCCACCGCTCCCTCCAAGCGCCTCATCGCTTCGTCCAACTTGCCCATGCTTCCGGCGCGTCCCGCGAAAGCAGACACCTTACGCGCGCCGGGAATGCCGCGTCAATCGCCGCTCCACGCGCATTTTTCCCAAATGCGACGCCGCTTCCCGCTGCAAACCCTCGCCGCGGTTGTTTATAGTCGACGCCATGCCGCAGGGTGGGGACATCGACGGATGAGCGCGGTTCCCGGTCGCTGGCAGCCGGCACGGCTGCCGCGGGAGGTACGCCGCATGGCCGAGGCGGCGGCGGCGCAGGCGCGGCTGCCCTTGTCGCAATGGCTCGCCCGGGTGATCCGCGCCACCAGCGCGCTCGAGCGCGTGGCGCCCGACGCGGTCGGTGCCGGCGCCGCGCAGAAGGCGCTGGCGATGCTCGCCGAGACGCTCGCATCGGCCGACGTGCCGCCGCTCGACGAGGCGCGCGCCTATTTCCGCCTGATCACCGAGTTCGGCCTCAGCGCCGGCGAGATCGCCGTGGGCGTCGCGCGGCCGCAGGCGCAGATCGCCCGCGCGCTGCGGCTGCTGACGCTGCCGCCGCGCCTGCGCCAGATGATCGAGCGGCGCACGCTCTCGGCCGAGCATGCCTATGCGCTGCTGGACACCGAAGATCCCGAGCGGCTGGCGCAGGCGGCGTTGGCGCTGGGCTCCGCCACCGACGATGCGCTGAAGCAGGCGCGCGTCGGCAAAGGCAGATCATGATCGCGCCGGCGACCGGCGCGGCAACGGCGTGGAGCGAGGAGCTGCTCGACGGCGCCAGCTTCCGCCAGGCCGAGCAGGCGGCGCGCGCCGCCGGCCTGTCGCTCGAAGCCTGGCTCGAACGCGCCATCCGCCGCGCCTGCACCGGACCGGGCGAAACCACGGTGCTGCCGCCGGGCGCCGCCGCGCCGGCATATCCTCCTCAAGAGCGGCGCGCGCGGCGCGGCGGATGGCGCTTCGCCGCGGCGCTGGCGCTGCCGCTGCTGCTCGTCGCCGGCTTCGCCTTCCTGGCGCGGCCACCCGGCGGCGCCGGCGTCCGCGTGGCGCTGCCGCCAACGCCGGACGTGACGCTGGCGCTGCCGCCGGCCGCCGCGCCGGCGACCGTGCCGGGCGCCGCCGAGCCGAGCGACCCCAAGGACCTTGCCGCCTGGCTCGAGCCGCGCGCGCGCGGCGGCGATGCGCCGGCGCAATACCGCCTGGGCACGCTCTATGCGCTGGGCAAGGGCGTCGACAAGGATTACGCGCGCGCCGCCCCGCTGCTGCGCGCCGCCGCCGAGAGCGGACTGGCCGAAGCGGAATACGATTACGGCGTGCTGTGCGAGAACGGCTTCGGCGTCGAGCGGGATCCGGCGCAGGCGCTGCAGTGGTATCGCAAGGCCGCGGCGCAGGGCAACGCCAGCGCCGCGCTCGCGCTGGGATATGCCTCCGCCAAGGGCAACGGCACCGCGCGCGACATGACCGAGGCGGCGCAATGGTTTCGCCGCGCCGCCGAGCTCGGCCTCGTCGACGCGCAATACAACCTCGCCTTTCTCTACGAGCATGGCGAGGGCGTGGCGCAATCCGCGATCGACGCCTATGCCTGGTATGCCATCGCCGGCGCGCGGGGCGATGCGGGCTCGCGCGCGGCGGCCGAGCGCATCGCCAAGGAGTTCGGCGCCGACCAGATGAAAGCGGCGACGGCGCGCGTCACCGAGCTGCAGAAATCACTGAAACCCGGCGGCTGAGCGCGCGCCGGCACGATCTCAGCTCAGCCTTCCCGTCGCCACCCACCAGCCCGGCTCTTCGACGCCGAGCCGAGCCGCCGCCGCCGCGGCTTCGTCCGCCGCCGCGAACAGCGCGAAGCAGGTGGCGCCGCTGCCGCTCATGCGCGCCAGCAGCGCGCCCTCGAGCCGCTCAAGCCGCGCCAGCACCGCGGATATCTCCGGCATCAGCGCCGCCGCCGCATCGGTGAGATCGTTGCGCCGCTCGGCGAGCAGCGCCGCGAGGCCGGCGGCGTCCGCCGGCATCGCCGCGAAGCGCGCCGGCGCCGAGAACGCGCCGCGCCGCGCCTTGAACACCGCCGGCGTCGAGAGCGCCAACCCGGGATTGACCAGCAACGCCGTCACCGCGGGCAGATCCGGCGCCGGCTCGACCGCCTCGCCGATGCCGCCGAGCCAGGAGGCGCGCGCCGCGAGGCAGACCGGCACGTCGGCGCCGAGCCGGGCGCCGAGCGCCGCGAGCCGCGTCTCGTCGAGGCCGAGCCGCCACAGCGCGTCGAGCGCGCGCAGGCTCGCCGCCGCGTCGCTCGAGCCGCCGCCGATGCCCGAGGCGACCGGCAGGCGCTTGAGCAGGCGCAGCGCCGCCGCCGGCGCGCGCCCGGTCTCGGCGGCGATGAGTTCGGCGGCGCGCCATACCAGATTGGCGGCGGGATCGCCCGCCAGCGCCGGCGCCTGCGGCCCTTCGATCTCGAGCGACAGCGCCGCCGCCGGCGCGGCGGTGATCTCGTCGCCGACCGCGGCGAAGGCCACCAGGCTGTCGAGCAGGTGATAGCCGTCGTCGCGGCGGCCCAGCACGTGCAGGTAGAGGTTGAGCTTCGCCGCCGCCGGCCAGCGCCGCGTCATCGACGCGCCTTGGCTCAGCCGCCGCGCGTCGCCGACGCCGCCGGCAGCTTGGCGATGCCGTGATCGAGCTTGGTCTCGATCGTCTTGACCTGATCGGCCTCGGGCTTGAACTGCAGCGCGCGGCGCCACTGGTAGCGCGCCTCGATCACCCGGCCCTCCTGCCAATAGGCGTCGCCGAGATGGTCGTTGACGGTGGGATCCTCGGGCAGCAGCTCGATCGCCTTCTCGAGCTGCCGCGTCGCGTTGCCGAACTCGCCGAGGCGATAATAGGCCCAGCCCAGACTGTCGACGATGTAGCCGTCGTCGGGCCTCAGCTCGACCGCGCGCTTCACCATCTGGAGGCCCTCCGTCAGGTGCTCGCCGCGGTCGATCCAGGAATATCCGAGATAGTTCAGCACGAGCGGCTGGTCGGGCTGCAGCTCCAGCGCATGCTTGAGATCGACTTCGGCGCGCGCCCACTTCCCCGAGCGCTCCAGTGCCGAGCCGCGGCTGTAATAGATCCGCCAATCCTGCGGCCCGGGCGTCTGCTCGCGCGCGATCGCCGCGTCATAGGCGTCGACCGCATCGTCGAAGCGGCTGCGTCCGCGCAGGAGATCGCCGAGTTCGACCAGCGGCTCGGCATCGTGCGGCCGCTCCGCCGCCATGCGCTTCAATTCGTCCGCCGCCTCGTCCGTGCGGCCGAGCGCGTCGAGCGCGAGGGCGGCGCGCAGCCGCGCCGTCCAGCTGAGCGGCGATTTCGGATCGATCGCGCGGTATTGCGCCAGCGCGTCGGCGGTGTGCTGCTGATCCTCGTCGATCTCGGCGATCAGCATCTGCGCCAGCGGGAAACTCGGCCGGAGATCGAGCGCCAGGCGGGCGTAGACCAGCGAGGCGTCGAGCGTCTCGCGCTGATCGAGCACGCTGGCGAGATCGAACAGCGCCTCGGCGGCGCCGTCGCGCGGGTTGGCGATGACGCGCGGCGGCACGACGCCCTTGGCGATGCGTTGCAGCGCCTCGCGGGTGATCTCGGCGCCCAGCTCGCCGCCGCCCAGCCGTTCATAGAGGCGGCGCGCCTGCTCGCTGCGCTCGTGGCGCTCGTAGAAATTGCCGGCGAGTTCGGCGGTGCGCCAGGTCAGATGCTGCTGATCGCCGATCGCGCGCGCATAGGCGGCCTCGGCGCCGTTGATCCGATCGGCATAATCGTCGATCAGCGCCGCGTGCAGATCCTTCAGCATCTCCACGCCGCGCAGCGTGTCGAGGCCATCGAGCGCCTGCAGCGCCGGCGCCGGACGCTGCGCGCCGACCTCGCACCACGCCAGCAGCAGCGGCCCCGCCAGGCGCTGCGCGCCTTCGTTGGGCAGCAGCCGCGCGCGGTCGACCGCGGCCTTGAAGTCGCCGGTCTTCACCTCCTCCAGCAGCAGCACGAGCTGCGCCAGCCCGTCGGTCTGGTTGACCTTGACGACGCGCTGCGCCAGCGGCACTGCCTCGGTCAGCCGGCCCTCGCTGACGCGCAGTACGAAGGTGCGCTGCAGCAGGTCGAAATTGCCGGGATCCCTGGCCAGCGCCTGGTTCATGTAGTCGGCGGCATCCGGGAAGTCGCGCACCTGCTGCGCATGGCGCGCGGCGAGATAGGCGCCGAGCGCGCTCATCGACGCCGCGGGCGGCGGCGGCGCATCGGGCTTGACCGCCCCACCGGTCGCCGCGCAGCCCGCCGCCGCGGCGACGAGACAAGCCGCGGCGCCGGCGCGCCCGGCCGCCAACCATCGCTGCACTCGTGGTGTTCCGTTCATCGTCCTTCTACGCCCGCCGTCCCGGCGACGCGGGCGGGGACGCCCGGCTTTCACCCTGACGCGGCCCGACCGGCCGTCCATCGGGCGCCACTATAGTGAATGCTTCTTAAAGAGCCAGAGCCGAGCTATGACCCTCGGTCATGGACCAGAAAGAGGCGCTTTCGCAGCTGCTGCGCTGGTACGTCGCGATGGGCGCCGACGAGGCGATCGGCGACGAGGCGATCGATCGGCTGGCGCTGCCGCCGGCACCGCTGGCGGCGGTGCCGACGCCGCCGCCCGCGCCGGTGCCGGCGATGCCGCGCGCGGCGCCGGCC
>DAHUYF010000024.1 GCA_027315365.1 Rhodospirillales bacterium | reverse complement strand
CGCGAGCTTGGCGTCTCGCTGGTGTCGCGCGGCAATCGTCTCGCCATCAGCGGACCGCAGGCGAGCGCCGACGTCGCGCGCAACGCGTTGATGAGCCTTTATCAGCGTTTAAAGCGCGGTCTCGAGGTCGACGCCGCGGCGGTCGATGCGGCCGTGAAGCGCGCCAGCCTCCAGAGCGACGAGCAATGGGGCGAAAGCGAGGAGATCCGCACCCGCAAGCGTCGCGTCAGCCCGCGCAGCGCCAACCAGGCCGCCTATGTCAAGGCGCTTCGCTCGCACGAGCTGGTGTTCGGCATCGGGCCGGCGGGCACGGGCAAGACTTATCTTGCCGTCGCCATGGCGGTCGACATGCTGATGAGCGGCGGTGTCGAGCGCATCATCCTGTCGCGGCCCGCGGTCGAAGCGGGCGAACGGCTCGGCTTCCTTCCGGGCGATCTGCGCGAGAAGGTCGATCCCTATCTCCGCCCGCTTTACGACGCGCTTCATGACATGTTGCCGGGCGAGCAGGTGATGAAGCGGCTCGATTCCGGCGAGATCGAGATCGCGCCGCTCGCCTTCATGCGCGGCCGCACCCTCGCCAACGCCTTCGTCATTCTCGACGAGGCGCAGAACACGACGCCGGTGCAAATGAAGATGTTCCTGACGCGGCTCGGCGAAAACGCGCGCATGGCGGTGACCGGCGACCTGTCGCAGATCGATCTGCCGCCGGGCGCGCAGTGCGGCTTGCGCGACGCGCTGGACACGCTGAACGGGGTCGAGGGCATCGCCGTGGTGGAGTTCACCGAGGCCGACGTGGTGCGCCATCCGCTGGTCTCGCGCATCGTGCGCGCCTATGACCAGCGCGACCGCAGGCGCACGGGCGCACGCGGCGGGAAGAACGATGACCGACGCAACTGACCCCGCCCGCGCGGTCGAGATCGATCTCGCCGAGCAATCGCCGCTGTGGCGTCAGGCGCTGCCCGCGGTGGACGGCGTCTGCGAGCGCGCGGCGCGGGCGGCGCTGGCCGGCGGCGGAGCGCCGCCCGCGCCGGCCGAGCTGGCGATCGTGCTGGCGGACGACGCGCTGCTGCGCGCGCTCAACCGCGAGTGGCGCGGCCGCGACGCGCCGACCAACGTGCTGTCCTTCGCTGCAAGCGGCGGCGCGCCCGCGGCGTCGGGAGCGCCGCTGCTGCTCGGCGACGTGGTGCTGGCCTTCGAGACCGTGGCGGGCGAGGCCGCAGCGCAGGGCAAGCCGCTCGCCGACCACCTCGCCCATCTGGTCATTCACGGCGTGCTGCACCTCCTGGGCTTCGATCACGAGATCGCCGGGGAGGCCGAACGCATGGAGGCGTTGGAGATCCGGCTGCTCGCCGGGCTCGGCATCGCCGATCCCTATCGCGTGGCGGAGGCGAGCCATGGCTGACGCCTCGCTGCGCCCATCGAGCGAGGGGCCGCTGCACGGGCTACGCAACTGGCTGCGTCACCTCGTCGGCCAGCGCAATGGCGAGACAAGCCTGCGCGAAGAGCTCGAGGAGCTGATCGAGGAGCACCAGGAAGAGGAGCCGATCGATCCGCACGAGCGGACGCTGCTCGTCAACATCCTGAAGCTGCACGAACTCGCCGCCTCGGACATCATGGTGCCGCGCGTCGACATCCTGGCGCTGGAGATCGACACGCCCTTCGGCGAGGCGGTGAAGCAGATGGTGGAGCACGGCCATTCGCGCCTGCCGCTCTACCGCGAGCGGCTCGACGACGTGGTCGGCATCGTGCACATCAAGGATCTGCTGCCCTATGCCGCCGACGCCAAGCCGGTGGCGCTCGCCAGGATCGCGCGCAAGGTGCTGTTCGTGGCGCCGTCGCTGCCGGTGCTCGACCTGCTGCTGCAGATGCGGCTGTCGCGCGTGCACATGGCGCTGGTCGTCGACGAGTTCGGCGGCATCGACGGGCTCGTCACCATCGAGGACGTGATCGAGGAGATCGTCGGCGAGATCGAGGACGAGCACGACGACGCCGACCAGCCGAAGCTGATCGAGCGCCCCGACGGAACGCTCATCGCCGACGCCCGGATCAAGCTCGACGCGCTGCAGGAGCGCGTGCCGACGGCGCTGCTGCCGCCGGAGGAAGAGGAAGGCGTGGAGAGCCTGGGCGGGCTCGTCACCGCGCTTGCCGGCCGGGTGCCGAGCCGCGGCGACGTGGTGCGGCATCCCTCGGGGCTCGAATTCGAGGTGCTGGACGCCGATCCCCGGCGCGTCAAGCGGCTGCGGCTGCGCAACCTGCCAACGCCGACGGCCGCATCCGATGCCTGACGCCCGCGCCGGGATGGCGTTCCGCGCCGTCGGGCCGCTGGCGCCGCTGCAGCGCGCCGCGCTGTGGTGCGCCGGGCTCGCCGGCTGGCGGCGCTACGGCATGGCGGCGCTGCTCGGCGCGTTGGCCGCGGCAGCACTCTCGCCGGTCGACCTGACCCCGATCCTCGTCGTCTCCTTTACCGGCCTGGTCTGGCTCGCCGACGGCACGACCAGCCGGCGCAGCGCGCTGCTGCTCGGCTGGAGCTTCGGTTTCGGCTTCTTCGTCGCCGGGCTCTACTGGATCGCCGCGGCGCTCTTCGTCGACATCGCCCGGTTCTGGTGGATGGTGCCGCTCGCCGTTGCCGGCGTGCCCGCCGGGCTCGCGATCTTCACTGCGCTGGCGCAGCTTGCCGCCTATGAGGCCTACGAGAGGCTGCGGCTGGGCGGCAGCGCACGCGTCCTCGTCCTCGCCGTCGCCTGGGCGCTGGCGGAATACGCCCGCGGCCATGTGCTGACCGGCTTTCCCTGGAACCTCGTCGGATACGCCTGGGCCGGCGCCTTTCCCGGCGCTCTCGCCGTGCTGCAATCGACCGCCGTCTTCGGCATCTACGGGTTGAGCCTGCTGACCGTGACGGCGGCGGCGCTGCCGGCGCGGCTGGGCGATCTCGGGCGCGGACGGGCTTGGGCGCCGCTCGCGGCGCTGCTGCTGGTCGCGGGCGCGGCAGCGGGCGGCGCCTGGCGGCTCGCCGACGCCTCGCGCGCCAGCGTGCCCGGCGTCAGGCTCCGGCTGGTGCAGCCATCGATCCCCGAGACGCTCAAGAACGACCCGCGGGCGCTGACGGCGAATTTCCAGCGGCTGATGGGCTTGAGCGCGGCGCCGGGCACGGCGGGGATCAGCGACCTCATCTGGCCGGAAGCGGCGGCGCCACCGCTGCTGGAACGCTATCCCGAGCTGCGCCGGCGCATCGCCGCGGCGATCCCCAAGGGCGGGCTGCTGCTCACCGGCGCCGAGCGCGCGGAACCGCTGCAGGGCTGGCCGCCGCGTCATGTGTGGAACAGCCTGCTGGCGCTCGACGACACCGGCGCCGTCATCGCCACCTACGACAAGGCGCATCTGGTGCCGTTCGGCGAATACGTGCCGCTGCGCGGCATCCTGCCGGTGGAGAGGATCGTGCCCGGCATTGGCGATTTCTCGCGCGGCGCCGGCCCGCGCACCCTCGACCTGCCGGGCCTGCCGCCGGTGTCGCCGCTGATCTGCTACGAGGTGATCTTTCCCGGGGCGGTGATCGATCCCGCGCATCGCCCGGGCTGGCTGCTCAACGTCACCAACGACGCCTGGTACGGCGTCAGCTCCGGCCCCTTCCAGCATCTCGCCATCGCGCGGGTCCGCGCCATCGAGGAAGGCCTGCCGCTGGTGCGCGACGCCAATAACGGCGTCTCCGCCGTCATCGACGGCTATGGCCGGGTGCTCGCCCGACTCGATCTTGACGCCGTGGGCGTGCTCGACGAACCCCTGCCGGAAGCGCTATCGCCAACCCCTTACGAGGCGGTGGGCAATCAGCTCTTCTGGGGATTGGCGCTCCTTCTGCTGGCGATTGCCGGAATTGTTTCCCGTTTTAGTCGGGGTTGACCAAGCGATTCGCATTATTCGCAAATATTCTGCGCGATAAATCATATCGACGGTTGACCGCATACGATCGCGTGACCTAAGTAGGCCCTGTCCCCGAAGGGTCGAAGGCGGATAATGAACCAAAAGCCACCGGTTGGACGCAGGCGCCGTCGCAAATCGGATAAACCCAACCCCATCGACGTTCACGTCGGCTCGCGGGTCCGACTGCGGCGCACGCTGCTGGGGATGAGCCAGGAGAAGCTGGGCGACGCGATCGGCCTGACCTTCCAGCAGGTGCAGAAATACGAGCGCGGCGCCAATCGCATCGGCGCCAGCCGGCTCTATGACCTGTCCCGCGTGCTCGACGTCCCGGTGTCGTTTTTCTTCGACGACATCAACCCCGAGGCAGCGGCGGCGGCACTGGCGGCCGCCGGCGGCGGCGGCGGCGAGGACGCCGCCCCGCGCTACGAGCCCGACCCGATGATGCGGCGCGAGACCCTGGAATTGGTGCGAGCCTATTACCGCATCCCGGATTCGCAGATCCGGCGGCGCCTGTTCGACCTCACCAAGGCGATCGCCAACGCCTGCGCCAGCGAGAGCTGAGACCGTCCCTGCCCACGATAAAAATGGGTTGACGGCACCCGCCTGCCCTTGCCACATGTCGCTGCTTTCCGCGTCCCCCCATTTGTGGGTGAGGAGCGGTTTTGCCGACCGGGCGTATACCAGCCGCCGTCGAGGCGGCCCCGGGGCCGCCAGCAAGGGGAAGGGATTGACCGTGGCCAAGCGCGACTATGTATTTGCCAGCGAATCCGTTTCGGAAGGACATCCGGATAAGGTGTGCGACCGCATTTCCGATGCGGTGGTCGACACCTTCCTCGCCGCCGACCCGCAGGCGCGCGTCGCCTGCGAGACGCTCGCGACCACCAACCGTGTGGTCCTGGCGGGCGAGGTGCGCGGGCCGGACTCGGTCACGTCCGAGCGGCTGATCGAAGTGGCGCGGCACGCGATCAAGGACATCGGCTACGAGCAGAAGGGCTTCCATTGGAAGCACGCGACCATCGAGTGCTATCTGCACAAGCAGTCCTCCGACATCGCCCAGGGCGTCGATGCCGCCGGCAACAAGGACGAGGGCGCGGGCGACCAGGGCATCATGTTCGGCTATGCCTGCCGCGAGACGCCGGAACTGATGCCGGCGCCGATCTATTATGCCCACGCCATCCTGAAGTCGCTCGCCGAGGCGCGCCATTCCGGCGCGGCCCCCATGCTCGGCCCCGACGCCAAGAGCCAGGTGAGCCTGCAATATATCGACGCCAAGCCGGTGGGCGCCACCTCGGTCGTGGTCTCGACGCAGCATGACGAATCGATCGATCAGGACGAGGTGCGCGAGATCGTCCGGCCGCACGTGCTGAACGTGCTGCCGCGCGGCTGGATGTGCGACGAGGAGCATTTCTACGTCAATCCCACCGGCCGCTTCGTCATCGGCGGCCCGGACGGCGATTGCGGCCTGACCGGCCGCAAGATCATCGTCGACACCTATGGCGGCGCGGCGCCGCATGGCGGCGGCGCGTTCTCGGGCAAGGACCCGACCAAGGTCGACCGCTCGGCCGCCTATGCCGCGCGGTATCTCGCCAAGAACGTGGTCGCGGCCGAACTCGCCGAGCGCTGCACCATCCAGCTTTCCTATGCCATCGGCGTCGCCAAGCCGCTCTCGGTCTATATCGACACCAGCGGCACCGGCAAGGTCGACGAGGACAAGCTGTCCCGGGTGCTGCAGGAGCTGATGGATCTCTCGCCGCGCGGCATCCGCACCCATCTCGCGCTCAACAAGCCGATCTATGCCCGCACCGCCGCTTATGGCCATTTCGGCCGCGCCCCGGAGAGCGACGGCGGCTTCTCCTGGGAGCGGCTCGATCTCGTCGACGCGCTGCGCCGAGCGTTCTGAGCGCAGCCTCGGAGGCCGGCGCGGCGGCGCGCCGGCGCCTGGTCTATGGCCGACGCCGCGGCCGCAAGCTGCGGCCGGGTCAGCAGGCGCTGATGGAGACCCTGCTTCCCGAGCGCCGCATCGCGCTGCCGGCTGACAGCGCGCTCGACCCGCGCGCGCTCTTCGCGCCGCCGGTCGCGGAGGTCTGGCTCGAAGTGGGCTTCGGCGCCGGCGAGCATCTGGCCGGCCAGGCTACGGCGCATCCCGAGATCGGGATGATCGGCTGCGAGGTGTTTGAGAACGGCGTCGTCAAGCTGCTCGCCGAAATCAACCGGCGCGCGCTCGGCAACATCAGATTGTTCATCGACGATGCGCGCCTGCTGATCGCGGCGCTGCCCGAGGCATCGGTGGCGCGCGCCTTCATCCTCTTTCCCGATCCCTGGCCGAAGCTGCGCCATCACAAGCGCCGCATGGTCTCGGCCGAGACGCTCGACCGGCTCGCCGTGATCCTCGCCGACAGCGCGGAGCTGCGCCTCGCCACCGACGATGCCGATTATCTCGCCTGGATGCTGGAGCGCGCGACGACGCATCCGCTGTTCGAGTGGCTGGCGCGCGGTCCCGGCGACTGGCGGCAGCGGCCCGCCGACTGGCCGGCGACGCGCTACGAGCAGAAGGCGCTGGCGGCGGGGCGCACGCCCGCCTTCCTGCGCTTCCGGCGCCGGCCGCGCGCGCGCGGCGCTTCAGGCTTGCAGGACCCGCGAAAATGACTATATTCCGACAAAAAAGTCCCATAGCCCGGCTCGTCCGGGCTTATCAACGGGTGGGCCGAAGGGCCCACTTTTTTTGTTTCGGCGGCGACCAAGGGAAGCTGAGTGGATACCGGCAAGATCGAGGCGATGATCGCGCCCTCGCTCGATGCGATGGGCTACCGTGTGGTGCGCGTCGCCGTCAGCGGCGGGCGGCGTGCCACCTTGCAGATCATGGCCGAGCGTGCCGACGATCAGGCGATGACGGTCGATGATTGCGCCGAGATCAGCCGCACGGTGTCGGCGCTGCTCGACGTCGCCGACCCGATCGCCGGCGCCTATACGCTCGAGGTGAGTTCGCCCGGCATCGACCGGCCGCTGGTGCGGCGCGAGGATTTCGCGCGCTTTGCCGGCTTCGAGGCCAAGGTCGAGATGAGCCAGCCGGTGGCCGGCCGGCGCCGCTTCCGCGGCAAGCTGCTGGGTGTCGAGGGTGAGGCGGTCCGCCTGCTCGTCGACGCCGCACCGATCGATCTGCCGCTGGCGCAGGTGACCCGCGCCAAGCTCGTGCTCACCGACGAGTTGCTGGCGGCAAGCCGATCGTCATCGCATCACTAGAAAAACAGGGAACGCCGAGAGGCCGACATGCAAGTTCAAGCCAGTTATCCCCGCCCCGAGCTGCTGCAGACCGCAGACACCGTCGCCCGCGACAAGGGCATCGACCGCGACGAGGTGCTGCAGGCGATGGAGCAGGCCATCCAGAAGGCCGGGCGTTCGAAATACGGCCAGGAATACGACATCCGCGCCGAGATCGATCGCAAGAGCGGCGAGATCCGGCTGATGCGCTTCCGCGAGGTCGCCGACCCCGTCGAGAACGAGGCGACGCAGATCCCGCTGGCCGAGGCCAAACGGCTCAATCCGGAAGCCGAGATCGGCGACTTCATCACCGACCCGCTGCCGCCCATCGATTTCGGCCGCATCGCCGCGCAGACGGCGAAGCAGGTGATCGTGCAGAAGGTGCGCGACGCCGAGCGCCAGCGCCAGTACAACGAATACAAGGACCGCATCGGCGAGATCGTCAACGGCCTGGTCAAGCGCGTCGAATTCGGCAACGTGGTCGTCGATCTCGGCCGCGCCGAGGCGATCCTGCGCCGCGACGAGCTGCTGCCGCGCGAGAATTTCCATCAGGGCGAGCGCGTGCGCGCCTACATCTACGACGTGCGCCAGGAAGTGCGCGGGCCGCAGATATTCCTGTCGCGCACGCATCCGCAATTCATGGCCAAGCTGTTCGCCCAGGAAGTGCCCGAGATATATGACGGCATCATCGAGATCCGCGCCGTGGCGCGCGATCCCGGCTCGCGCGCCAAGATCGCCGTCATCTCCAACGACAGCGGCATCGACCCCGTCGGCGCCTGCGTCGGCATGCGCGGCTCGCGCGTCCAGGCGGTGGTGGCGGAGCTACAGGGCGAGAAGATCGACATCATTCCGTGGTCGCAGGATCCCGCCACCTTCGTCGTCAACGCGCTCGCCCCGGCGGAGGTCGCCAAGGTGGTGATGGACGAGGAACAGCGCCGCATCGAGGTGGTAGTGCCCGACGATCAGCTGTCGCTCGCCATCGGGCGGCGCGGGCAGAACGTGCGGCTGGCCTCGCAGCTTACCGGCTGGGACATCGACATTCTCACCGAAGCCGAGGAAAGCGAGCGGCGCCAGGAGGAATTCCGCACGCGCTCGAAGATGTTCATCGAGGCGCTTGATGTCGACGACGTCATCGCCCATCTGCTGGTCACCGAAGGCTTCTCCTCGGTCGAGGAGGTTGCCTTCGTGCCGATCGGAGATCTCGCCGGCATCGAGGGCTTCGACGAAGATGTCGCGGGCGAACTGCAACAGCGCGCCCGCGTCTTCCTCGAGGAGCAGAACGCCAAGCTCGAGGCGCAGCGCAAGGAACTCGGCGTCAGCGACGACATCGCGGCGCTGGAGGGCGTGACGCCGGCGCTGCTGGTGGCGCTCGGCGAAAAGGGCGTGAAGACGCTCGACGACCTTGCCGATCTCGCCGGCGACGAGCTCATCGAGATCGCGGGCAGCGCCGTCAAGCTCGAACCCGAAACCGCCAACGCCATCATCATGGCGGCACGCGCCCACTGGTTCGCCGACGAGGCGCAGCCGAGTGCGGCGGCCGACAGCCCGGACGGGGAGTAGGGCCACGGCCGCCGCGGCAGGCCGAGACGCGGGCGACGAGGCGGAGACAGGGCCGGAGCGGCGCTGCCTCGCCACCGGCGCGGTGCGCCCGAAAGCGGCCCTGATTCGCTTCGTTCTCGGCCCCGAAGGCAGGATCGTACCCGACGTCGCGGGAAATCTGCCGGGGCGGGGTTTGTGGTTGACGGCCCGGCGCGATATAGTGGAGCTGGCGGTGACCAAGCGGCTGTTCGCCCGAGCGGCGCGGCAGCCGGTCGTCGTCGATGACGATCTGGCCGATCGGGTGGAGGCCTTGTTGGCCGAGCGCTGCCGCGACCGGATCGGGCTCGCGCGGCGCGCCGGCCAGGCGGTGATGGGTTTCGGCAAGGTCGAGGCGGCGCTGGCGCAGGGCAAGGCGGCGGTGCTGCTGGCGGCGGGAGACGGCGCGGCGGACGGGCGCGGCAAGCTCAGGACGCTGGCGGCGGGGGTGCCTTTGGTCGAGCAGCTCACCAGCGACGAGCTGGGAGCATCGTTCGGCCGCGAGCACGTGGTTCACGCGGCGCTGGCGCCGGGGCGGATCGCCCAGGCGCTGATCGCCGACGCGGCGCGTCTCGCCGGATTTCGGACAGATCCTCGGGAGGCCGAGGCGGTTTTGGAGAGTGACGGTACCGGATCACGATGAGCGATAACGATCAAGATACGAAGCGACCGCTGAGCCTGGGGCGTCCGGGCGGCAAGCTGGAGCTGCGCCGGCCGATCGAATCCGGCCAGGTGCGCCAGAGCTTCCCGCATGGCCGCTCCAAGACCGTGACCGTCGAGGTGCGCAAGAAGCGCGCACCGACACCGGGCCAACCCGAGCGCCCGGAGGCGCCGCCGGCCGAGACGGTGCGGGTCGCCGCGCCGCCGCAGGCGCAGCCGACGCGCCGGCCCGCGGTGCTGTCGACGCACAACCTCACCGCCGGCGAGCGCGCCGCGCGCGCCAGCGCGCTGAAAGGCGCCATCCGCGCCGACGAGGAGGCCAAGAAGCAGGCCGTCGTCGACGCCGTCCGCGAGCGCGAGGAAGAAGCCCTCCGGCGGATCGAGGAGGAGCGGCATCGCGCCGAGGAGGAATCCCGCCACCGCGTCGAGGAAGAGCAGAAGCGCAAGACGGACGACGAGACCAAGCGCAAATCCGACGACGAGACCAAGCGCAAGGCCGAAGAGGATTCGCGCCGCCAGGTCGCCGAGCGCGCCGGCAAGGCCGCGGCCGACAAGGTCGCCGCGCTCGAAAAGGCCGGCAAGGTCAAGCCCGAGGAAGAGACCGAGGAAGAATCCCCGGTCCGGCGCGGCCCGCGCCCCGCCGAGGTCAGGAAGGTGCCGACGCCGACACGGCGCGAAGAGCCGCGGCGGCGCAACCCCAAGCTCACCGTCACCCGCGTTCTCAACGAGAGCGATGACGAGAAGATGCGCAGTCTCGCCTCGGTGCGCCGGCATCGCGAGCGCGAGAGGCTGCGCGCGCTGCAGGCGCAGCAGGAACAGGTCAAGATCGTGCGCGACGTAGTGGTACCCGAGACGATCACGGTGCAGGAACTCGCCAACCGCATGGCCGAGCGCAGCGTCGACGTGATCAAGACGCTGATGAAGATGGGCGTCATGGCGACTATCAACCAGGTGATCGACGCGGACACCGCCGAGCTGGTGGTCGCCGAGTTCGGCCACCGCCTGAAGCGCGTCGCCGAAAGCGACATCGAGATCGGGCTGGGCGGCGAGGCCGATGCCGAGGAGCATCTGGTGCCGCGGCCCCCCGTGGTCACCATCATGGGCCATGTCGATCACGGCAAGACCTCGCTGCTCGACGCGCTGCGCGGCACCGACGTGGCCGGCGGCGAGGCCGGCGGCATCACCCAGCATATCGGCGCCTATCAGGTGCGGCTCAAATCCGGCCAGCGCATCACCTTCATCGACACCCCCGGCCACCAGGCCTTCACCGCCATGCGGGCGCGGGGCGCCACCATCACCGACATCGTCGTACTGGTGGTGGCGGCCGATGACGGCATCAAGGAACAGACGGTCGAGGCGATCCGCCACGCCAAGGCGGCGAAGGTGCCGATGATCGTCGCCATCAACAAGATGGACAAGCCCGACGCCAAGCCCGACCGCGTGCGCCAGGAACTGCTGCAGCACGAGATCGTGGTCGAGCACCATGGCGGCGACGTGCTCGACGTCGAGGTGTCGGCGCTGAAGAAGACCGGCCTCGACCGGCTCGAGGAGGCGATCCTGCTGCAGGCCGAGATCCTCGATCTCAAGGCCAATCCCGACCGACCGGCCGAGGGCAGCATCATCGAGGCGAAGCTCGAGCGCGGCCGCGGCCCGGTTGCCACCGTGCTGATCAAGCGCGGCACGCTGCACACCGGCGACATCTTCGTCGCCGGCAGCGAATGGGGCCGCGTGCGCGCGCTGATCGACGACCGCGGCAACGCCATCGCCGCGGCTGGCCCGGCGACCCCGGTAGAGGTGCTGGGGCTCAACGGCACGCCGTTGGCCGGCGACGATTTCGTCGTCGCCGAGAACGAGGCCAAGGCGCGCGACATCGCCGATTATCGCCAGCGCCGCCGGCGCGAACAGCAGGCGGCGGCCGGCGCGCGCGGCACGCTCGAGCAGATGTTCTCGCAGATCGCCGCCGGCGTCGCGAAAGAGCTCCCCGTCGTCGTCAAGTCGGACGTGCAGGGCTCGCTCGAGGCGATCACCGGCTCGCTCGAGAAGATCTCCACCAAGGAAGTGGCGATGCGCGTGCTGCACGCCGCGGTGGGCGGCATCAACGAGAGCGACGTGATCCTGGCCAAGGCATCGAACGCAGTCATCATCGGCTTCAACGTCCGCGCCAACCCGCAGGCGCGCGATCTGGCGCGGCGCGACAATGTCGAGATCCGCTACTATTCGATCATCTACGACGTGATCGACGACATGAAGGCGGCGCTGTCCGGCCTGCTGGCGCCGAGCCTGCGCGAGCGCTTCCTCGGCAACGCCGCCATCCGCGAGGTCTTCACCATCAGCAAGGTGGGCAAGGTGGCCGGCTGCATGGTGACCGAAGGCGTGGTCAAGCGCGGCGCCAAGGTGCGGCTGCTGCGCGACAACGTCGTGATCCACGAAGGCAGCCTCAAGACGCTGAAGCGCTTCAAGGACGAGGTCCGCGAGGTGCGCGAAGGCTTCGAATGCGGCATGGCCTTCGAGAACTACCACGACATCCAGGTCGGCGACGTCATCGAGTGCTTCGAGATGGAGGAAGTGGCGCGGGTGCTGTAGCGGCGGCAGCGATTGCGCAGCAATCGCGAGAGCCGCATCGGGCGGGCTAGTGTTGCGCGGCACCGACGACGCTGCACGTTGCGCGGACCACCTCACCCCGTCCCTCTCCCCCGCATCGCGGCGGAGTGGGACTTTTGTCACCAGAGCCGAGCATCGTGCCAAAGCGTCACAAACACCAGGAGCCGAGCCAGCGGCAGTTGCGCGTCGGCGAGGAGCTACGCCACGCGCTCTCGCACCTGTTGCAGCGCGGCGAACTGCGCGATCCGGCGCTGCAGGGCGTGGCGGTGACCGTCACCGAGGTGCGGATGAGCCCGGACCTGAAGAATGCCACCGCCTATGTCATGCCGCTGGCCGGCGAGCATCGCGCCGAGGTGATCGCCGGACTCACGCGCTCGGCCGGGTATCTGCGCGGGCAGCTCGCGCGCGAAGTGCCGCTGCGCTTTTCGCCGTCGCTCGCCTTCGCGCTCGACACCTCCTTCGACAACGCCAACCGCATCAACGAGCTGCTGCATCGCCCGGAGGTGGAGCGCGATCTCGGCGCGGCGGCGGAGGAAGAGCCCGGGGATGGCGGCTAGGCGGCGCGGCCAAGCGATCCATGGCTGGCTGATCCTCGACAAGCCGCTGGGCATGAGCTCGAGCCAGGCGGTGGGCGCGGTGCGCCGCCTGCTCGACGCCGCCAAGGCCGGCCATGGCGGCACGCTCGATCCGCTCGCCACCGGAGTGCTGCCGATCGCGCTGGGCGAAGCCACCAAGACGGTCTCCTGGGCCATGGCGGGACGCAAGGTCTACCGCTTCACGCTGCGCTGGGGCGAAGCCCGAGACACCGACGACGCCGCCGGCAGGGTCACCGCCAGCAGCGCCGAGCGGCCGTCGACGGCGGCGATCGCCGCGGCACTGCCCGGCTTCATCGGCACCATCCGCCAGCGGCCCCCCGCCTTCTCCGCGCTCAAGATCGCCGGCGAGCGGGCCTATGACCTCGCGCGCAGCGGGGCGGCGGTCGACCTCGCCCCCCGCCCGGTCGACATCCTGGAGCTGCGCCTGCTGCGCCAGCCGGATCCCGACCATGCCGAGCTCGAAGCGATGGTCGGCAAGGGCACCTACATACGGGCGATCGGCCGCGATCTCGGCGAAGCGCTGGGCACGCTCGCCCATGTCAGCGCACTGCGCCGCCTCAGGGTCGGCCCGTTCCGGGCGGAAGACGCGATTTCCCTGGATAATCTGGCCTCGCTGGGGCATAGTGCGGCCGCTTCCGGCCACATACTTCCGGTCGAGACGGCGCTGGACGACATCCCGGCGCTCGCCCTGACGGAGGACGAGGCCGGCCGGCTGCGTTGCGGCCAAGCCGTGACGCCGTTGCGCCCTTCCGATCGGGCGCGCATCGACCAACTCGGCGACGGCGCGACGGTCCGTGCCACCACCGGCGGCAAGCTGGTGGCGGTCGCCCAGACGGTGGCGGGCGGCATCAAGCCGGTGCGTGTGCTGAACCTGTGAATTGAAGGAGATGCCCGATGTCGATCTCGCTCGAGCGCAAGCATGAGCTGGTCAAGGAATATGCCCGCAAGGACGGCGACACCGGTTCGCCGGAGGTGCAGATTGCGCTGCTGTCGGAGCGCATCAAGAATCTGACCGACCACCTGGCGACCCACCCTAAGGATTTTCATTCCCGGCGCGGCCTGCTGGTCATGGTCGGTCAGCGCCGCAGCCAGCTCGATTACCTCAAGGGCAAGGATGTGGCCCGCTACGAGACGGTGATCGAGCGTCTGGGGTTGCGGCGCTGAGCGCCGCCCTCCCTGCCGGCCGACGGAAAGCGGCCCCGGTTCCGGGGCACGCCGCGGCCGGCGCTTCGCGGGCCGCAGCGGCGTTTTATGACGCCCATCCCATCCACCGGGGCTGGATACGCAGCGATGGCCGCAGCGGCCGCGCGCGCGCCCCGACACGTTTCTGAGAGAGAAGGAAGAGAGAGATGTTCGAGATATTCCGCAAAGAGCTGATGTGGGGCGGCCGCCGCCTCGTGCTCGAGACGGGCAAGGTCGCCCGCCAGGCCGATGGCGCCGTGATGGCGACATATGGCGAGACCACGGTGCTGTGCACCGCGGTGGCGATGAAGCAGCCGAAGCCGGGGCAGGATTTCTTCCCGCTCACCGTCAACTACCAGGAGAAGACCTTCGCCGCCGGCAAGATTCCCGGCGGCTTCTTCAAACGCGAAGGCCGGCCGTCGGAGAAGGAGACGCTGACCTCGCGGCTCATCGACCGGCCGATCCGCCCGCTGTTCGCCCCGGGCTTCCGCAACGAGACGCAGGTCGTCTGCACGGTGCTGTCGCATGATCTGGAGAACGATCCCGACATCGTCGCGCTGGTCGGCGCCTCGGCGGCGCTGACGCTCTCGGGCATTCCGTTCATGGGCCCGATCGGCGGCGCGCGGGTGGGCTATATCGACGGCAAGTACGTGCTCAACCCGCAGCTCGACGAGTTGCCGAATTCCCAGCTCGACCTCATCGTCGCCGGCACGCAGGAAGGCGTGCTGATGGTGGAATCCGAAGCGAAGGAGCTGTCCGAGGAGATCATGCTCGGCGCCGTCATGTTCGGGCACCAGCAGTTCCAGCCGGTGATCCAGGCGATCATCGAGCTCGCCGAGAACGCGGCCAAGGAGCCGTGGAACCTGCCGCCGGCCTCGCCCGAGGCCGCGGCGATCGCGGCCACGACGCGCGGCGTCGTCGCCGGCGACCTCGCCGCCGCCTATGCCGAACGGCAGAAGCAGGCGCGCAGCGACAAGATCGACGCGGCCAAGGCCAAGCTCGGCGGCGCCTTCGCCGATCCCGCCCAGCTGCAGTACGCGCAGAAGACCTTCAAGGAGATCGAGAAGGAGATCGTGCGCGGCGCCATCCTCAAGGGCACGCCGCGCATCGACGGGCGCGACACCAAGACCATCCGCCCGATCGTTTGCGAGGTCGGCATCCTGCCGCGTGCGCATGGCTCGGCGCTGTTCACCCGCGGCGAGACCCAGGCGATCGTCGTCACCACGCTGGGCACCGGCCAGGACGAGCAGATCATCGACGCGCTCGAGGGCGAGTACCGCTCGCACTTCATGCTGCACTACAACTTCCCGCCCTACTCCACCGGCGAGGCCGGCCGCCTTGGCTCGCCGGGCCGGCGCGAGATCGGCCACGGCAAGCTCGCCTGGCGCGCCGTCCATCCGCTGCTGCCGGTGAAGGAGAGCTTCCCTTACACCGTACGCGTCGTCTCGGAGATCACGGAGTCGAACGGCTCCTCCTCCATGGCGAGCGTCTGCGGCGCCTCGCTGTCGCTGATGGATGCGGGCGTGCCCCTGAAGCGCCCGGTGGCGGGCATCGCCATGGGGCTGATCAAGGAAGGCGGCGATTTCGCCGTGCTGTCCGACATCCTGGGCGACGAGGATCATCTCGGCGACATGGACTTCAAGGTCGCCGGCACCGAGGCCGGCGTCACCGCGCTGCAGATGGACATCAAGATCACCTCGATCACCGAGGAGATCATGAAGATCGCCCTCGGCCAGGCGCGCGACGGGCGCCTCCACATCCTCAACGAGATGTCGAAGGCGCTGGAGCAGGCGCGCGAAGGCGTAAGCAGCAACGCGCCGCGCATCACCACCATCACCATCCCGAAGGACAAGATCCGCGAGGTCATCGGCTCCGGCGGCAAGGTGATCCGCGAGATCTGCGAGGTCACCGGCGCCAAGATCGACATCGAGGACGACGGCACGATCAAGGTCGCCGCGGTCGACGCCACCGCGTCGCAGCGCGCCATCGACTGGATCCGCGGCATCGTCGCCGAGCCGGAGATCGGCGTGATCTACACCGGCAAGGTGGTGAAGACCGTCGATTTCGGCGCCTTCGTCAACTTCCTCGGCGCGCGCGACGGGCTCGTCCATATCAGCGAGCTGGCGCCGCAACGCGTCGGCAAGACTACCGACATCGTCAAGGTCGGCGACCAGGTGAAGGTCAAGGTGCTGGGCTTCGACGATCGCGGCAAGGTCAAGCTGAGCATGAAGCAGGTCGACCAGGCGACCGGCGAGGACATCAGCGGCAAGCTGAAGCAGGAAGCGAAGGCGGCGACCTGAGCCGCCGATGGCCGGCGCCGCACGAGACTGGCCGCGCGTCATCGGCCATCGCGGCGCGGCGCAGGCGGCGCCCGAGAACACGCTGGCGGGCTTCCGCAAGGCGGCGGCGTTGGGGGTCGGCTGGGTCGAGTTCGACGTCCGGCTGAGCCGTGACGGGCAGGCGATCGTGCTGCATGACGACACGCTGGAGCGCACCACGACGGGACGGGGCGAGGCGGCTGCGCTCGATTTCGCCGAGCTCCGCCGCCTCGACGCTGGCGCCTGGTTCGGCCCGGCGTTCCGCGGCGAGCGCGTGCCCGGCCTCGAAGAGACGATCGCGCTGTTGGCCGAGCTTGGCCTCGGCGCGGTGATCGAGCTGAAGCCGGCACCGGGCGCCGAAGCCGCGACCGGCGGCCGGGTGGCGGCGCTGGTGGCGGAGCGCTGGCCGGATGTCCTGCCGGCGCCGCTGCTATCGAGCTTCAAGCCCGCGGCGCTGGCGGCGGCCAGGTCGGCAGCGCCGGCGATCGAGCGGGCGCTGCTGGTGGAAACGGTACCGCCCTCCTGGCGAGCGCAGGTCGAGGCGCTGGGCTGCGCCGGGCTGCATGCCGAGCAGCGCCAGCTCGAGCACGACACCGTGGCGGCGCTGACTGCAGCCGGGCTGGCGGTGTTCGCCTACACCGTCAATCAACCGGAGCGGGCGCGCACGCTGTGGTCCTGGGGCGTCGCGGCGGTGTTCAGCGACTGCCCGGATCGGCTGGCCGCCGGGCTCGGCGCTCATCCCATTTGATTATCCCAGGGATAATCAATACATAGTGCAGCGAGGGCGGCGCCGGAGGCGTCGCGGGCGTGGCGAGGGCAAGTGATCGGACTTAAACCGCTGGTGATTTCCGGATGCGAGGTGTTGCCGCTGGTCGAGGGCGGCAAGGGCATCTCCGTGTCCAACGGCGAGAGCTCCGGCGCCTGGGCCGCCTGCGGCGGCGTCGGCACCTTTTCCGGCGTCAACGCCGATACCTATGACGCCGAGGGCGGTTACCTCGCCCAGATCTATCGCGGCCGCACCCGGCGCGAGCGGCATGAGGAGCTGATCGCCTATTCGATCGCCGGCGGCATCGCCCAGGCGCGCATCGCGCATGAGCGCTCCAACGGCCAGGGCCGCATCCACATGAACGTGCTGTGGGAAATGGCTGCGGCCGAGCGCATCCTGCACGGCGTGCTCGAAGGCGCCCGCGGCCTCGTCCACGGCGTCACCTGCGGCGCCGGCATGCCGTACAAGATCGCCGAGATCTGCGCCCATTACGGCGTCCACTATTATCCGATCGTCTCCTCGGGACGCGCCTTCCGCGCGCTGTGGAAGCGCGCCTACCACAAATTCCGCGACTGGCTCGGCGGCGTCGTCTACGAAGACCCCTGGCTCGCCGGCGGCCATAACGGCCTGTCCAACAGCGAGGATCCCGAGAAGCCGGAGGCACCGTTCCCGCGGGTGCGCGAGCTGCGCCAGATGATGCGCGAATGGGGCCTGGCAGCGACGCCGATCTTCATGGCCGGCGGCGTCTGGTGCCTCAAGGAGTGGCGCGACTGGATCGACAGCCCCGAACTCGGGCCGATGGCCTTCCAATTCGGCACGCGGCCGCTGCTCACCAAGGAGAGCCCCATCTCCGAGGCGTGGAAGCGCCGGCTGCTGACGCTCAAGGAAGGCGACGTCTACCTCAACCGCTTCAGCCCGACCGGCTTCTATTCCTCGGCGGTGCGCAACGACTTCCTGGGAGAGCTGCAGCAGCGCGCCGAGCATCAGGTGGCCTACGCCATCGAGGCGGTGGGCGACCATCTCGCGCCGCTCGAGGTCGGCGCCCGCGGTCGCGTCGTCTACCTGACGCCGCACGACCGCGAGCGCGCGCTGACCTGGATGAGCCAGGGCTTCACCGAGGCGCTGCGCACGCCGGATTCGACGCTGATCTTCGTCGCGCCGGAGAAAGCGCTGGAGATCCGCGAGGATCAGATCAACTGCATGGGCTGCCTGTCCGCCTGCCAGTTCTCCAACTGGGCGCAGAACGAGGACGGCACGACCGGCAAGAAGGCCGATCCCCGCAGCTTCTGCATCCAGAAGACACTGCAGACCATCAGCCATTCCGACGACGTCGAGTTCCAGCTCATGTTCGCCGGCCACAACGCCTACCGCTTCTCCCGCGACCCGTTCTACGCCAACGGCTTCATTCCCACCGTACGCGAGCTGATCGAGCGGCTGCAGACCGGCGACTGACCGCCGCCGCCCGGCGGTGGCGCGCGGGCGATCGGGAGGGGTAGGGTCGGGCGGCCCGGCCCGGCGGGCGATCAGGAGGGCGACGGTCGTGGCGACCTTTGCCAGCGCCCCCGTCCTGCGCTAAGGTTCGTTTTCTAGTCCCGGTATCGTCGGAGCCATGAGCGGACCACGCCCCTTCGCCAATGCGTTGGAAATGCTGCGCAGCGCCGGCCTACGCCCGACGCGGCAGCGGCTGGCGCTGGCGCGGCTGCTGTTCGACAAGGCCGACCGTCACGTCACCGCCGAGCAGCTCCACGGCGAGGCAGTGTCCGCCGCGGTGCCGGTGTCGCTCGCCACGGTCTACAACACACTCCACCAGTTCATCGGCGCCGGCCTGCTGCGCGAGGTGGTGGTCAATCCCGGCCGCTCCTATTTCGACACCAATGTGAGCGACCACCACCATTTCTTCCTCGAGGAGAGCGGCCGGCTGGTCGACATCCCGGGCGACCGCATCGATGTCAGCAACGTGCCCTTGCCGCCGGCCGGCACCGCCATCCGGCGGGTGGACGTGATCATCCGCGTCGAGCGCGACGAGGACTGACCGGCGGCGGGCGCAAGCCGCCGCTTCAGCACCGACGCTTCTTTAGAATTTGTCTAATCTATTGACACTCGCGCCCGGCGGGGTCATAGAATCAGCCACCGCACGCGTACCACGCAGCAGGACGTTCCACGTTCGATCGAGGAGGAGCTCATGGCCAAACTCAAGGGAACCAAGACCGAGGACAATCTGAAGGCCGCGTTTGCCGGCGAGAGCCAGGCCAACCGCCGCTATCTCTATTTCGCACAAAAGGCGGATGTCGAAGGCTACAACGACGTCGCCGCGGTGTTCCGCTCCACCGCCGAGGGCGAGACCGGCCATGCCCACGGCCATCTCGAATTCCTCGAGGAGACCGGCGATCCCGCCACCGGCAAGCCGATCGGCCCGACCGGAGACAACCTCAAGGCCGCCATTGCCGGTGAGACGCACGAATACACCGACATGTATCCCGGCATGGCGCGCACCGCGCGCAACGAAGGCTTCGACGAGATCGCCGACTGGTTCGAGACGCTCGCCAAGGCCGAGAAGTCGCATGCCGGCCGGTTCCAGAAGGCGCTCGACGCGCTCGCCTGAGGCGATTGCGGCGGCGGGAAAACGGGAAGGGGCGCAGCGCTGCGCCCCTTCGCGCTTGGCGAGAAGCGGAGACCGACGATGCGAGAAGGCAGTCTCGAGCCGCCGACGCGGCACCGGATCGACTGGCAGAATCCGGATTTCCACGACCGCGCCAAGATCGACGCAGAGATGCACCGCGTCTTCGACATCTGCCACGGCTGTCGGCGCTGCTTCAATCTCTGCGACAGCTTCCCGCGCCTCTTCGATCTCGTCGACAATTCCGCCACCGGCGAGGTCGATGCCGTCGATCGCGGCGATTACCGCAAGGTGGTCGAAGCCTGCACGCTCTGCGACATGTGCTTCATGACCAAATGCCCCTATGTGCCGCCGCACGAGTGGGCGGTCGACTTCCCGCATCTGATGCTGCGCTATCGCGCCGCCGATTTCCGCGAGGGCAGGCTCTCCTGGTCGCAGCGCCAGCTGGTCGAAACCGACCGCAACGGCGCGCTCGCCGGCGCGGTGGCGCCGCTCGCCAACTGGGCAAGCCGGACGGGCAACCCGCTGACCCGGCCGGTGATGGAGAAGCTCGCCGATATCGACCGCCGTGCCGAGCTGCCGAAATTCCACGCCAAGAGCTTCGTGGCGCGTGCCGAAGCCGCGCCGCCCGAGCGCGATGCCGGCGCGCCGGCGGCCAAGCGCAAGGCGCTGCTCTACGCCACTTGCTTCGTCAACTACAACAACCCGCGCATCGGCGAGGCGGCGCATGCCGTGCTCGCGCGCAACGGCGTCAGCGTCGAGGCGGCATATCCCCGCTGCTGCGGCATGCCGCATCTGGAGCAGGGCGATCTCGCGCGCGTCGCCGAGCATGCGCGCGAGGTAGCGGCGGCGCTTGCCCCGCGCATCGCCGAGGGCTGGGACATCGTGGCGCTGACGCCATCCTGCGCGCTGATGCTGAAATTCGAATGGCCGCTGATTCTGCCGGAGGACGCGGCGGTGAAGCGACTGGCGCAGGCCACCTTCGACATCAGCGAATACGTCGTCGACATCGCCAAGAAGGAAGGGCTGGCGCCCGGCCTGGCGCCGCTGCCGGGCGGGGTCAGCCTGCATCTCGCCTGCCATGCCCGGGCGCAGAACATGGGACCCAAGGCGGCCGAGATGCTGCGGCTGCTCCCCGAACCCGACGTCGCGGTGATCGAGCGCTGCTCCGGCCATGGCGGTTCCTGGGGCGTTCTCAAGGAGAATTTCGACGTGGCGCTCAAGGTGGGCAAGCCGGTGTCGCGCCAGGCGCTGAAGAACGACAAGGCCTTCCTCGCCTCGGAATGCCCGCTCGCCGCCACGCATATCCTGCAGGGTATGGAACTGCTCGACGGCGAAACCAAGCCGCCCGGCGCGGCGTTCCATCCGATCGAGCTCTTCGCCCGCGCCTATGGGCTGCTGCAAAGCTAGGGAGCGCCGCCATGCCGACCAAGCGCGAGATCACCCGCGCCGACATCCTGCCCGCCGAGCAATATGCCGCCGAGCGCCGCGAGCATCGCCGCCGCATCGGCGAGGCGAAGCGTGGCCGCCGCATCGAAGTCGGGCCCTATTGTACCTTCTATTTCGAGAGCTTCGACACGATGTGGCTGCAAGTGCACGAGATGCTGCACATCGAGCGCGGCGGCGAGGCGCAGATCAAGGACGAGCTCGATGCCTACAACCCGCTCGTCCCCAAGGGCGACGAGATCGTCGCCACGGTGATGTTCGAGATCGAAGACCCGCAGCAGCGCGACCGCGCGCTGGCGCGCCTGGGCGGCGTCGAGGACCACATGTTCCTCTCGGTCGGCGGCGAGCGCGTCGCCGGCGTCGCCGACCCGACGCGCGAGAACACCACGGCCGACGGCAAGGCCTCCTCGGTGCAGTTCCTGCGCTTTCCCTTCACCGCGGCGCAGACGGCGACATTCCGCAAACCCGGCACCGCGGTGATGGTCGGCATCGACCACCCGAATTACGGCCACCTGGCGGTGATGCCCGAGGCGACGCGCGCGGCGCTGGCGGAGGATCTCGGCTAAGCGCCGGGCGGCGGCGGCCGGAGCGCGCGCACCAGCTCCTCGGTCGCGGCGCGCTGCTGCGGCCAGCTCCGGCCGGCGACGAGGCCGCCATCGACCACGAGGTCGTGGCCGTTGACGAAGCTCGCGGCGTCGCTCGCCAGGAAGAGCGCGGCGCCGGCGATGTCGTCGGGGCGGCCGGCGCGCGGGATGGGATGCCATCTGGCGAGCGCGGCCTCGAGTGGCGCGAAGCTCTGCCCGACCTGCTCCGGCGGCAGCTGCAGCGCCTTGGCGAAGATCGGCGTGACGATGCCGCCGGGCGAGATGCTGTTGGCGCGCACGCCCTTCTCGCCCAGCTCCATGGCGACGCAGCGGGTGAAGTGGATCACCGCCGCCTTGGCGGCGGAATAGTCATAGGGGCCGTAGCCGGCGCGCGAGCCGGCGACGCTGCCGGTGTTGATGATGCTGCCCGAGCCCTGGCGCAGCATCGCCGCCGCCGCATGCTTGGTGCCGAGCACGACGCCCTTTAGCACCACCGCCAGCGTGCGCTCGTATTGCGCCAGGTCGAGCCCGGCGATGCCGCCGAAGCGGCCGGCGATGCCGGCGTTGTTGACCATGCAGTCGAGCCGGCCATAGGCGGCAACCGCCGCCGCCACCAGCGCCGAAACCTCCGCCTCCTCGGTGACGTCGGTGCGGTGGAAGCGGGCCTTGTCGCCGAGCCTTGCCGCCAGCGCCTCGCCCTCCTCGACGACCGGGCTGGCCAGCACCACGCTGGCGCCCGCCTCGACGAAGCGCTCGGCGATGCCGGCGCCGATGCCGCTGGTGCCGCCGGCCACCACCGCGACCTTGCCGTCGAGAACGCCCATCCTCCGCCTCCCCGGATTTTGAGGGGCTCTCTAGGCCCTCTGGAGAGTCATCGCCACCCCCGAGCGGCTCTCGCGGTTGCTTGCGCAACCGCTGCCGCCGCGGCGTACGACGCTTTGTGCCTTCGCGCTAGGGTACCGCCTCGTCCGCAAACACGCCCCAGACCTCGCCGCGCGTCAGCCAGCCCTTGACGTCCTGAGCCTCGATCCGGCACCAGCCGCCGCGGCATTCCAGCAGCCGGGCGACGAGCCCCGGCTCGGCCCGCGCCACCGCTGGCGCCGCGGCGTCGGGATCGGCGTGCAGGGTGCGGACCGCGCCGATGACGATGACGGTGCGCGCCCCGCTCACCATGCGCTGATGCACCCAGCCGAGGCTGCCCTCGGCGTCGCGGATCTTGCGCCAGACGTCGAACTCCTGGACGATCTCCACCGGCAAGCCCTTCTTGGTCAGCACCCACTCGATCGGGTAGCGCTCGCCGGGGCCGCTGCGTAGATTGACCTCGCCCGAGCGCAGGCTGGCAAAGCGCGGCACCGGCAGCGCCTTCTCCGCGGCGCCGGCGGGATGGCCCAGGCCGTGCAGCAGGGTCAGCAGCGCCAGCCACCAGGGAAGGCGAAAGACCAACAGGCGATACCGCGGCGCAGGCTGCACGGGGCCTGCTCTAACCCCGGCGATTCTCCGGGTCAAGCCGAACCCGGGGCGATCTCCTGTCCCGCCCCCTTTGCCCAGGCTGGACACCCGCGGCGGCGCTTGGTATGGGCTTGGCACGGGCCGGGAACGGCCGGGAATGAGGGAGCCATGCCGTCGAAAAAGCCGCTGGTCGTGGTCACGCGCAAGCTGCCCGACGCGATCGAGACGCGGATGATGGAGCTGTTCGATGCACGGCTCAATCTGGACGACACGCCGCTGACCCAGCCGCAGCTGGTCGCCGCCGTGCAGCAGGCCGATGTGCTGGTGCCGACCATCACCGACCGCATCGACGCCGCCGTGCTCGCCCAGGCCGGGCCGCGACTCAAGCTCATCGCCTCCTTCGGCACCGGGGTCGACCACATCGACATCGCCAGCGCCCGCACCCGCGGCATCACCGTCACCAACACGCCCGCGGTGCTGACCGAGGATACCGCCGACATGACCATGGCGCTGATCCTCGCCGTCTCGCGGCGGCTGGCCGAAGGCGAGCGGCTGATCCGCGAGGGCAAATGGACCGGCTGGGGCCCGACCTCGATGCTGGGCAATCGCCTCTGGGGCAAGCGGCTCGGCATCGTCGGCATGGGCCGCATCGGCCAGGCGGTGGCGCGCCGTGCCCGCGGCTTCGGCCTCTCGATCCACTACCACAACCGGCGCCGCGCGCCGGAAGCGGTCGAGCACGAACTCGAGGCGACATTCTGGGAGAGCCTCGACCAGATGCTGGCGCGCGTCGACATCATCTCGGTCAACTGCCCGCACACGCCGGCGACATATCACCTGCTGTCGGCGCGGCGGCTCAAGCTGCTGCGGCCGCACGCGGTCATCGTCAACACCGCGCGCGGCGAGGTGATCGACGAAGACGCGCTGACGCGCATGCTGATGGCGCGCGAGATCGCCGGCGCAGGGCTCGACGTCTTCGAGCACGAGCCGGCAGTGAGCCCGAAACTGCTCAAACTCGACAACGTGGTGCTGCTGCCGCATATGGGCTCGGCGACGATCGAGGGGCGCATCGACATGGGCGAGAAGGTCATCATCAACATCAAGACCTTCGCCGACGGCCACCGCCCGCCCGACCGCGTACTGGAGACGATGCTGTAGCTCAGCCGCCACAGGTCGGGCAGTCGGGGTCGCGCGGCAGCTTGATCGCGTGAAAGCCGGTGCGTAGCGCATCGTACATCAGCAGCCGGCCCGACAGACTTTCGCCCAGGCCCAGCAGCTCCTTCAGCACCTCGACCGCCTGCAGCGTGCCGATGACCCCGGCCACCGCCCCCAGGATGCCCGCGGTCTCGCAGCGCGGCACCAGATCGGGCGGCGGCGGTTCGCGGAAGAGGCAGCGATAGCAGGGGTGCGGCGGCCCGAGATAGGGCTTGAAGGTCGCGAGCTGGCCGTCGAAGGGCGAGAGCGAGCCCGCCACCAGCGTGCGGCCTTCGGCGTGGCAGACATCGTTGAGAAGATAGCGCGTGGCGAAATTGTCGCTGCCGTCGGCGACGATGTCGTAGTCCCGCACCAGCGCCACGGCATTGGCGGCATCGAGGCGCAGACGATGCATCTCGACGCGGATCTCGGGATTGATCGCCGCCAGCGTATCGCGCGCGCTCTCGACCTTGGGCCGGCCGATGCGCGCCGTGGGATGGACGATCTGGCGCTGCAGGTTGGAGAGGTCGACGGTGTCGTCGTCGACCACCCCCAGCGTGCCGATGCCGGCGGCGGCGAGGTAGAGCAGCAGCGGCGAGCCGAGCCCGCCCGCCCCCACCACCAGCACGCGGGCGGCCATCAGCTTTTCCTGCCCCTCCTCGCCGACCTCGTCGAGGATGAGATGGCGGGCGTAGCGCTCGAATTGCGCGTCGGTCAGGGGCATCGGTGGCGAAGCTCGTTAACTCCTGCGGCTTTACATGTTTTCGAACAGCGCCGTCGACAAGTAGCGCTCGGCGAAACTCGGCAGCACCGCGACGATCATCTTGCCCGCCATGTCCGGCCGGCTGCCGAGTTCGAGTGCCGCGGCGATCGCCGCTCCCGAGGAAATGCCGACCGGCAGCCCCTCGACCCGCGCCGCCTCGCGCGCGGTGCGGAATGCGGTCTCATTGGCGATGCGAACGACCTCGTCGATGAGGCCGGTATCGAGAATGGTGGGGACGAATCCCGCGCCGATGCCCTGGATCTTGTGCGGACCCGGCGGACCGCCCGACAGCACGGCGCTGTCCTCGGGCTCGACCGCGACCATGCGCAGCCCCGGCTTGCGCGGCTTCAGCACCGAGCCGACGCCGGTGAGCGTGCCGCCGGTGCCGACGCCGGAGATCACGACATCGACCTTGCCGCCGCTGTCGCGCCAGATCTCCTCGGCGGTGGTGCGGCGATGTATCTCGGGATTGGCGGGGTTGTCGAATTGCTGCGGCATGAAACTGTCGGGCAGGCTCTCGCGCAGCTGTTCGGCGCGCGCGATGGCGCCGCGCATGCCCTGCGCCGCCGGTGTCAGCTCCAGCTCGGCGCCCAAGAGCTTTAGCATCTTGCGCCGCTCTTCCGACATGCTGTCGGGCATGGTCAGCACGATGCGATAGCCCTTGGCCGCGGCGACGAAGGCGAGCGCGATGCCGGTGTTTCCCGAGGTCGGCTCGACCAGCACGGTCTTGCCCGGGCGGATCTTGCCCGCCGCCTCCGCCGCCTCGATCATGGCGAGGCCGATGCGGTCCTTGACCGAGGCGAGCGGGTTGAAGAATTCGCATTTGCCGAGGATGTCGGCCTTGGCGCCATGCTTCTCGGCGAGGCGCGACAGCCGCACCAGCGGCGTGGCGCCGATGGTGTCGGTGATGCTGTCATAGATGCGGCCGCGGAATTCGCCGGCGGCCGGAATCCCCGGTTTCTCCTGCTTCTGCGCGTCAGCCATGATCCCTCCCCGATGCGGGTCTTCGGCCCGATAGCGCCGGTTCTAGGCGCTTTCGCCGGGGGGCGCAACGCCGCCGGGCAGCGCCAACCGCCCTGCCGCGATGCGCCGCAGCGTGTCGACGAAGAATTCCGGCTCCAGCGCCTGGATGCGGGCGGCCAGCGTCTCCGGCGTGTCGCCCGGCTCGACCTGGACATCGCGCGCGGCGATCACCGGGCCGTGATCGTATTCCTCGTCGACGAGATGGATGGCGATGCCGCTGCGCCGCTCGCCGGCGGCGATCACCGCTTCGTGCACGTGGCGGCCATACATGCCGCGCCCGCCATACTCCGGCAGCCGGCCGGGATGGATGTTGAGGATGCGGTTGCGATAGCGCCCGAGCGTGACCGGCCCAAGCTTCCGCAGATAGCCCGACAGCACCACGAGCTCGACGCCATGCGCTGCCAGCGTCTCGGCGATGGCGCGGTCGACCGCCTCGGCGCTGCCGAGCTGGGTCTGGCTCAGATGCGCGGCGGCGATGCCCAACGCGCGGGCGTGGGCGAGCGCCGGCGCGTCGGCGTTGTTGGAGATGACGACGCCGGCGCCGGCGCGCAGCGTGCCGCGGGCGATGGCGTCGACGATCGCCTTCATGCTGCTGCCGCCGTGCGAAGCGAGAAATCCCAGCTTCAAGCCGCTGCGGGTCACCGGCCCGATCCTCAGATGCTGTAGTCGAAACGGGCGGCGTATTCGCCGGCGACGCCGGCCTGGTGTGCGCGGGTGCAGAGATCCTCGATGGTGACGCCGTCGAGGCGCTGCATCAGTTCCTCCTGCAGCTCAAGCCAAAGCGGCCGCACCACCTTGTGACCGAGTTCGGCGCCGGCGTCGGTCTCGATCGGGTCTTCGCCGCTTTCCAGCGAGCGCACGACGCGGACGATCTCGCCGACGGTGATGCGGCGGCGTTCGCGCGCCAGGCGATACCCGCCGCGCGGCCCGCGCACCCCCACCAGCACGCCATCGCGCACCAGCTGTTGCAGCACCTGCTCGAGATAGCGGCGCGGAATGCCTTGCCGGCGCGTGATCTCGCTCGACTGCACCGGCAGCGTGCCGGCGTTGTAGGCGATGTCGAGCACCGCCTCGATGGCGAAGAGCAGCTTCTTGGTGAGCCGCAACATTCAGCGCCCCGTAGAGCCGAAGCCGCCGCTGCTGCGCCCGCTTGGCGGCAAGGCCGCGACGTGCTCGAAGGCGACGCGGCTCACCGGCGCCACGACCAGCTGCGCAATGCGCTCGCCGCGGGCGATGGTGACGGGCTCGCTGCCGAGATTGGCGAGGATGACCTGCACCTCGCCGCGATAATCGGCGTCGATCGTGCCGGGGCTGTTGAGCACGGTGAGCCCGTGGCGCAGCGCCAGACCCGAGCGCGGCCGCACCTGGGCTTCGAAACCCTCGGGCAGCGCCAGCGCGATGCCGGTCGGCACCGCGGCGCGCCCGCCGGGGGTCAGCACGACGGGCGCGTCCAGCGCCGCGGCGAGATCGACGCCGGCGCTCCCCGCGGTGGCATAGGCCGGCAGCGGCAGCCCATCGCCATGCGGAAGCACCTGCAGTGCCACGGCGACCACGCTCATTCCGCGGCTTTCCCCGCAAAGAAGCGGGCGATGCGCTGCGCCAGCCGCTCGGCGACCTCGCGCTTGGGCAGCGGCGGCCAATCCTCGACCCCGGCCTCGTCGACCAGATGGATGGTGTTGGCATCGCCGCCGAAGGTACCGGTGGCGGGCGAGACGTCATTGGCGAGGATCCAGTCGCAGGCCTTGCGCACGCGCTTCTCGCGGGCATGCTCGACCACATTCTCGGTCTCGGCGGCGAAGCCCACCACGAGGCGCGGCCGGCGGTTGCCGGGCTTGCTCAGGCTCGCCAGGATGTCGGGGTTCTCCACCAGCTTGAGCGCGGGCGGGGCGCCGTTCTTCTTCTTGATCTTCTGCGCCGCCGGCTCGGCGCGCCAATCGGCCACCGCGGCGGCGCAGACCGCGATGTCCGCCGGCAGCGCCTTTTCGCAGGCCGCCAGCATCGCGCGCGCGGACTCGACGTGGACGACGCGCACGCCGGGCGGATCAGGCTCGGATGTCGGGCCGGAAACCAGCACCGTCTCGGCGCCCAGCCGCGCCAGCGCCGCGGCGATGGCATGGCCCTGCTTGCCCGAGGAGCGGTTGGCGATGTAGCGCACGGGATCGATCGCCTCGTGGGTGGGGCCGCTGGTGACCAGGGCGCGCCGGCCGCTGAGCGCCCCGACGCCCAGCATCTGCTCGACCGCCGCGACGATCTCTAGCGGCTCCGCCATGCGGCCAGGCCCGGTCTCGCCTTCGGCGAGCGGCCCGGCATTGGGGCCGATACGGGCGACGCCGCGGCTTTCCAGCAGCGCGAGATTGGCGCGGGTGGCGGCGTGGCGCCACATGCGCGTGTTCATGGCGGGCGCGACCAGGATCGGCCGCTCGGTGGCGAGCAGCGCGGTGGCGGCGAGATCGTCGGCGCGCCCCGCCGCCATCCTGGCCAGGAGATCGGCCGTCGCCGGCGCCACGACGACGAGATCGGTTTCGGCGGCAAGCCGCAGATGCCCCATCTCGCTCTCCTCGGTCAGCGAGAAGAGATCGGTATAGACGGTCTCCGCGCTGAGCGAAGCGGCGGCGAGCGGGGTGATGAAGCGCTGCGCCGCCGCCGTCATGATGACGCGCACCCGGGCGCCGCGCTCGCGCAGGCGGCGGATGAGATCGAGACTCTTATAGGCCGCAATCCCGCCCGCGATGATCAGCAGGATGCGCCGGCCCTGGAGCGGCAAAGGGACCCCCGGTCACGCCGAAAGCTCAGATCAGGGAGCCTATAAGGCGGAGGCCGGGGAGGCAAGGAGAGCGGAGACAGCAGAGCGGAGACAGCAGAGCGGAGACGGGTATGCACGGAGCGGCTCCCGCAGTTGCTGCGCAACTGCTGACGCCGCCGACGAGCGTCGAGGGCGATCGCGGCTACCAAAGAGAGATGGCGATCGCGGCCAGCGCCAGGGCAATGATCCACAGCGGCAGGCCTAGCAGGTCGATGGCGTCGCGCCGCGCAAGCTCGGCCAGCGTGTCGGGATGAAGCGGCAGGCCGCCGCCCTCGGTGATCGCCGCACCCAGCTTCTGCAGGTCCCGCACCAGGGCGGGCAGCCGCTCCAGCGTCGCGACGACATCGCCGGCAGCATCCCTGAGCCGCGCCTCCGGCCCGCGATTCTCGCGCATCCATTCCTCGATCAGCGGCTGCGCCAGGCTCCACATGTTGACGCCGGGATCGAGCAACCGGCCGACGCCTTCGGCCAGCACCATGGTCTTCTGCAGCAGCAGCAATTGCGGCTGCGTCTCCATCTGGAACTGCTCGGTCACCTGGAAGAGCTGCGCCAGCAGCCGGCCGAGCGAGATCTCGGCGATCGGCCGGCCCAGGATCGGCTCGCCGATCGAGCGGCAGGCCTGAGCGAAGGCCTCGATCGACTGCCGCGCCGGCACATAGCCGGCCTCGAAATGCACCTCGGCGACCCGGCGGTAGTCACCAGTGAGAAAGGCCAGGAGCATGTCGGCAAGGTAGTAGCGCGTCCTGCGATCGAGCCGACCCATGATGCCGAAATCGACGACCACGATCGCGCCCGAGGCATCGATGAAGAGGTTGCCGGGATGAAGATCGGCGTGGAAGAAGCCGTCGCGGAAGACCTGATTGAAGAAGGCGCCGGCCGCATTCGCCATCAGCGCATGAATGTCGTGCCCGGCGGCGAGCAGCCCGGCGCGGTCGTCGACGCGTATGCCGCCGACCCGCTCCAGGGTCAGCACCCTCCGCCCGGTGCGCTGCCAATCGACCAACGGCACGCGAAAGCCGGGATCGCCGGCGAAGTTCGCGCGCAGCTCCGAGGCGGCGGCCGCCTCGAGGCGCAGATCCATCTCCTGGCGCACCGTCTCGGCGAGCGTCTCCACCACCGCCACCGGCTTCAGCCGGCGCAGCGCCGGCTGGGTACGCTCGGCGAGACGCGCCAGCCAGACAAAGAGGTCGAGATCGCGGGCGAAGGCGGCCTCTATACCGGGGCGCAGCACCTTGACCGCGACCTCGCCGCCCTCGATGGTCTCGGCGAAATGCACCTGGGATATCGAAGCGGCGGCGACCGGGCGGTCGTCGAAGGCGCGATAAAGCGCGGCGATGGGCTGTCCCAGCTCGGTTTCGACCGTTCGCCGCGCCTGCTCCCCCGGAAAGGGCGGCAGCCGGTCCTGAAGGGCGGCAAGATCCGCCGCCAGCGTCTCGCCGATGAGATCGGCGCGGATCGACAGCGCCTGGCCGAGCTTGATGAAGCTCGGTCCCATCGCGTGCAGCGCCGCGGCCAGCCGCTCGCCCGGACGCAAGCCGGCGAGCGCGGCGTCGCGGCGACGCAAGAGCCGCGCAGCGGGATAGATCAGGCGGGCGAATGGCACGTATTCGAGCGGGAAAAACGCATCGAAGCGCGCCAGGATGAAGGCGATCTCGACGAGGCGCAGGAGGTTGCGCAGGGCGCGCAGCACGGCGGTCTTAAAGCCGCCAGCCGGAATGAAGCGCGGCGATGCCGCCGGTGAGATTGCGGAAGCTCACCCGCTCGAGCCCGGCCTCCTCCATCATCCGCGCGAGCTCGGCCTGCGGCGGGAAGCGGCGGATGCTCTCGACCAGGTATTGATAGGCGTCGCGGTCGCGCGCCACCACCGCGCCGAGCAGTGGCAGCACGGCGAAGGAGTAGAAGTCGTAGGCTTGGCGCAGCAGCGGCGCCTCGACCCGGCTGAACTCCAGGCACAGGAAGCGGCCACCGGGCTTCAGCACCCGCCGCGCTTCGGCCAGCGCCGCCGCGATGTCGGTGACGTTGCGCAGGCCGAAGGCGATGGTATAGGCGTCGACGCTGGTATCGGCCACGGGCAGATGCTCGGCGTCGCCGCACACCCAGGCGATGCCGGAGAGCCGGCCGGCATCGATGGCGCGGTCGCGGCCCTGGGCGATCATGCTCTGGTTGATGTCGCAGACGATGGCGATGCCGTCACCGGCGCGCGCCAGGAAGCGCTCGGCGACGTCGCCGGTGCCGCCGGCGACGTCGAGCAGGACCTGCCCCGGGCGCGGCGCCAGCCGATCGATGAGCTCCGCCTTCCACAAGCGATGCACCCCGCCGCTCATGAGATCGTTCATGAGGTCGTAACGCGGCGACACGCTGTCGAAGACCTGGCGCACCAGCCGCGCCTTGTCCTCCGATTTGACCCGGCGATAGCCGAAATCGGTTTCGCTCTCCGCCATGCCCGGACCATAGCGCTTGAGGCCCGGAGGCGCTACACCAGCGGCCATGCCCGAGCTGCCGGAAGTCGAAACGGTAAGGCGCGGCCTGGCGCTGCGCCTAGAGGGACGGCGGGTGACGCGATTGAGGCTCAACCGCGCCGACCTGCGCCTGCCGATGCCGCCCGACCTCAGGCAGTGCGTCGAGGGGCGGCGCGTCCTGCGCCTCGGCCGGCGCGCCAAGTACATCCTGCTCCATCTCGATGATGGCGGCGTCGTCATCGCCCATCTCGGCATGTCCGGGCGGCTGGTGCTGTCGGCGCCGGGAAACGGCGCGACAGCACCCGCCGATCCACATGATCACGTCATCTTCACGCTCGAGGACGGCACCGAGCTGCGCTTCAACGATGCCCGCCGCTTCGGCCTGCTCGACTACGCCCGCGCCGAGGAGATCGAGCACCATAAATTCTTCGCGCATCTCGGGCCCGAGCCGCTCGGCAACGCGTTCAACGGGCCGGCGCTCGCCGCGCGGCTCGACGGCAAGGCGACGCCGATCAAGGCGGCGCTGCTCGATCAGCGCGTCGTTGCCGGGCTCGGCAATATCTATGTGTCGGAAAGCCTCTACTATGCCGGGCTCTCGCCCAAGCGGCTCGCCGGCACGGTGACCGGCATGCGCGCCGAGCGGCTGGCGCAGGCCATCCGCGAGGTGCTGGAGCGCGCCATCGCCGCCGGCGGGTCGAGCCTCAGGGATTACGTCCAGGCGTCGGGGGAACTGGGCTATTTCCAACATCAGTGGGCGGTCTACGGCAAGGAGGGCGAGCGTTGCCCCGACTGCGCCTGCCGCTACGGCATCAAGCGGATCGTCCAGGCCGGCCGCTCGACTTTTTATTGCGGCAAGCGCCAGCGATGAGGCTACGATCCCCCATGCTTCGCCGCGTCGCACTCCTGCTGCTGCTGCTGGTCCCAGCGCCGGCGCTCGCCGACAGCTTCGTCGCCGGCACCGAGGACGTGCCGTTGATGCCGGGACTGCAGCCGGTGGCGGGCTCGGCGCTCACCTTCGACAAGCCGCAGGGCCGCATCGTCGAGGCGCAAGCCCGCGGCGCGCTCGCACGCGGCGCGGTGCAGCGCTTCTATGCGGCGACGCTGCCGCAGCTCGGCTGGAAGGCGGCCGGCGCCGATGCATGGCGGCGGGACGGCGAAACGCTGCGGCTCGATTTCCACGGGTCCGACGGGGCGCTCACCGTGGGCTTCACCCTGTCGCCGCGTTAGGAGTCTGTTGCGGCGCCGGCTCATCTGCGGAGGTCTTCGATGGCTTATGAAAACATCCTGGTCGAGACGCACGGCCCTGTGGGCCTCATCCGGCTCAACCGCCCCAAGGCGCTCAATGCCTTGTGCGATGCGCTGGTCCGCGAGCTCGGCCGGGCGCTCGACGGCTTCGAGGCGGACGAGGCGATCGGCGCCGTCATCATCACCGGCAGCGACAAGGCCTTCGCCGCCGGCGCCGACATCAAGGAGATGGCGGGACGCGGCTATATGGACGTCTATCTCTCGGACTTCATCACCGATGGCTGGGAGCGCATCACCACCTGCCGCAAGCCGATCATCGCCGCCGTGGCGGGCCATGCGCTGGGCGGCGGCTGCGAAGTGGCGATGATGTGCGACACCATCATCGCCGCCGACACCGCCAAGTTCGGCCAGCCGGAGATCCTGCTGGGCGTCATTCCCGGCGCCGGCGGCACGCAGCGGCTGACGCGTTTCGTCGGCAAGGCGAAGGCGATGGAGATGGTCCTCACCGGCCGCACCATGGATGCGGCCGAGGCCGAGCGCAGCGGCCTCGTCAGCCGAGTGGTGCCCGCCGCGACGCTGCTGGAGGAGGCGCTCGGCGTCGCCCGGCGCATCGCCGGCCTGTCGCGGCCGGCGGTGATGATTGCCAAGGAAGCCGTCAACCGCGCCTACGAGACGACGCTGGCCGAGGGCGTGCGCTTCGAGCGGCGCGTCTTCCACTCGCTCTTCGCGACCGAGGACCAGAAGGAAGGCATGGCCGCCTTCGTCGAGAAGCGAAAGCCGAACTTCAGGAATCGGTAGCCTCATTTTTCGGCAACCGGGCCGGGCCCGCCGGCACACGGGCGGGCCCGGGTTAACCTCGGTTAACGCCGTGCGGTCCGCCCCACACGGTCCGCCCCGCGCGCTTGACGCGCGCGGCTCGCGCGGCTATAAGCGCCGCTCTCCGCAGGACAAGTTGAAAGACGGCAGGTCGGCCCATGGCCACACATGTTTCGGCAGAAAAGCGCATCCGCCAGACCGCACGGCGCACCGCGGTCAATCGCGCGCGGGTTTCCCGCATCCGCACATTCGTCAAGAAGATCGAAGCCGCGATCGCCGCCGGCGACAAAGAAGGAGCGCGGGCGGCGCTGAAGGAGGCGCAGCCCGAGATGCATCGCGGCGCGCAAAAGGGCGTGATGCACAAGAACACCGTCTCGCGCAGATTGTCGCGCCTCTCCGCGCGCATCAAGGCGCTCTGACCGTCACACACGACACGCCGCACGAAGAACGCGCCGCAGGCCATAGGAGCTGCGGCGCTTTTTCTTTGTCGAGATGAATCGTGACGCGCGCGTCATTGCGTGTTCGCCGCCACAGGCGGAAAAAATCTGGGGCGTTCACCTTTCGGTCATATTGCCTTCAAGCCGGATGCTTCGTTAGAGTTCTCGACGGGCGGCAATTGCAGATCCGAGACACGGCCAAGGGCCTGAACTGCGTTGCCGGCGACTGCTGACAAGCGTTTAGCGGTGGGCGGGTAAGTAGAGGGTTAGCACGTTCGTGTAACTGCGCTTACCGGGTCACGAAATCGGCGAGGGAGAGCGGCTCCAGCGTCGAGCGAGGGAACTTGCGTCCGAGTGAGTGAGTTTCTTCCGGGGGGATGTGGTGACAACAAAATCAAGCTCGACAGCGCATTGCGCGTCGGGAAACGGTTGGCAAACTCTTCCTGCAACAACGATGGATAAGCCGCGGCAGCCCGCGCTCCATCCAACCGGCAAGGCCGCACCGCATGCTCGCGCGAAGGAGTGACGGCATGGCGAAGCCGATGACGCCGGCGAGCGGCAGCGACATTCAGGGGCAATGGGCGCGCGTGCGCGGGCGACTACGCGAAGAGTTCGGCGAGGCCGCCTTCCGCAGCTGGCTGAAATCGATGACGCTCGCCGAGGTTCAGGAGGGCCGCGTGCGTATTGGCGTGCCGACGCGCTTCCTGCGCGACTGGGTGGCCGCGCATTACGCGGATCGCATCCGGGCGCTGTGGAACGCCGAGAACACGGCGATCTCGGTCATCGACATCTTCGTCAGCGGCGCCGCCGAGCCCGCCGCACCGGCGAGCCCGGTCGGCCGGGAGCCCGCCGCCGGCCGGGAAAAGGAGAGCGCCGCCGCGCACGAGCAGGGCGAGGAAAAGGAGATCGGTGCCGCGCTCGATCCGCGCTTCACCTTCGAGAATTTCGTCGTCGGCAAGCCAAATGAACTCGCTCACGCGGCCGCGCGCCGGGTCGCGGAATCCTCGGTCGGCCCAGGTCGTTCCGTGCCCTTCAACCCGCTCTTCCTTTACGGCGGGGTCGGGCTTGGCAAGACGCATCTCATGCACGCCATCGCCTGGCACATCCGCACGCACGAGCCGTCGCGCAAGCTGATCTACCTCTCGGCCGAAAAATTTATGTACCAGTTCATCCGGGCGCTGCGCTTCAAGGACACCATGGCCTTCAAGGAGCAGTTCCGCTCGGTCGATGTGCTGATGATCGACGATGTGCAGTTCATCAGCGGCAAGGACTCTACCCAGGAGGAGTTCTTCCATACCTTCAATGCGCTAGTCGACCAGAACCGGCAGGTCATCATCTCCGCCGACAAGTCGCCGTCCGACCTCGAGGGGATGGAGGAGCGCATGCGCTCGCGGCTGGGCTGGGGCCTGGTCGCCGACATCCACCCCACCACCTACGAGCTGCGTCTCGGCATCCTGCAGGCCAAGGCCGAGCATCAGGGCATGCAGATCCCGATTAAGGTGCTGGAGTTCCTGGCGCACAAAATCACCTCCAACGTGCGCGAGCTCGAAGGCGCACTCAATCGTATCGTCGCCCACGCCCAGCTCGTCGGCCGCGCCATCACCATCGAAAGCGCGCAGGAGGTGCTGCACGATCTGCTGCGCGCCAACGACCGGCGCGTCACCATCGACGAGATCCAGAAGCGGGTGGCCGAGCACTACAACATCCGCCTCGCCGACATGCATTCCGCCCGCCGCGCCCGCGCCGTGGCACGGCCGCGCCAGGTGGCGATGTATCTGTGCAAGCAGCTGACGCCGCGCTCGCTGCCCGAGATCGGCCGCAAGTTCGGCGGCCGCGACCACACCACGGTGATGCATGCCGTGCGCAAGATCGAGGAGCTGCGGGCCAACGACCGAACGCTGGCCGAGGACATCGAGCTGCTGCGACGGATGCTGGAAACATGAGGGGGAGCCGTCAGCGATCAGCTCTCAGCCGGCAGCTGAGTCGTCAGTGGCGGCGCCTCTGCGCGGCGCCGCAGGAAGCGCGCGGGCGGGCGGGCGTCGACGCCAGGCAAGCCTGCCTCACCCGGCTCGCTGACGGCTGACGGCTGACAGCTGACAGCTCTCCCCAACCCCCAATTTTTCCGCGGTTTTCCCGCCTGTCGGCGGGTGTACCACGGCCGCCCGTCATGCTATAGTTCCCCACCGTTCCGCTGGGGTTCCGAGGGGCCGCTGGGGCGGGGGTACCCGTAGGCCTTCCGAAGGGGTTTCCGGGGCCAAGAACCGCCACAACGAGCGTGAACCCGCCGCCATGAAACTGACCATTGAACGCACCGCCCTGCTTCGCGCCCTGGGTCATGTGCAGAGCGTCGTCGAGCGCCGCAATACCATCCCGATCCTGTCGAACGTGCTGCTGCGCGCCGAAAGCGGCGAACTGGCGCTGTCCGCCACCGACATGGACCTGGAGATCGTCGCCTCGGTGGCGGCGCAAGGCGTGCGCAAGGGCTCGACCACCGCGCCGGCACACACGCTCTACGACATCGTCCGCAAGCTGCGCGAGGGCGCGCAGATCGAGATCGACGCCGCCGGCGACAAAGGGGCGATGACGGTCCGCTCCGGCCGATCCACCTTCACGCTGGCCTGCCTGCCGCCGGAAGACTACCCGCTGATGGCGGATGGCGAACTCGCCCACGGCTTCACGCTGTCGGCGGCCGACGTGAAGCGGCTGATCGATCGCACGCGCTTTGCCATCTCGACCGAGGAGACGCGCTACTACCTGAACGGCATCTTCCTCCATGCCGCCAAGAGCAACGACGTGCCGATGCTGCGCGCGGTCGCGACCGACGGCCATCGCCTGGCACGGATGGAGGTTCCGCTGCCGGAGGGCGCCGCCGGCATGCCCGGCGTGATCGTACCGCGCAAGACGGTGAACGAACTCCGCAAGCTCATCGACGAGATCGACCAGGACGTGCAGATCTCGCTGTCCGACACCAAGATCCGCTTCGGCTTCGGCAACGCGGTGCTGACCTCGAAGCTGATCGACGGCACCTTCCCGGATTACGAACGGGTCATCCCCGCGGGCAATGACCGCTTCCTCGAGGTCGAGTGCAAGCCCTTCGCCGAAGCGGTCGACCGGGTGTCGACGATCTCGACGGAGAAGAGTCGCGCGGTGAAGCTGGCACTGGAGCGCGGCAGTCTGACGCTCTCCGCGACCAGCCCGGAGAACGGGACGGCGGTCGAGGAGATCGAGGTCCGTTACAACGGTCCCAGTATCGAGATCGGCTTCAATTCGCGATATCTCCTCGATATCACCGATCAGATGAGCGGCGAATGGGTGGCCTTTCAGATGGCCGACGCGGCCTCGCCGACGGTCGTCCATGAGCGCGCCGATACGAGCGCGCTCTATGTCCTCATGCCGATGCGGGTGTGACGGTCGCGTGTGACGGTCGCCTTGGACATACGGCCGTAATGAGCGCCTCTCGCCTGGCAAACGCCGGCGAACATGCCCATATGCGCGACATGGCACCGGATGGACTGCCCCGGGCGGCGGCGGTGCAGCCCGGACGGCTTGCGGTCAGGCGCCTCGTGCTGAGCGATTTTCGCGGCTACCGCCAGGCCCGCCTTGCC
>DAHUYF010000143.1 GCA_027315365.1 Rhodospirillales bacterium | reverse complement strand
TCCAGCCCATGCCCCGCCGACCGGACAGCCCCACCGTATCGCGCCCGAAATCGATCCCTCGGCGCACGCTGCTGATGTCGGCGATCGCCGGGGCGGCCGGTGGCGCCCTGCCGCGCATCGCGCGCGCCGCGGCGATGCCGGCCTTTCCGGGCGCAGCCGCCGACCGGCGGTTCTCGGTGCTCTACAAGGGCGATCGCATCGGCGCGCATCGGGTGTCCTATTTCCCCTCGACCGGCGACATCCGGGTCACCACCGAGATCGATCTCCTGGTCAAGGCGCTGTTCTTCACCGTGTTCTCCTTCAGTCACCGCTCGGAGGAGCGCTGGCGCGACGGGCGGCTCGTCTCGCTGACCAGCGAGACGGTCGAGCACGGCGAGACGCTTCACGTCACGGGCGCGGCAACGCCTCAGGGCTTTCGCGTCGTCAGCAAGGATCTTCCTTTCCTCGCCGCGCCCGGCACCCTGACCTCGAACGATTTGTGGACGCCGGCGGTGCTGCGGCAGGCAATCGTGATCGACGCGCAACATGGCGGCGTCATCGGCGTGAGCGTGCGCCAGCTCGCCGACGAAGAGATCGAGGTCGGCGGCCGTCAGCTTCGCGCCACGCGCTACCGCTTCATCACGCCCTATCTGGCCGGCAGCATCTGGTACGACGCCGGCGGTCAATGGGTGCACGGCGAATTCGAGCGCGACGCCGCGCAGATCGTCTATCGGCTCGATACATAGCGTGCGCCCCGGAGGATAAGGACCTGGCCATGAAGCGCGGAATATGGTTTCCAGCGGCCGCCGCGGCGGTGGCAACGACCGTGGCGTCGTGCCTGGCGCCGATCACCATTGCCGAGCGCCCGCCGGTGACGATCGCGACGGCCAACCCCGCCGCCATCTACTATCCCGTGGGCAACGCCATCTGCCGCATCGTCAATCTCGCCGAAGCCGACGATCGCGCCATGCGCTGCGGCGCGATCGTGTCGGAGGGCGCGGCGGCGAATGTCGAGAAGGTTCGCGGCGGCGAGGCGACCTTCGGCCTGACCCAGTCGGATCTCGCCTATGGCGCCTATCGCGGCGAGGGCTCCTTTGCCGCAATCGGCCCCGATCGGGAGCTGCGCACGGTCCTCGCGCTGCAACGGGAATCCTTCACCGTCATCGCCCGGGCCGATTCCGAGATCCGCGATTTCCAGGACCTGCGCGGCAAGCGTGTCGGCATCGGCACGGTCGGCGCCGGCTACACCTTCACGCGCGACGTCGTCCTCGGCTCCTATGGCTGGACGATCTCCGATTTCGATCGCGCGCTCGAGCTCGGACCGGCCGAGCAGAACCAGACGCTGTGCCATGGCGAGGTCGACGCCATCATCTTCGAAGCGGCGCATCCCGACGGCCTGACGCAGGAAGCGACGAGCGAATGCCGCGCGCGCCTGGTGCGCGTCGCCGGACCGCCCATCGCCCGCCTGCTTGCGACGCATCCCTACTATGTCGCCTCGGTCATCCCGGGCGGCATGTATGACGGCAACCCCCGGGACACGCCGACATTCGGCACGCAGACGCTGCTCATCACCTCGGCGCGGCAGTCCGACGATCTCGCTTATGCCGTGGTCAAGGCGGTGTTCGAGGATTTTGCCGATTTCCGGCGCCTGCATCCCGCCCTGGCGACGCTCACCAAGCGGGACATGGTGCCCAGCGAGGCGGTGATCCCGATCCACCCGGGCGCGCTCCGGTACTATCGCGAGGCCGGGCTCCTGCCCTGAGACGGCTGTCCGGCGCGCCTATTGCCCGGAGAGCAGCCCGTGCACGCCCATGGTGAGGAGAAGCAGAAGCAGGCCGAGGGCGAGAAGCCATAGCCCGGGCACGCCGATGCGCAGCAGGCGACCGCCGCCCGCGGCGGGGTGCGGCGCCAGGCGAGGAGCGTGCTGCGGCAGCAGGGCCGCCAGCCGCTCCGCCAGCTTCGTAACCTCGGCGGCGCTGCGCCCGGCGGTGGGGAACATCGCGATCGCCGGCACCAGTGCCCGGGCCGCGGCGCCCTTGGGCAGATCCGACAGCCGGGCGCCTTCCGCCCAGGGATCAGTGCCGAGGCGCGTCAGCGCCGAGAGCACGGTGAGCGGCGCGCCGCTCTCTTCGGCGCCGATCTGCGCGAAGAGAAAGTCGTTGAGCTCGGAATGAAGCAGCGAGAACTCCGAGGAAAGTGCCATTGGGCCCTCCACTATTCACGACACGGCGCGCGGTCACTGGTATTTCGGGCTGGCCACCGACCGGATCAGGCTGTCGGACCATTCCGGCGGCGACTGCGCGGCGGCGTGCCGGTCCAGGCTCGCCGCGACGAACAGCCCCTCCATGCCGAGAACGAGCGCCAGCGTCACCAGCCCGGCGATCGCGGCCCGGCCGTCGATCTTGTCATGAGGCGCTTCCATCCGGGCTTTCCCGCTCGCGACCGCCGCCGCCTTTGCCTATTTCACGAGGAGATCGTTCTGCACCGAGGCGACGCCGCTCACCTGGCTCGCCACCGCGCCGGCCTGCCCGATCATCTGCGGCGTGTCGACGAAGCCGCTCAACTGCACGACGCTCTTGTAGGTATCGACGTGGATATCCATCACCTTGAGCGCCGCGTCCTGCAGGATCGCGGTCTTGACCTTGCCGGTGATCGCGGCGTCGTCGACATAGGCACCGGTGCTCTCGCTGGTCTTGGTCTGCGCGCAGGCGCCGAGGGCGAGCGCCGAGGCGAGGACGGCAGCGGCGGCGATGGTTCGAACGATGGTGTTCATGGGCTTTCTCCGCATCCGAGGGTGAAGCAGGCGCGTCCAGGCAGCCGGGGCTAGACCCGGCCCATGACCAGCAGCACCAGGACGACGATCAGCGCGATCCCCAATCCACCGCTCGGGAAGTAGCCCCAATTGGCGCTGTGCCGCCAATTCGGCAGCGCGCCGATGAGCAGGACGATGACGACGACCAGCAGGATGGTGCCCAGGCTCATGATGTGCCTCCTTGGCGAGATCTCTCCCGGCGGCGCGGGCGGATGCGATCGCGGCGGCAAGCGGAGAGCAGCGGTGGCGCCGGCCCTTGCCGAAGGTTGGGAACCGGGGGATTTCATGTGGCTCGATTTGCGCCACAAAACGAATATTTATCGGTTCTGTCATCTGATATAGTAATTGTCATGATGACATTTAAGGAGCGGCGTCGATTTATGGCGCAACTCTGACAGTTTATCTGTCGCCGTCAGGCCGATTTCTCGCCGATCGAGATCAAGGAGAAGACAAAATCATAAGAGCCGCCCATGTCTTTCGGCGGTTGCCGCAAGACGTCGATGGCCGGACCCGCCGGCGCGAAGCCGAAACGGCTTCGCTCAGGCAGGCCCGGCCATGACAACCGAACGTGGAGCCGCCGGCGAGTTCCCGCCTAGAAGTCCATTCCCCCTGCCCCGCCGCCCGCCGACATGCCCGGAGCGGGCTTCGTCTCGACCTTCTCCGCGACCATTGCTTCGGTGGTGACGAGCAGGCCCGCTACCGAGGCTGCATCCTGCAAGGCAAGACGGACGACCTTGGTCGGGTCGATGATGCCGGCCTTCAGCATGTCGACATACTCGCCAGTCTGCGCATCATAGCCCCAGTTGGCATCGTCCTTGTCGAGCAGTTTGCCGACGACGATCGAGCCATCGACGCCGGCATTCTCGGCAATCTGTCGCACCGGCGCTTGAAGTGCCCGGCGGACAATGTCGATGCCGACCCTCTGGTCGCCATTTTCGGATTTCAGCCTGGCGAGCGCCTTGGTGGCGTAGAGCAACGCCGCTCCGCCGCCGGCGACGACGCCTTCCTCGACCGCCGCGCGCGTCGCGTGCATCGCATCGTCGACGCGATCCTTGCGCTCCTTCACCTCGACCTCGGTGACGCCGCCGACGCGAATGATGGCGACGCCGCCCGCCAGTTTCGCCAGGCGCTCCTGAAGCTTCTCGCGGTCGTAGTCCGACGTGGTCTCCTCGATCTGCGCCTTGATCTGGGCGATCCGCCCCTGGATGTCCTGCTTTTTGCCGGCGCCGTCGATGACGGTGGTGTTTTCCTTGTCGATGCGGACCTTTTTCGCCTTGCCGAGCATGTTAAGCGTGACGTTTTCCAGCTTGACGCCGATATCTTCGCTGATGAGCTGGCCCGCCGTCAGGATGGCAATATCCTCGAGCATCGCCTTGCGGCGGTCGCCGAAGCCCGGCGCTTTCACCGCCGCCACCTTCAGGCCGCCGCGCAGCTTGTTCACGACCAGCGTTGCGAGCGCCTCGCCCTCGATATCCTCGGCGATGATCAACAATGGACGGCTGCTCTGGACGACAGCCTCGAGCAGCGGCAGCAGGGATTGAAGGGTAGAGAGCTTCTTCTCGTGAATGAGGATGTAGGGATCCTCGAGCTCGCAGACCATCTTCTCCGCGTTCGTGACGAAGTATGGCGAGATGTAGCCGCGGTCGAACTGCATGCCCTCGACGATGTCGAGTTCGGTGTCCAGGCCCTTCGCCTCCTCGACCGTGATGACGCCTTCGTTGCCGACCTTCTGCATCGCCTTCGAGAGCATCTCGCCGACCTCTTTGTCGCCATTGGCGGAGATCGTCCCGACCTGGGCCACCTCTTGGTTCGTCGAGACCTTCTTCGAACGCTTCTTCAGGTCCTCGACCACCGCCTCGACGGCAGTTTCGATGCCGCGCTTGAGATCCATCGGGTTGAGGCCGGCGGCCACCGCCTTGACGCCCTCGCGCACGATCGCATGGGCAAGGACCGTCGCGGTGGTCGTGCCGTCGCCCGCCTGATCGCTGGTCCGGGTCGCCACTTCGCGAATCATCTGGGCGCCCATGTTCTCGAACTTGTCGGCGAGCTCGATCTCCTTGGCGACGGTGACGCCGTCCTTGGTGATGCGCGGTGCGCCGTACGACTTGTCGATCACCACATTGCGGCCCTTGGGGCCGAGCGTCACCCGCACCGCATGGGCGAGAATGTCGATGCCGCGCAGCATCCTGTCGCGCGCGTCGGTCTGGAACTTAACTTCTTTTGCTGCCATAGCTTATCTCCCTCAGGCGACTTTCTTGATCTTGGACGGCTTGCCCTCGATCACGCCCATGACGTCGCTTTCCTTCATGATGATGAGCTCTTCGCCATCGAGCTTGACCTCGGTGCCCGACCATTTGCCGAACAGCACACGGTCGCCGGCCTGGACGTCGAGCGGCTGGAGCGTGCCCGCCTCGTCCCGGACGCCCGGGCCCACGGCGACGATCTCGCCCTCCTGCGGCTTCTCCTTGGCGGTATCGGGAATGATGATCCCGCCGACGGTCTTCTCCTCTGCCGCCAGGCGGCGGACCACGACCCGGTCGTGCAACGGACGAAATTTCATGCAACGCTCCCCATGCCTATTGGCACTCCGCAGCTGAGAGTGCCAAGCGCAAATGGGACGGCTCGTCGCCCATTACAAGGAGAGATGGCCCGGGTTCCTGCTTTTCGGGTGCCGCGCGGGCGCCGGCGCGGCCCGGCGTCGCGCCGACGCCGGGGCAGGCGATCCGACCGCGGGCGGCGGGAGAAGCCATGACAGGGCGGTCCGCAACCTGCCGAAGCGATGCTGTTATGCCGCGGCGTTCGATGCCGCTGTCGTAAAGACCGCCGCGAGTAGCCATATCCGGTAGAGCGAAAACTCCGACGATCGGAGGTGCGGTCAGCGCACGAGGCCGCGCGGTTCCCGTCATTCCGTCGGCGTCGCCGGAGCGCGCGGTCTTTCGCCCCTGATTTTCCGTCGACACCCGCGGGAACGGCCCGCGGACCAACGCCTTTGCCGGCCGGCGCGCATCCAGACCCGCCGGAATTGGAGGACCTCATGAGCAAGATACTCAGCGGAACCGAGCACCACGAAGCTGCGGCAAGCCATCACGAGCAGGCAGCGTGGCATCATCGCGAAGCCTCGCGAAACTACGCGGAGAAGGACTACGCCCATGCCGCGCATCAAGCCCTCGTCGCGCATGGCCATACGCAACAGGCCATCCGCCATGGCAACGAGGCGACCAAGTATCACGTAGAACACCATGGCAAGTCCCTCCCGCTGTAGTTCGGGCGCGCCGACCCTGCCTTGAGGCCTGGCCGAGACGGACGGCGCCGGCGCCGGCGCGAGAGCTGCCGAGGTGCGAAGCTGCATAAAGGAGTATCAACCATGAACCCGATCACTCTCTTTCTGGCGGCTCTCTGCGTGCTGCTCGCCGCTGCCATCGGTACCTGGGCCAACCCCTACCTGGCGCTACCCTGGCTCGTGGCCGCCGGCCTCATCGTGCTGTCGCTGAAGATGGCGAATGCCTGGGAAAAATTCGTCATCCTGCGCGCCGGCAAGCTTCAAGCCGTCAAAGGGCCGGGACTCTTCATGATCATTCCGGTTTTGGACAACGTCGCCGCGGTCATCGACGAGCGTATCCAGACCACGGCCTTCAATGCCGAGCAGGCGCTCACCAAGGACACCGTCCCCGTCAACGTCGACGCGATCATCTTCTGGCACGTTCACGACGCGGAAAAAGCCGCCTTGAAGATCACCAATTACCGCCAGGCGATCGACCGCGTCGCCCAGACCTCGTTGCGCGAGATGATCGGCGCCTCGATGCTGGCGGCACTCCTCTCCGACAGAAAGACCGCCGACGAGCGGCTGCGGGACGAGATCGGCGCCAAGACCCAGGCGTGGGGCGTGTCGGTGTCGTCGGTCGAGATCCGCGACGTCGCTATCCCGGTGGCGCTGCAGGACGCCATGTCCCGTCAGGCGCAGGCGGAGCGCGAGAAGCAGGCGCGGGTCATCCTCGGCTCGGCCGAAGCCGAGATTGCCGGAAAATTCGTCGAGGCCGCCACCATCTATGCCGATCACCCCGCGGCGCTCCAACTGCGCGCCATGAACATCATCTACGAGACGACGAAGGAGCGCGGCGCCACGATCCTGATCCCGACCGCGATGGTCGACAGCTTGAACCCGGCATCCGCCCTGGTACTGGCCGGCCAGGCGCCGTCGAGCACGGCGGCACCGCTCAAAAGCGCGGCATAGAAGAACCGCCTCGAGACATCGGGACCGCGCCGCAGACCGGCTGAGCCGGCGAACCCTGTCCGAGAGGAGAAGCGACGATGAAGATCTGGACCGCGATGATGCGTCTCAACCGGCGCTACGACGCCTGGGCGTTGCGCACGGCCAGCCGGATGGCGGTCGATATCGACCGCCGGTTTGCCGGCGGCGCGGAGCGCGAGACCGTGACCCATCTGAACGTATGGGATCTTCTTTCCAGGAGACGCCGGCCACGGCGATAACCGGGCGGCGCGGTGGCGGCGGCTCGGCGGCGGCACGCGCCGTCCGACTGATGCGACGATCGAGCCTCGGGTGCTTGAGGAAGGAAAGCGAGGATGTCGATGTCCTATTTTCGCCGCCAGGCGGCGCGCAGTTTTCGCGAGGCGCGATCGTCTTTGGTGCCGCAGATCGACTACGAAACATTGATGAGGCTCGGCCGGTCGTTCAAGGCGCGAGCCGTCGCGGCGCAGGCGCGATTGGCGCGGTTGCGCGATACGGTGCTGTCGAAAGAGGAAGCCGAACGGCAGGATTTGTACTCGGACCGTCGCGAGTAGTTGCCGGCTTCCTGCACCGCTACAGCGTTGGAAAGGTGCCCCTTATGCGCTCATGGTTCGTTCCCCCGGTCGTCCTCCCGATCGCTTTTCTCGTGCTCGTCATCGGCTACGCCGCGCTGCGGGCATGGTCTTGAAAGCGCCCTGGAGCGCGACGGCGTTCGCGGCGCGAGCGAGCCTGTCGGATCGCGGTGCGCCGGCGAGCGTGAAAGGCTGGAAGCGGGCGTGGCGGACCTGGCTCGCGCTCAATGCCACCGAGTTGACCTGGACGGCCTTGCTGATCGGCCTCGTCCTGTTCGTCAGCCTGTTCACGGCGCGATGACCGGCGCGCCGATGGCGGACCTCCCGGGGGGGCACGCGACCCGTAGGAGTCAGCGCCCGTGCCCCCCTCCGCCGTGGCCGCCGCCATGGCCACCACCGCCATGGCCCCAACCACCATGATGGCCCCAACCGCCGTGGCCCCAGCCGGCGCGACCCCAGCCGCCATGGCCCCAGCCGCCATGGCCCCAGCCAGCATGCCCCCAGCCAGCATGCCCCCAGCCCCAACCGTACGGCCAGCCGCCCCAACCGCCGACATAGCCGAAGCCATAGGCTTCGTCAGGCGCGTAGCCGTAGCCGGGGGCGTAGGCGTAGGGGAGACAGCCATAGCCTGGCGCGACGTAATACCCCGCCGGGCAGGCGCTGTAATACTGCGCGACCGCCGGTGGCGCCGCGGTAATTGTCGCCGCCGCGGTCGCGACAACACCGAGGAAGACGAGCTTCCGAGTGAGCGAGTGAGCGAGGCGCATCATGGCCTCCCTTCGAGGCGGCGCCGAACGTCCGGGCGCCGGAGCGTTGGCCCGCACAGGCAGGCCTCCATGTCAGGTGGGGCCGTGACATTACAGAGGGCCTACGCCGCGCATTAAATCGAGTTCATGCGGCCGTCAGTCGGGCCGGCCGAGCGGGCGCACTGCCTTTGCAGATCGCGCGGCAGCGTCTATATCACCCGCTGACGCGACACAGGACATCGGCACCGAAGCGGGGAGGCTGGCATGCGAAAGAAAATCGTTCCGGTCCTGCTCGGCGCCGTCGCATTTGGCCTCGGCGGATGCGCCTCGGCTGCGGAACTCCGAGCCCGGGACATCGCGACCTGCCAGAGTTACGGCTTTCACGAGGGCACGAACGAGTTCGCCGGCTGTGTGCAGCGCGAACAGCTTGCGCGAGAATATTAC